>DASRZL010000187.1:0-7089 GCA_035686425.1 Thermoleophilia bacterium
GAAGCGGGCTACGGTATGGGATCGACGACCTGGGAGGTCCTCCACAAGATCAGCCTGCGCTACGCGAACAGCGGCATCGTTGGGGCCGTCTTCATCGGCCTCGGTCGCGCGCTCGGCGAGACGATGGCCGTCGCCTTCATCGTCGGCAGCGTCTACACGGACCTGCCTCGCTCGCTGCTCGACCCCGGTACGACGATCGCCTCGCTGATCGCCAACACCTTCAACGAAGCCACCGACCAGATCCAGATCGCCGCGCTCATCGAGCTCGGACTGATCCTCTTCCTGATCAGCATGGTGTTCCAGGTCATCGCCCAGTTGTGGCTGCGCAGGGTGCAGCGGAAGACGGGAGGCCGGGCATGAATGGCCGCCGAAGCCAAGCCACCGAGCGGGGCGCCGGAGGAGCACCGCTCGGCACCGTCGCACAGAGCGGCCGCAAGGCTCCGGCTCTTCGCCACCGCTCGGTCGCCAGACGCAAGGCGGTCGACCTGATCGTCAAGGTGCTCGCCTGGATCGGCGCCTGGTTCGGCATCGCCGTCATGGCCTTCGTCGTCTGGGAGGTCGTCGTCAGGGGCATTTCGGCGATCAGCTGGAGCTTCTTCACCCAGTCCACGCCGCAGGACGTCACCTCCACGAGCGGCGGCCTCGCCAACGCGATCGTCGGCACGCTGGTGATCACCTTGGTCGCCGCCGCCATCGGCATCCCGACGGGGTTCTTCGGCGGCATCTACCTGGCCGAGTTCGGCCGCAACGGACGCGTGGCGACGGCCGTCCGCATGATCGCCAACGTGGTCATGGGCGTGCCGTCGATCATCGTCGGCGTGTTCGCGTTCGCCATCATGGTGAAGCCCGTGAGCCACTACTCCGGGTTCGCCGGCTCGATCGCCCTCGCCTTCATCATGCTCCCGGTCATGGCGCGCACCACCGAGGACATCCTCAACCTGGTGCCCAACGAGCTCCGCGAGTCGGGGCTGGCGATGGGTGCGCCGCGCTGGAAGGTCACGCTCGGCGTGGTCTGCAAGGCGGCGCGTGGCGGCCTGATCACGGGTGCCACCCTGGCGATCGTGCGCGTCGCCGGCGAGACGGCGCCGCTCCTCTTCACCGCGCTCAGCAGCCCGTACTGGATGAGCGGGCTCTTCGGGTCGGGTGGCTTCTTCGGCGGCCCGGTCGCCAACCTCACCAAGACCATCTATGACCTGGCCGGGACCCCGTACCCGGCGTGGCAGAGCCTCGCCTGGGGCGGGGCGCTCGTGATCATCGTGGCCGTGCTCGGCATGAACCTGCTCGTGCGGCTGCTCTTCCAGCGAGGCAAAGAATGGTAGGGACGACCGTGACAGACGAGACACAGATGCAGTCGCAGGCCACCGTGGTGCCGCCCCGGCTCGAGGTGGCAGAGGCGCGACGGGGCGTCGACGAGGACTTCGACGCTCTCCCGAGTCAGATCTCGGTGCGGCACCTCGACTTCTTCTACGGCAAGTCGCAGGCGCTCTTCGACAACGACATCGAGATCAAGCGGAACCGCGTCACGGCGGTGATCGGGCCGTCGGGGTGCGGCAAGTCGACGCACATCCGCACCTACAACCGCATCTTCAACCTCTACCGCGACCAGCGCGCCACGGGCGAGATCCTGATGGACGGCATGGATCTCCTGTCGCCGCAGACGGACCTGCTGGATCTGCGGCGCCGCATCGGCATGATCTTCCAGAAACCGAGCCCGTTCCCGATGACCGTGTTCGACAACGTCGCCTACGGACTGCGGCAGCACTACCGGCTGAGCCGCTCGGAGCTCTCGGACCGGGTCGAGGAAGCGCTGAAGCGCTCGGCGATCTGGGACGAGGTCAAGCACAAGCTGAACGAGCCTGGGAACGCGCTCAGCGGCGGGCAGCAGCAGCGCCTGTGCATCGCCCGGGCCGTCGCCGCCGAGCCCGAGGTGCTGCTCATGGACGAGCCCTGCTCGGCCATCGACCCGGTCGGGACGGCCAAGATCGAGGAGCTGATCCTCGAGCTCAAGAGCAACTACACGATCGTGCTCGTCACCCACAACATGCAGCAGGCCGCGCGGGTGAGCGACTACACGGCCTTCTTCTTCCAGGGGCGCATCGTGGAGTTCGGTCCGACGACGCAGATCTTCTCCAACCCGGCGCAGAAGCAGACCGAGGAATACATCACCGGCCGGTTCGGCTGAGGCCCGGAGGCATGATGAGACATCTGCAGCGAGAGACCGAGAGACTGAAGCGCAAGATCCTGGCGCTCGGCGCACTCGTGGAGGAGAGCCTGCGCCTCGCCTTCCAGGCGATCGACGAACGTGACGCCGCCAAGGCGCGCCGCGTGATCGCCACGGACGTCCTGGTCGACCAGCACGAGATCGACGTCGAAGAGGAGTGCCTCAAGATCCTGGCGCTCTACCAGCCGGTCGCCGGCGACCTGCGCTTCGTCGCGGCCGTGATCAAGATCAACAGCGAGCTGGAGCGCATCGGCGACCTGGCGTCGAACATCGCCGAGCGCGCCCTGCAGTTGTTGGACGAGCCCGCCGTGCCTGTGCCTCACGGCGTCGCCGTGATGGCCGACCGCACCGAGGCCATCCTGGAGAAAGCGCTCGACGCGCTCGTTCAGCAGGACGCGGTGAAGGCGCACGAGGTCCTGGCAGCCGACGACGAGATCGACGACCTGTACGCGGACCTCATCGACGTGCTCAAGGGAGTGATCCGCGCCGACCTCGAGCACCTCGATGCGATCGTGCTCCTGTTCAGCGTGGCGCGGTATCTCGAGCGGCTCGCGGATCATGCCACCAACGTCGCCGAGGACGTCCTCTACATGGTCGAGGGCGAGATACACCGCCACAACCAGTCGCCCGTGGCGTCCGGGACGGCCGAGGAGTTGCTGCAACGCACCGACCTCCGGTTCGGCGAGGGATGCGAGTGACGACGGACTGAAGCAACGCCAGATCTGCCTTCCCGGCGCTGGTCCTGTCCCGGCAGTTGGAAGGCAAAGGCGGCCCGGGCCTACCCCTACCAGGCCCGGGCCGCCGCACGCACGGGATTGTCTAGTTGACCGTGATCGTCGTAGTCGGCGATTTCGCCTTCCCGCTCGAGAAGTAGTACTTGGTGGTCTGCGCCGGACCCACCGAGATCCTGTAGGCGGAGTAGCGGGCGGTGTAGCCGCCCGGGAGGGATTCCGCGGCGCGCGTCGTCGCGACGCGCCTGGAGCGCCAGCGGCCGGCGTAGTAGAAGTGCAGGGTGACCGTGGCGCCTGCGGCCCGGGCCGGATACAGGCGCCCCTTGAGGGTGATGCGCTTGCCCGCCGTGATGCTCGCCCGGTTGCGGGCGGACGGGCTGATGCCCATGCTGGTGAAGACCGCCCAGGCGCTGTTCAGCCCGAGCTTCATGCGCAGCGAGCCGCCGTCGATGTACCTGGTGCCGCCGCTGCCGACGATGGCCGCTTTGACGATCCTCCGCGAGGTGCCCCGCTTGACGGTGTACACGGCGCGAAGCGAGCCCTTCGCCGCCAGCGGTCTGCCGACCTGCGACGCGGAGCGGCGGACCGGCCCCCAGTCGTGCCGCGACCCGTAGTAGTCGTAGGGGTCGCTCACGCCCTTGAGGTACGGAGTGCTGGTGGCGCCCGCCCAGGCGAGCTCGATGTTCTCGGTGTGACCACCGGAGCAGGAGAAGTACGCGGCAAAGATCGGCTTGCCGCCGTATGTGGGGCAGATGCCGGCGGTGCCACGGATGGCGGCGTTGGTGCGCGAGTCCTCGATGTCGACGCCGACGTAGGCCTGATCGCGAACGTCGCAGTAGACGTCCCAGGCCTGGCCGGGCTGGCGGCTGCGCAGGCTGTACGCGCGGGCGGCGCAGGCCTGCGCCTTGAGCGACTCCCTCGGCCACGACGGCGACACCTCGTGTGGGACGACGCCGCGCAGATAGCTCTCGAGCGGCACGTGGTTGATCATCATGAGAGCGCCGCCGACCCGCGCCACCTTGATCTTCCCGCGATATGCGCCCTTGTCCCCGAGGTCGGTCGCCGTGAGGATGCGCAGCGCGCGGGAAGTCGGCGCGAAGGTCGGGGCGGCGCTGAAGTTCTTGCGGAACGATCCGGCGACGACGCGGTAGGCGCTGCCGGTGTAGGTGGTCGTCGCCGTGGTGCCACCGGGGATGGTCGACGCCGCTCCGGTGCCCTTGACGGTGAAGTCGCTGGGGCACGTCACTTTGACCGAGCCGAGGCCGCTGCGCAGGCGCACGCGGATGACGGAGTTGGCGACCTTCGAGAACGAGATGCCGGTGTAGTAATGCTTGAGGATCGCCTTGTAGGTCCAGCCGTGCTTGGCGTAGCCGTAGGCGCCCCACTGAGACATGCCGACGCCATGCCCCCAGCCGTGGCCGGTGACGGTGAAAGCGTACTGCGTCGAGAACGCGGACGCGGGACCTGCGGCGATCAGCAGGGCGAAGACGGCGAGCGCGCCGGCGAGCGCCAGCTTGCCTCGGCGCGCGGCGTGCCGCGGCCTCGACAAGGTGGCCTGGCTCTGGGGGGATGTGGGGTGAAAGGTGTTCATAGGCTCCTGGGGCACCGGCGCCTCCGCGGGTGAGGATACGCGCCCCGCAGGAGCGAGGCAAACGCGTTGGCAGTGGTCATGACTCCTTCTGACATCGGCAGGGTTCTCCTTTCCTCAAGACGCCGTGGAGGCTTGCGGTCCTAGCCCCGGTCGCGCACCGTGGGAACAAGCTCCGCGTCGGGGCGCCGGCGGCCTGTGGGTGGCGGGCGCCCACGCCTGCTACCCTGGACGCTTCGCGTAGGGAAAGGCGGGGCCGGCGGCGAAAGCGTGCCCGTGCCCGCAGGGGCGGTCCCGGCCGCGCTCAAGCCGCCGGCCCGCATGCCGATAGCAGCAGGAGACATGAGCTCACGCCGGACCCTCCTTCGCTTCATCACCCTCGCGGCGCTGTGCGCGGCGGCATTGGCCGCGCTCGCCGTGCCGGCGCTCGCCAAGTCCTACGGCGACGTGCGCAAGAGCCACTGGGCCTACGCATATATCTCCTCAGTGACCAACCGGTCGGTGGACGGCCACCGCCTTCTTGACGACTTCGCTCCATCCTTCAAGCCTGAGCGCGCCATCACGCGAGAGCTTCTGGCGCGCTCCATCGTCCTCGCCTCGGGCCACTACGGCGAGAGGATCACGCCGGTCGAGATCAACGACGTCCCCAAGGGCCACCGCTACTACACAGTCATCCAGATGGCGGTGCGCCAGGGCTACATGTCTCTGGACAGGAACGGCAACTTCTTGCCGACGGCGAAGGTCACGGCCGCCAAGGCCGAGCGTGTGATGACCCGCTGGCTCCAGGAACGGTATTCCTCATCCAACTGGTCGCTGCTCGGTACCCTGCTGCCCAGCCGCTGGCAGCCGAACCCGGACTGGAAGACGGGCGCACGGTCCTACCTGCCCGCCGCGGTCGCGTCGCGCCAGCTCCAGTTGCGCTACAACCATCCGGCGGCCGGCGACGGCCACGAGGTCACGCCGGCACAGCCCATCGACCGGGCGGAGATCGCCTACATGTTCTACCGCGCCTACCGCGTGGCCGGCGAGTGGATGCTCTACGGACTTGCCGACTACGAGAACGTGACCTTCCCGACCCTCAGCGACCGCCAGAAGCAGGTCGTGAAGTACGCGCTCAAATACATCGGCTATCCCTACATCTGGGGCGGAGAGTACCCGGCGAGGAACTCGCCGTACGGCTACCAGAAGGCGGGCGGGTTCGACTGCTCGGGCTTCGTCTTCTACGTCATGAAGATGCACTTCGGCTACGGGCTCACCGTGAACGAACGGGGGGCCCACGACATGGCCCAGCGGGCGAAGCCGCGCATCACGCGGAAAAGGCTCAAGTGCGGCGACCTCATCTTCTTCGGGCCCAAGGGGCCGAGTTCGAGCGTGACCTCCATCTACCACGCAGGGCTCTACCTCGGCCGCGGCTGGTTCATCCACTCGACGGGGTCGAGCGACGGCGTCACGCTGGCGTCGCTGAACACCTCGAGCTACTGGAAGGCGGCGTTCGCCTGGGGTCGCCGGCTGCTCAAGCCATCGGAGCTGGTCGTGTCCTCGCCATCGCCGTCACCCTCCGCCTCCCCGGTCGCCCAGTCGGCGCCGGCCTCCACGCCGTCGCCGGATGCCACGCCGCCGTCGCCTTCCCCCGTACCCCAGTCGCCGGCGCCCGAGGCTTCCGCGCCGGCCCTGCCCTGACGGCGGCGTAGTGCTTGGCGCGACCCGCACAGCTTCGCCGCCGGTGGCCGTAGCAGTCTCGGACACACTCAAGCTCCACTGCCGGTCATGCTGATCCGTTCCGCTCTCGACGCGCTCCGCCGGCCGGCGCTCATCGCCATCGTCGCGCTCCTGGCGACCTGTGTCCCGGCGCTCTTCGCCGGAGTAGCGCGGGCGGCCGCGCCCACCCAGTTGAGCGCCGGCGCGAACCCGGCGTCCGTCGTCTACCCCGGGTCCGCCGCCATCAGCGGTGCCATCGTGGGCGTGCCCGGCGCCGGCCTCTCGCTGCTGGCGCGGCCGTCCGGCGCCGCGGACTGGTCGCCGGCCGGCTCGACCACCGCCGGCGCCGACGGCGCCTTTCGCTTCAGGGTGTCGCCGGCGGTCATCACCGACCATCGCGTCGAGTATGCCGGCGATCTCGACCATGACGCCGCTGCAGCCGACGTGAGCGTACGCGTGCGACCGTTGGTGACCACGTCGTTTCCGGTCAGCCTCTGGCTCGGCGGCTCCATCGTCTTGCGGGGCGCGGTCGCGCCTGCTCACCCTGGAGCGACCGTGACCATCGACCGGCGCGTCGCCGGCGTGTGGCAGCAGCTGACGACGGCGACGCTGAACGCCGACTCGCGCCTCTCGCTGCGCTGGACGCCGGAGGCCTTCGGCTACTTTCGTCTGCGCGCTCGCATGGACGCCGACGCCGACCACGACGCCGGCAGGGCCAGCGCCGAGCTGGTGATCGTCAATCGGCCGAACGCTCACCGCGTGCCCTTCAAGTATGCGCACTACATCGTCAACGTCCGCCACGAGTACCGGCTGTACTACTACGAGCACGGCGCACTCGTGCGCCGCTTCAA
>DASRZL010000188.1:0-10679 GCA_035686425.1 Thermoleophilia bacterium
GCCGTGGCCGCCGGGGCCGCGGCCCTCTGGGCCGTCGCCGGCGGCCTCGCCGCGCTCTTCGCGCTGCTGGGCGCGGCCTACTACGTGCTGGTCTACACGCTGCTGCTCAAACCGCGCAGCGCCCTGAGCGCCGTGCCGGGCGGGGTCGCCGGCGTCTTCCCCGCCCTCATCGGCTGGGCGGCGACCGGCGCGCCGTGGTCCGGCTTCATCCTGTTCCTGTGCGTGCTGATCCCAGTGTGGTCGCCGCCCCACTCGTGGGCGCTCACCCTCGCGCTCGGCGACGACTACCGCGCCTCGGGCATCCCCACACCGCCGACGCGGTACGGAGACGCCGCGACGCGCCGCCTCATCGCCGCCTTCGTCCTCGGCTTCACGGTCGTGCTTGCCGCGCCGCTCGGCGCCGGCCTCTTCGGCCCCGTCTACGCGGCCGGCATGAGCCTCGCGGCCGTGCTGCTGTGGACGTTCACCGTGCGGCTCCTGCGGCGCCCGTCGATGGCGGCCGCCTGGGCGCTCTTCAAGATCACGGGGCCGTGCCTCGCGCTCGTGCTGGCGGCCGCCGTCGCCGACGCGCTCATCTGAGTGGCGACCCCGGCCGGTGCTCGGGCCGGGCCCGGGCGCCGTGCCGGCTACCGCACCGTCGACGCCCACCGGCGAGCCCTCCATCGCACGAGCACGTAGGTCAGCAGCGCCACCACCGGCGGCAGCACGATCACGAGGACCTGCAGCACCGTGAGCAACAGCGGCTGCGACCAGTCGTACAGCACGGCAAAGACGTCGTTGGCGCCGGCCACCAGGAGAACGCTGAGGAAGGTCACGAAGCCGGCGGCCAGGGCCGTGCGGATCGGATGCTGGCCGGGCAGCTGGAGCACGTTGTGGAAGGCGCCGTCCTGCGTGACCACCCAGTCCATCCACGGCACCAGGAACAGCGGCGTGAAGATGAGGCCCGGGAGGATCACCGCCGGCCAGAACACGGCCGGCAGCAGGAAGCCCCCTATCTGGATGTCCCAGCCGGGGAACAGGCGCACCGCGCCCTCGAGCCATCCCATGTACCAGTCCGGCTGGGCGGCCGTGGTCGCGTCCCACGCCCGGTAGGGCCCGTAGAGCCACACCGGGTTGATCTGCAAAAAGGCGCCGAAGGCGGTGATGACGCCGGCGCAGAGGAGGAAGTAACCGCCGGTGCGCAGGGCGTAGGCCGGCACCATCGGCGTGCCGATCATGGTGCGGTCGCTCCGCCCCGGTCCGGGGAACTGCGTGTGGCGCTGCAGCCACAGAAGGCCGAGGTGCAGGCCGAGCAGGCCGGCGATCGCCGCCGGCAGCAGGAAGATGTGCACGGGGTAGATGCGCGCGATGATGCCACCGGTCGGGAACTCGCCCCCGAACAGCAGCGAGGCCATGCTGGGCCCGACGAACGGGATCGACTCGGTGATCGCGTACGAGATGCGCAGGCCGGTGCCGGACAGCAGGTCGTCCGGCAGTGAATAGCCCATCAGGCCGTTGAAGCCGACGAGGAACAGCAAGCCGAGGCCGATCAGCCAGTTGATGCGTCGCGGCCGCCGGTAGGCGGCCGTGAGGAACATGCGCAGCAGGTGGATGATCAGCGCGGCGACGAAGACGAGCGCGGCCCAGTGATGCACCTGGCGCACGAGCAGCCCGGCGCGCACGTCGAGGCTGAGGCCGAGCGCGGAGTCGTAGGCTGCCGACATCTCCGCGCCGGCCAGCGGAGCATACGAGCCTTGGTAGACGACCGGCGCCTCGGAGGGCTCGAAGAACAGCGCGAGAAACACGCCGCTCGCGACGAGGATGATGAAGCAGTAGAGGGCGATCTCGCCGAGGAAGAACGCCCAGCTGTCGGGGAAGATGTGACGCAGCTCCGCGCGCAGCAGCCCGCTGCCGCCCAGGTTCGTGTCCAGCCACCGCGCCGCGGGACGCACCGGCGAGCGCCGCACGCCGAAGGCCTTCCCGAGCCCCCTCTTGAGGTCGTGATCGCGGAGTGGTGCCCCATCGGCGCCCGGCTCGACAGGCCGACTGCGGTCGCTACTGTGCGGTGTCCCTTCGGCGCCCGGCTCGACAGGCCGTCTGCGGTCGCTCTTCATGTCGCGTCCCAGAAGCCGGGGCCGACGGACACGGTGAAGTCGCTCTGGGCGACGAGGAAACCGTCGGCGTCGATCGCGAGCGGGAGCTGGGGCAGCGGCCGGCCGGCGGGGCCGGCCACCGGCGCGGCACCGTTCAGGACGTCGAAGGTCGACTGGTGACACGGGCACACCAGCACCTGGGCGACGTCCTCGTACTGGGCAACCGCGCAGCCGGCGTGCGTACAGACCCGGGAGTAGGCGACGAAGTTGTCGGGACTCCAGGTCTCGCGCCCGGCCTGCGGCTTGAAGTCGCCGTTCACGAAGTGCAGGAGGACGACCTGGGAGTTGGCATCGTCCTCCCCGCCCTCGGGGAAGGCGACGAGAAAGCCGCCGGTGGCGAGCACGTCACGCGTGACCGGGTCCCCATCGGCGGTGACCAGGCGGCGTCCCTTGCGCCAGCCGGTGGTGAACAGGCTGTCGCCCGGCCACGGGCCGAGCGCGCCGAGGAGGACGACCTGGCTCAGCCCGAAGACGGCCACGGCGAACACCAGAAGCTTGGTCAGGAAGCCTCTGCGGGTGACCACGGATGCGTGGTCGTCGAGCTGTGTGGCCAACGCCGCCTGGCCGTCGGTGTCGTCGGGGGGCACCGGATAGCGTCCGGAGATGACCTCGTCGCCGGCCAGGTCCCGGCCCCAGAAGGCGAGAGCCAGCCCGAGGCCGAGCAGCGCCAGCGCCAGGGCGCCGCCGATCCAGCCGTTGCCGGCATCCTGCCAGAAGGCCACGGCGAAGCCGATCGCCCCGGCGATGGTCGCGACGAGGCCGATGGTCACCGGCCAGGTGGGCGGCCCGGCGGGCCGGCGCGGCGGCCTCTCCGACGGCTCCGTCACGGGGCCGCCTTTCGCGAGGGCCACGCCAGCCAGACGGCGAGCAGGATGAGGAGGAGCAGGGCGACCGCCCCGACGGCGCCCTCGGGCACGGGGCCGAGGTACCCCAGCCCGCGTCCACCCGGCGACGCCGGGTGGACGACGACCTCGTCGACGTAGAGCGCAACGGCCGCCTGTTGCCTCACGTCCAGCGTGTTGCCGGCGAAGGAGGGCATGTTGCCGCGGCCGAGGATCATGGCCGCGAGCGCCTCGGCCGCGGGGTACTGGGCGATGTTCGGGGCGTTGTTCCCCCTGGTGAGCGCGCCACCGCGCCCCGTGGCGCTGTGGCAGCCGGCGCAGTAGAGCCGGTAGACGTCGCCCCCAGGGCTGACCTCGGCCTCCCGGGCGGCCGGATCGGCCAACTCCTGGGCCACGAAATCGGCGACCGCGTTCACGTCGGCGTCGCTCAGCACGCCGGCGAACGGCGGCATGTTGATTCCGCCCTGCGTGACCATGGGGCCGACCAGGCTGGCGAAGCCGGCCGCCGCGAGCGGCGGGCCGACGAGACCCTCACCCCTCGGCCCGTGGCACCCGGAGCAGTTCTCCGCGTACACCCGGCCGCCGGAGCCGGGAGCGTAGGTCGACGCCGGCGCCGGCGAGGCCGGAGTCGGCGCCGGCGTGAACGATCCGGAGCCCTCCGGGGCGGCGACGCCGGCGGCGGTCGCCGGCAGCGCAGCCGCCGCGAGGCCGGCCAGCACAACCAGCGCGAGGGCGCAGGCGGCGGCGCGGCCGGCCCTCGACCCGCTCCTGCGACCGCACCCTCCCGCGGACTGCACGCACGCTCGGCTCACTCTCGGACCCCCGTCGTCGGCCTCCGTCGCCCACGTCGCCGTCGCTCCCCGGGGCGACGAACTGCACCGCGTGCGTAGACATGAGCCGTCTGGCTTGATACTGATAGTTCTCTACCATGCATGCGTTCCGGCGTAAAGGATAGCGGCCGGCGACCACGGCGGCGGGGGGAGGTGCCCGCCGGCGCGGGACCTCCGGCCGGAGACGGCGAACGACAGGGGCGGAATGGGCGGGTCTCTCCTAGCGACTGCGGTGTGGCCGGCAGCCCTGTACGCCGCCCTGGTCCTGCTGCTCGCGGCGCTCATCCTCGTGCTGTCCCACCTGTTGGGAGAGCGGCAGCGCCACGCGCCCGACGCGGAGCCGTACGAATCCGGCATCAAGCCGGCGGGGCCGCTGCCGCGCCGGCTCTCCGTGGAGTTCTACCAGGTCGCCCTCTTCTTCGTGATCTTCGACCTGGAGGCGGTGTTCATCTTCTCCTGGGCGGTAGCCGCGCGGCGGCTCGGATGGCCCGGCTACCTCGAGCTCCTCGTGTTCGTCCTTCTGCTCTTCGCCGGCCTCGTGTACCTCTGGCGCGTCGGGGGACTGGACTGGGGAGCCGCGGGGCGGCGCCGCAGGGCGGCGCGGGCGGCTGCACGTCCCTCCGGGGGCGCACGGTGAAGCCGCGCCGTGGACCCGACCCCTCGCGCACGGCCGAGGCGCTCGGGCGACTGCTCGACACCGAGGGCGCGCCCTTGGCCGGCGCCGACGTCCCGGTCGTCACCTCGAGCCTCGAGCGGCTGGTCGCCTGGGGACGCAAGAACTCGCTGTGGCCGTTCGGCTTCGGCCTCAGCTGCTGCTTCGTCGAGATGGCGACCAGCCTCACGGCCCGCTACGACATGGCCCGCTACGGCGCCGAGGTGCTGCGCATCTCGCCACGGGAGGCGGACGTGATGATCGTCGCCGGGACCGTGTTCAAGAAGATGGCGCCGATCGTCGTGCAGCTGCACCGGCAGATGATGGAGCCCCGCTGGGTGATCTCGATGGGCTCGTGCGCCAACTCGGGCGGCATGTACGACGTGTACAGCGTGGTGCAGGGCGTGGACTCGTTCCTGCCGGTCGACGTCTACGTCCAGGGCTGCCCGCCGGCGCCCACGGCCCTGATGGAGGGCCTCCTGCTCCTTCAAGCCCAGATCTCGATCGAACGCCGGCCGCTCAGCTGGGTGGTCGGCGACCAGGGCGTGGTCAAGCCCCGCGGCATCTCGATGCGCGACCTGCGCCACCCGCGGCTCGCCGAGATCGACAAGCTCGACCCACCCGACGGGATGTGACGTGGACGAGAAGCCGCAGCAGCCGGGCCAGTGGCCGGCGCGGGATGCCGGCGAAGGCGAAGCCCCGCCGCCGGCCGTGCTCGAGGAGATCCGCGAGCGGTTCCCGGACGTGCCCCTGACGCCGCAGACGACCGCCGACGGCATCCCGACCGTGTGGGTGCCGGCGGAGCGCGCCGCCGAGGTGCTCGCCTATCTCGGCGCGGCGGCGCCCAAGCCGTTCGCCATGCTCTACGATCTCGGCGGCGTGGACGAGCGCTCGCGGGAGCACCGCGAGGGCCTGCCCGACGCCGGCTTCAGCGTCTTCTACCACCTCGTCTCCTACGAGCGGAACGCCGACGTGCGCGTCAAGGTCGCGCTGGATGCGGTCAAGCCGCGGGTCGACTCCGTCGCCCGCGTGTGGCCCGCCGCCGACTGGTACGAGCGCGAGGTCTGGGACATGCTCGGCATCGACGTCGCCGGCCACCCCGACCTCAAGCGCCTGCTCATGCCGCCCTGGTGGGAAGGCCACCCGCTGCGCAAGGAGCACCCGTCCCGCGGCACCGAGTACGGCCCCTTTGACCTGCCGGACGAGGTCGTCGACGAGATGCAGGAGCAGCTCCGCTTCAAGCCCGAGGAGTGGGGCCTGCCGTCCAACGACGACGACCCGACGCTGATGTACCTCAACATCGGCCCGCAGCACGGCGCCACCCACGGGCCCTTCCGGGTCATCGTCGGCCTGCGCGACGAGGAGATCGTCCACTGCATCCCCGACATCGGCTACCACCACCGCGGAGCCGAGAAGATGGCCGAGCGCCAGAGCTGGCACACCTTCATCCCGTACACCGACCGCATCGACTACCTCGGCGGGGTCGCCAACAACCTGCCGTGGGTCCTCAGCGTCGAGAAGCTCTGCGGAATCGAGGTTCCGGACAGGGCACAGGTCGCTCGGGTGATGATGTGCGAGTTCTACCGTATCGCCAGCCACCTCGTCTTCTACGGCACCTTCGCGCAGGACATCGGCGCTCTCTCCCCTGTCTTCTACATGTTCGAGGACAGGGAGCGGCTCTTCGACGACGTGATCCAGCCCGTCTGCGGCGCGCGCATGCACCCCAACTGGTTCCGCATCGGGGGTCTCGCACAGGACCTGCCTCAAGGCTGGGAACAGCCCGTGCTCGACTACCTCGACTACCTGCCACCGCGTCTCGATGAATACGACAAGCTGGTGATGGACAACCGGATCATGAAGGCGCGGACCGTCGGCGTCGGGCCGATCTCGGTGAGCGACGCCGTAGCCTGGGGCGTGACCGGACCCAACCTGCGGGCGGCCGGACTCCCCTGGGACTGGCGCAAGCAGCGCCCGTACAGCCATTACGACTGGTTCGACTTCGACGTGCCCATCGGCACGACCGGCGACTGCTACGACCGCGCCGCCGTGCACGTCGAGGAGATGCGCCAGAGCCTGCGCATCATCCGCCAGTGCGTCGAAGTGATGCCGGATGGCCCGTACAAGGCCTTCCACCCCCTGGCGACGCCGCCGATGAAGGAACCGCACACGATGCACGACATCGAGTCGCTGATCACGCACTTCCTCGGCGTGAGCTGGGGACCGGTCGTGCCGCCCGGAGAGGCCAGCATCTACACGGAGGGCGCCAAGGGCCAGTACAGCTACTACGCGATCAGCGACGGCGCCAACGCCGCCTACCGGGTCAAGATCCGCACGGCGTCGTACCCGCACCTGCAGGTGCTGCCGCTGCTCTCCACGGGCTACGAGATCGCCGACCTCGTGACCATCCTCGGGAGCCTCGACTTCGTCATGGCGGACGTGGACCGATGAGCGGTATGCCTACGGCGTCCCGCTCGTGTACGCCGGAAGAGTGGGCGTCATGAGCCTGAGCGACGACGAGACCCGCCAGCTGGACGGCATGCTCGGGCACTACCCGGATCGGCGAGCGGCCGCCGCGACCGCCATGCGCATCGTGCAGGCGCGGCGGCGCTGGCTCTCGGACGAGGCCCTCGCCGATCTCGGCGAGTACCTTGGGGTGACGGTCGCGGAGCTCGACGGCATCGCGACCTTCGGCAACATGATCTTCCGAAGGCCCGTGGGACGCCATGTCGTGCTGCTCTGCGACAGCTTCGCCTGCTGGAGCCTCGGGTACGCCGAGCTGCGCGTCGCCGTCGAGGCGGAGCTCGGCGTCGGGATGGGGCAGTCGACCCACGATGGTCGCTTCACGCTGCTGCCCATCGTCTGTCTGGGCGCCTGCGACCGCGGTCCGGCGATGATGGTAGACGACCAGCTGCACGGGCCCGTGGAGCCCTCGCAGGTCGCTGAGATCCTCGGAGGATACGCGTGAGCGGCCGCACCGACACCCCCGGCGGCACGACCTACCGCGGCGCGGTGGACCGGCCGTTCACGCGCGCGATGCGCGCCGACGGCCGGCCGGCGACGTTGGACGACTACGTGGCCGCCGGCGGCTACGAGGGCCTTCGCCGCGCGCTCGGCGACCTGAAGGCCCCCGCGGTCACCACGATGGTCACGGAGTCGGGGCTGCGAGGACGCGGCGGCGCCGGTTACTCGACCGGCCGCAAGTGGAGCACCATGCCGCTCGGCCAAGATGCCCCACACCCGAAGTACATCGTCTGCAACGCCGACGAGATGGAGCCGGGCAGTTTCAAGGACCGCTTCCTCATGGAGAAGAACCCGCACCTGCTCCTCGAGGGCATGTTGCTGGCCGGCTTCGCCACCGAGGCGGACGCGGGCTACATCTTCGTGCGCGCCCAGTACGACGCGTCGCTGGCAGCGCTCGGGCGGGCGATCGGCGAAGCCCGCGAGCGCGGCTACCTGGGCGCGAACGTGCTCGACTCCGGCTTCTCCTTCGACATCGAGACGCACGAGAGCATCGGGCGCTACATCTGCGGCGAGGCGTCGGCGATGTTGAACGCCCTCGAGAGCCAGCGCCCCAACCCGCGTGCGCGGCCGCCGCACATGACGGGCGCCGGTCTCTTCTCGCGGCCCACCGTCGTCAACAACGTCGAGACCTACATGGCCGTGCCCGCCATCGTCCGGCACGGCCCGGACTGGTGGAAGAACCTCTCCGTGACCGACGAGGGCGGCACCAAGATCTTCGGCGTCGCCGGCCGCGTGGCCCGGCCCGGCTGCTACGAGCTGCCGATGGGGATCCCGATGCGGCAGCTCATCGAAGTGCACGCCGGCGGCATGCTGCCCGGGTACGCGCTCCGCGCCGTGAGCCCAGGCGGCGCCTCCACCGCCTTCGTCGCCGCGGCCGACCTCGACGTGCCCCTCGGCTTCAGCACCATGGGAGCTGTCAACAGCCGCCTCGGGACAGGCACGATGGTCGTGCTCGACGACAAGACCTGTCCCGTGGGCATGACGCTGAACATGCTGCAGTTCTTCGCCCAGGAGTCGTGCGGCTGGTGCACACCCTGCCGCGAGGGACTGCAGTGGGCCGCGGCGCTGGTCGAGGACATCGAGCACGGCCGCGGCCGTCCCGGCGACCTGGACGTCCTCGCCGAGCAGGTCTGGTTCATGGCCTCGGACAAGTGCTTCTGCGACCTCGCGCCGGGCGCGACGCAGCCGCTCGAGGCCGCACTGCGATTGTTCCCCGGCGACTTCGAGCGGCACATCACGGAGGGCGTCTGTCACTACCGTCGGTACGGCTCCGACGTGCCCGTCGTGAAGGGGACGGTCCGATGAGCGGCGGCCGCGAGGCAGCCGCGCCACGGGTCGTCACCGTGACGATCGACGGTCAGGAGTTCCCGGCTGAGGAAGGCCGCAACATGCTCGACGTAGCCCTCTCGTTGGGCTTCGACCTCCCGTTCTTCTGCTGGCACCCGATCATGGGGTCCATCGGCGCGTGCCGCCAGTGCGCCGTGCGCAGCTACTGGACGGACCGCGAGGGCAACGAGAAGAGCGAGATCGCGATGGCCTGCATGACCGAGGCGAAGGAGGGCACGCGGATCGACATCGAGGACGAGGAGGCGATCCGCTTCCGCGCCGAGATGATCGAGCTGATGATGCTCAGCCACCCGCACGACTGCCCGGTCTGCGACGAGGGCGGCGAGTGCCACCTGCAGGACATGACGGTGATGACCGGCCACAGCTACCGCCGGTACCGTGGCCTCAAGCGCACCTTCGAGAATCAGGACCTCGGCCCATTCGTGACCCACGAGCTCAACCGCTGCATCACCTGCTACCGCTGCGCGCGCTTCTACAACGACTACGCGGGAGGACGCGACTTCGGCGTCTTCGGGCTGCGCAACCGGGTCTACTTCGGGCGCGCCGAGAGCGGCACGCTCGAGAGCGAGTTCAGCGGCAACCTCGTCGAAGTCTGCCCGACCGGCGTGTTCGACGACAAGCCGTTTGCGGCGCGGTACGCCCGCAAGTGGGACCTGCAGACGGCGCCGTCCGTGTGCCCGCACTGTGGACTGGGCTGCAGCACCACGCCGTCGGCGCGAGGCGGCGAGCTGCGCCGCGTGCAGGGCCGCTTCAACCGTGACGTCAACAAGATGTTCCTCTGTGACCGCGGGCGCTACGGCTACGAGTACGTCAATGCTCCGGAGCGGGTACGGTCGGCGCGGGTGGCGGCGGAGACCGCCGTCGACACGCCGCGCGGGTCCGGCCCGGACGCACCAGGCGTCACCGCCGCGACGCCGCCCGGCGACCCTGAGGGGGCGGCTTCCGCGGTGGACCGCGCGCTCGACGCCGCGGCCGGACTCCTGCGCCGCGGCCGCGCCATCGGCATCGGCTCGCCGCGGGCTTCGCTGGAGGACAACTACGCGCTGCGCGCCCTGGTCGGACCCGGGCGCTTCTACCGCGGCATGTCGGACGCCGACGACCGGCTGGCCGGCGCCGTCCTGGACGTGGCCGCCGACCCGCGACTGCGTCTCGGCTCGCTCGCCGACGTCTCCTCCGCCGACGCGGTCCTGGTTCTCGGCGAGGACCTCACCGGCACGGCGCCGATGCTCGATCTGACCATCCGCACGTGGCTGCACCTGCGCCCGTCGGAGGTGGAGGAGCGCAACCACATCCGCCGCTGGAACGACGCCGGGATCACGCGCATCAAGCGGCGCGAGCCGAGCGCGCTCTGGATCGCGACCACGCACGCGACCAAGCTGGACGAGGTCGCCGCCGAGACCCACCGGGCGACCCCGGACGACCTCGTGCGCCTGGCGCTCGCCGTCGCGCAGGAGTCCGACCGGGACGCTCCCGCCGTGCCGCACCTGAGCGATGCCGAGCTCGAGCTGGCGCGGAGGTGGGCGGCGGCCTTCGCCGCCGCTGATGCGCCGCTCGTCGTCGCGGGCTGCTCGAGCGGCTCGCGGGAGCTCATCCGAGCAGCCGCGCAACTGACGCTGGCGCTGCGCGGCCGTGCCGAAGGTCCGGCGCCGCTGATCCTCACCGTGCCTGAGCCGGACAGCGTCGGCCTGCGCCTGCTCGGCGGCGGCACGCTCGTCCAGGGCCTCGCCGCCGTGGCCCGCGGGGAGGCGGACGCCGTCGTGGTGCTCGACAACGACCTCGACCGCCGCGCCCCGGCCTTGCTTGCCGACGACTTCCTGCGCCGGCGGACGCCGGCGATCGCCCTCGCCACGCTCGA
>DASRZL010000189.1:0-53636 GCA_035686425.1 Thermoleophilia bacterium
TCGATCATCCCGTGCGTGTTGAGCGTCGCCGCTCTCTGAGAGGCCGTCTGCCCTGAATCATTGCAGTCGCGGATCAGGTCGCGGGCGGCGCGCACGTCGCCGCGGTAGAAAGCGGCGTGAGCACGCAGGGCCTGTGCGCGAGCGGCCTCTTCGGGCCTCGCGCGCGGCAGCAGCGGGTCCACTTTCGCCGAGGCCGTCGATACGGTGTCCCAGCGACGCATGTCGAGTGCCGCGGACAGCAGGCTGAGCAGCGTGTGCAGCCGTTGGGAGTCAGTGTCGGCGTATTCCAGGGCGCGCGCGCAGGTGGCCATGCTGGCCGAGGAGTCGCCTGACCAGAACTCCGCCCACTCCATGATCGAGAGCACCTGGTAGAGGCCGTCGCGGTCGCCTTGGCGCTCCATTGCCTCCGCAGCTTGATGCAGGTCGGCGAGCGCAGCCGAGAATCGGCTCTCCCGTGCACCCAGCACACCGGCCACCACGAGCGCCCAGGCCTGGCCGGCTTCGAGCGCCGGTGACAGTTGTCCGACCCAGAGGCGTAGCTGCTCGGACGGACGGCGCTCAAGCTCGGCTTCGCCGCCTCTCGCGACCATGTCGAGAGCCAACCGGGGTTCGTTCGCCGCCAGGAGCAGCTCGATCGCGCCGGAGCGGTCGCCGCTGTCCTCGAGCGCGACCGCCGTCTCGACCTGCAGGGCGTGGTATTCCGCCTCCCCGTGATCGTGGACGAAACGCTGGCGGAGGAAGTCGCGCAACAGGTTGTGGTACCGGTACGTTCCGGCTCTATCGCCGTCGAACGTGAAGATGTGGTTGCGGGCTAGGTAGTGGAGGTGGCGGGAGGCGCCGCTCGTGCCCGTCAGCCGTTCGGCGAGCTCGACCGTCACATGCTCGGGGCAGCAGGTGCGCAGGAGGAACTCCTGTACTCCGTGACTCTGGCGCCGCAGGACCTGTTCGGCGAGATAGGAGAATACGTCGGCCCTCAGCCGCGGGTCGCCCAAGGCGTCTCCGAGCGTGGCGGCATCGAGCCAGGTGAGCGCCATCCCGGCGAGCACCACGCTCGCGGGCCATCCTTCCGTGAGCTCCAGCAGTCTGCGAATGTGCGCGGGGTCGTGATCCTCCCCGGACCGCTCGTGCAGCACGTCTGCAACCTGTCCCGCGTCGAAGAGCAGGAGTTCGCGAGCAATGCGCGCGACCTCACCGCCAAGGTGCAGCTTCTCGAGTCGGAAGGCCGGTTCGTAGCGCGTGAGGACGACGAAGTGGACGGTGGGCGGGCAGTTCTCCAGCAAGTAACCGAGCACATCGTTCATCGCCGGTGCGTCCATCGCCTCGTGGTAGTCATCGAGGACGATGTGGAGACCCTCTGTCACGAGCCGGTCGCATTCGGAGCAGAAACGAGCGGCCAACACCTCCACCGGCAGATCTCGGACAGGTCCGGCCTCGAGTTCCAGCAGGAGGGCGTCGCCAAAGCCGGGGCACGTGCGCTGGACCGCGCGCACCATACCGGCGAGGAAGGCGAGAGGGTCGTGGTCGAGCAGGTCGAGCTTGTACCAGGAGCTCGCCCAGTCGAGGCGCTCGAGCGCTGCCGCTGCAGTAGTGCTCTTGCCGTAGCCGGCCGGCGCGCAGACGACCGTGAGCCGCCGCGTGAACGCGGCGGCGAAGGCCTCGTGAACGTCGGGCCTGAGGCTGGCATGGCCGTGCAGCGGCCGGATGTACTTGGCCTCGATCGACACCTGTCTCGCGCTGTCGTGCCGCACTTCAGCTCCCGAGTGACACAGCCGCCCGCCGGGGAGCGGATACTATAGCAGCGATGCGACGACGTCTGGGCACGATGCGGCGGTCCATGGGTGGACGATCATGCGGCGGGATGAGTGACGGCGCTCGCCCGGCCCGACCGCCGCTGGTTCACGCGCCCCCTCTCGGCGAACGCGTCGCGGGGGCCGGGAGCAGGCCTACGAGGGGAGGTCCCGGTCCCCCCTCGTCACGGTCCGCCAGGCGACGGATTCGTAGCTCGGGCGGTGGCTGTCAGACGGCCACCGGGATGGACTCGACGGTGGTCTTGCGGACCCTGACCGGCGGCAGCACGCGGATGGCGAGCGCCTCGTCGGTGTAGGCGGTCTCGAGCTGGTCGAGGCTGAAGGCCATGGGGAGAGCCACGTCGCAGGCGAGGTCGATGGTGTGGTCGGTCTTGCCGCGGATCTGCAGCACGTCGCCCTGCACGCGGAGGTCCACGTCGCCCGTCGCGATGCCCGGGACGACTACGGTGATCTCGATGGTGTTGTCGACGATGTGGGCGTCGACGGGCTGACGGCCGTGGGACGCTTTGGTCGGACGGAACTTCCAGAGCCGGCCGGCATTGTCGAACGTGAGGCTGAGGTCGTGCTTGGTGAGCCAGTCCTGTGACTTCATGGTGTCTCCTTCTCGCTGCCGGCCTTGGTGCGCCGGGGGGATTCATCTCTCGATACCTGTAGTGGTACTGTAGTCCCAATGCGAAGGTAACGATGGCACCCGGGCGCACACTCTTTTGCGTGAAGGTGGGCAGATGCACACCATACGTACACGGAAGAGGAGGACGCCGTGAGCGACGAGGCCAAGGGCGCATCCGGTGTGCTCACGGTACGCGAGTTCCTCCACCACTCGGGCCTCGGGCTGATGGCGCCGACCGGCGACGTCGGCCTCGGGCGGGTCATCAGGGGCGTCCACTTCTCGGATGCCGACGATCCGGTCCAGTACCTCACGAGCGAGAGCGTGCTCATCCAGTCGGGTCGGACCTGGTGCAACGACGTCGCCGTCGGGCTCTACCAGCTGGATCGGCTGGCGAGCATTGACACGGCGGCCCTCGTCGTCGCGCTGGGGCACTTCGTGGACGAGGTCCCGCCGGAGCTCGTGGAGCGGGCGCGGGGACTCAAGCTGCCGATCCTGGAGCTTCCCGTGGGCGGGCTCACGCGCAACGTCCTCTCGTACGTGTACAACGCGTTGGCCTCCGCAGACCTGCATCGCCTGCGCCGCACCGTCGCCTTGCAGAACGACCTCCTCGACCTGCTCATCGCTGAGGCCGGAGCCGACGAGCTGATGGCCAAGGTGGCGGCCCTCATCGGCATGCCGATGCTGCTGCTCGACGGCATGGGCAATGTCGTCACCAGTACGGTGACGACCGACTCCAGACGCCGGGCGCAAGAGGTGTGGGAGTCGTGGGCCGAGCTCACGGATGCGAGCGCGCTCGGCATCGTCGAGGTGGGCCCGTCTCGGTACTTCTGCCGCGAGGTCCTGCTGTACGGAAAGCTAGAGCGGCTCATCGTGGCGTCGGCCGCGCAGACGTCCAGCTCGGAGTTCGTGGACATGGCGCTGTCGTTCCTCCAGCGGCTGATCACCCTGGACCTGCTCAAACGCCGCGACGAGATCGTCGCCACGCGCCGCCTGCGCCGCCGGCTGCTGCGCGACCTGCTCGACGGAGCGGGCGCGCCCGACGACCTCACGGCGCTCGTCGCGGAGCACGGCGTCGACCTGCGCAAGGCGTGGCGCGTGGCGATCTGCGACTTCGGCGACGCGCAGCACCAGGGGCGCCGCGCGGACGAGTTCGAGGATGCGCTGGTGGAGGCGGTCGACACGTATTACGGGGACCGCCTTATCGCGTTTCTCAGCAGGCCGAGGGCGACGTCCGTCGCGGTCCTGCTGCCGGACGGCTACCCGTCTGTGGGAAGCGGCAGTGCTCGCGACCTGCTGCTCGGCCTCAAGACGTTCGCCGGCGGCGAGCCGTACCGGGTGGAACTCGCCGTCGGCGTGTCAGGCGCGCACCGAGGCCCCGGCGCCGGACCGAAGGCGCTTCAGGAGGCGCTCGATGCCCTGGCCGCCGCGCAGCGAGGCATCGACGCACACGGTCTCGTCCTCTTCGAGGAGCTCAGCGGAAGGTTCCGGCTGCTTCAGGGTCAGAGCGAGGAGGCGCTCGCCGACATCGCGCGGCGCACCATCGCTCCCTTGCTCGAGTACGACGCCCGCCGGCACACACACCTGCTGGAGACACTGCGCACGCTCCTCGACAACCACTACGCGGTGCAACCCACCGCCGAGGCGCTCTTCGTCCATCGCAACACCTTGCAGAAGCGGCTGCGGCGCATCGAGACGGTGCTCGGCGTCGATCTCACCGACGTCGACGACCTGATGGAGCTGTATCTGGGGCTGCGCGCGCTGCAGCTCGTGGGCGAGGCGAAGGTGATCGGCGGGGCGGCGCCGGCGAGACGCGAGTCCCGGCCGGCGTTCAAACCTCCGGGGTGAGGGCCAGCTCGACGGCCTCGGCGGGCGTCGCTGCCCGCCGTACCCCGTCGAGCGCGCCGCCGCCGGGCGGCGTCACGCTCCAGGTATCGAGCAGGATCACGGGCTTGTCCACGTTGCGCGCCAGCGCGATCTCACTGAGCGTGCCCCACGCGCCACCGACGGCGATCACCACGTCGCCGCTGGCCACCACGCTGAGGTTGCGTGCGTAGCCCATGGCGCTGCAGACCGTGTAGGTGAGGTCGGGGGCGGCGCGCCGGCGATCGGCCTCCGGCAGGATGCCGATCGAGACGCCGCCCTTGCGTTTCACGCCGCGAGCGACCGCATCCATGACGCCCTCGCGGCCGCCGCACACGACGACGCAGCCGCGCTCGGCGAGCAGCTCGCCGAGCTCCTCGGCCTTCGCCGCCAGCTGCGGCGTCGCCCGGCTGGCGCCGATGACGCTCACGTATCTCGGCTCGCTCACGTGCACTCCCCGGTCGCGGGCTCCGACGCAGGCCGCTTGGCGTAGAGCAGGTGGACGAACGGGGTGAAGCCGCGCCGCTGGTAGAACCGGAGCGCGGCCTCGTTTCCGTCCATATGGTCGACCAGAAGGTCGTCGACGCCGAGCCGCTCGAGCTCGAGCATGGCCGCATCGAACAGGCGGCCGCCGAGTCGGGCGTCGCGTTCACCTTCCGCGACCACCAGCGTCTCGATCCGCGCCAGGCGCTCGCCGGTCACATAGGTCTCGTCTCCTTCTGTGATGTCGACGAGGATGTAGCCGACCGGGGCGTCCCCACGGCGCGCCACGAGAACGAAGGAACCCTCGTTCGCGAGCCAGCCCTCGTATTGACGGCGTCGCCGCTCCCACGACTCGCCGGGGCTGCGCGTCGGTAGCACGTCCCAGACCTCGGCATGCCGCGCGAGAAGCGCGCCCCACAGCCGCTCGAGCTCGTCGAGGCGCGCCGGGTCGAGACGCGCGACGACGGGATCGGCCGGCGCGGGCGGCACGGCGTCAGCCCTCGGCGGGGTCGTCGGCGCCGACGGCCGCCGGGCCGGGCGGGGCGAAGCGGCCGCGCCCGGCCCGGCGGTCCTCATCCTCGCGCCGCAGACACGCCCACGGCCTGCGGTGGGGCGACCCGTAGAAGATGCGGTAGTCGGCGCGATAGCCGCGATTCTCGTACATGCGGGTCGCGACGTCGTTGCCGGTATCGACGCCGATCTCGACGTCTTCGATGCCGCGCCGCTCGAGCTCCGCGTCCATGGCGTCGAGCAGCAGACCGCCCACGCCGTTGCCACGATCGGCCTCGTCGACGGACAGGTGCGCCAGCAGAGCGTGCTTGTCGCCCGTGTACCAGACCGGGTCCGGGCCCTCGACGCAGACGAAGGCGTAGCCGGCGACCTTGCCGTCCCGGCGCGCGACGAGGACGAAGGCCTCGTCGTCCATCTCCTTCAGCATCACCTTGCGCTCCAGCTCCCACGACTCGTCCGAGGGTCGCACCGGTACCAGGGCGTCGGGAAGCGCGGCGATGTGGTCGAGGAGCTGCTTCCACAGCGGCCCGACGAGTTCGATGTCGGCAGGGTCCAGCATATCGATGCTGATGCGGTCGGGCATGCGATTCTCCGGTCGGTGCTGTCTGGCAGCCTATCGTAGCAGCGCCCGTCGGCGCGGCGGCGCGGTCCCGACCGGCATGGGCGCGGCCGGACCCGGGCGTTCAGAGTGGGCAGGGAGGAGCCGCTCTCACTCCTTCTTGGCTTCCAGTACGGCGCGCAGCAGCATCACCGCGCCCGCCTTGCTGAGCGGTTCGTTCAGGTTGCCGCACTTGGGGCTCTGCACGCAGCTGGGGCAGCCGCTCTCGCACGGGCACTCGGCGACGAGCGTCCGGGCCGCCTCGGCGAGGCTCTCGAAGGCATCGTAGCCACGGCGTGAAAGCCCGATCCCGCCGGGATACCCGTCGTAGACGAAGATGCTCGCCGCGTCGGTCTGCCAGTGCCATGGGGTGCTGAGGCCGCCGATGTCCCAGCGGTCGCACATCGCGTACAGCGGGAGCAGCGCGATCAGCGCGTGCTCGGCGGCGTGCAGGGAGCCGGGAGTCGCCAGTTCGTCGGTCTCGGCGAGGCCGGCGACGGCGCGGTCGAGCACCGGCTGTGGGACCGCGAGCCAGAACGCCTGGGTCGTGAAGGTCTGTTCCGGAAGGTCGAGCGTCGTGGTGTCCATGATGTGGCCGTCGGTCAGGTCGCGGCGCTGGTAGGCGATCACCTGCTCGGTGACCTCGAGGTCGCCGGCGAAGAGGACGCCGCCCGGGAGCTGGCGTGAGTCCGCCTGGCCCGCGATCATGACGTTCTTGTCCGTCTTGGCCTGTGTGTAGTAGCTGCCGTCGAAGTCGTCGATCATGACCACGCGGTCCTGGAGGTCGAGGTGCTGCACGAGGTAGCTCCTGCCGAGGTGCAGGTACACGGCGCCGGGGTGGCAGAAGCGGAAGACGCGCTCGCGTTCGACAGTGCCGATGACCTCGCCCTGCCGGCTCTCCACGATGGCGAACTGCTCGTTGCTCGCGGTGCGCAATCCGATACCGGCGGCGGGGGAGTACGGCCTGGCCCAGACCAGACCGTCGTTGCGCCGTCGCAGCCGGCCCGCCTGCGCCAGCCGCTCCGCCTGCAGCAGACCCTGCTCGCCGAAGTACGGCTCGTCGGCCGGCGTGAGCGCCCTTTCATACGCCGCCGCCTCGAGATGCGGCCCGCTGATGAGCGGGTTGTGCAGATCGATGATCGCCTCCTCCACGCTGCGGCCGAGGAGGCGGTCCGGCTCGCGCATGAAGTACTGGTCCAGCGCGTCCTGGCCGGCCACCAGCACGGCGTAGCCGTGTCCGGACCGGCCGGCTCGCCCCCAGCGCTGCCGCAGGCTGGTGATCGTGCCGGGAAAGCCGGTCACGATCGCGACGTCCAGGCTGCCGACGTCGATGCCGAGCTCGAGCGCCTGCGTGGCGATCACGGCGTCCAGCTCGTGCGCGAACAGGCGGCGCTCGATGTCCCGGCGCTGCTCGGGCGTGTAGCCGGCGCGGTACGGCTGCACGCGCTCCGCCGCGTCCCGCTTGCCGCGGTCCTCGAGGCGGCGGCGGACGTTACCGTACACGAGCTCCGCCGCCTTGCGCGTCGGTGCGAAGGCGATCACGCGCGCCCCGGCGATCAGGCTCTCGGCGGTCACGTAGCTCGCCTCGGCGAGCGCGCTCCGCCGCGCCCCCGCGGCCGGATCCTCGAGCGGAGGGTTCCAGAGCACGATCGTCCGCTCGGGGCGGGGCGCCTGGTCCTCGTCGACGACGGTGAACGGCGCGCCGACGAGGCGTTCCGCAAAGGCGCCGGGACTGGCGATCGTCGCCGACGTAAGCACGAACCGGGGGTCGGCGCCGTACTGCGCGCAGAGCCGGCGCAGGCGCCGCACGACCTGGGCGACGTGGCTGCCGAAGACGCCGCGGTAGACGTGCGCCTCGTCGAGCACCACGTAGCGGAGCTGGTGAAGGAACTCCGCCCAGCGCTCGTGTGCGGGGAGGATGCCGACGTGCAGCATGTCGGGATTGCTGAGGAGGATCGTCGCCGTGCGCCGCAGCTGGGCGCGCTGCTCCTGCGGCGTGTCGCCGTCGTAGATCGCAGGGACGACGCCGGGGACGCGCAGCTGGATCAGCTTGCGCGCCTGGTCCTGGGCGAGCGCCTTGGTGGGGAAGAGGAAGAGGGCGCGTGCCTGAGGCTCCGCGGCGAAGGCCTCGAGGACGGCGAGCTGGTAGCAGAGGCTCTTGCCGCTCGCTGTCCCTGTGCTCACGACCACGTTATCGCCGGCCGCCAGCGCGTCCCGGGCGGCGGTCTGATGGCCGTAGAGAGTGCGCACGCCGGCCGCGAAAAGCGTCTCGCGCAGCGCGGGCGGCAGATCATCCGGCAAGTCGGCGGCGCGGCCCCGCCGCGCCGCCTCGTGCGCCACGGCCACGATCTGCTCGTGGCCGCCGCCGGTGAAGAACGTCCGCAGCCTGGCGGCCGCCTGGGGAGTCATGCCGGCGTCGAGGTCCACCGCTTCATCCTACCCCGTCGGCCAGCGCCGGCTTCGCCCTCCGGTGGGCCTCGGCCGCGCTCGCCGGACGGCCCTCCGGAACGCAGAAGGGGCGCTCGCGCGCCCCTCCGCTCAACCCTCTGTGCCTCTGGGCGCTACCGGATGCGCCGTCCGAGGTCGAGCGTGAAGAACCACACGGTACCTTTGTAGCTCCCGTAGCCGGTGGTGGTCTTCACCGCTCCGATGCCGACGTTGCGGAAGGCCCTGGTGAGGATGACGGCGCGATGCGGTTTGGACGCCATCCAGGCCTTGATGACGGCGGTGGGGCTCGAGTACAGCCCGGAGCCGTAGTAGATGTTCTCTCCGGCCTTCCAGTACCTGTACCCCGTCCGCTTGTAGCCGTGGCTGATGATCCGCGAGGACCAGTTCCGGCCACTCGCGGAGGAGTGGCTGAAGTACTTCTTCTCGCCCATCTCGGCGGAGTGGGCGCGGGCGGCGTTCAGGAGCCTGGAGTGCGTCCGCACCTGTGGGAGGCCGTGCTTGGCGCGCTGCTTGTTGACGAGCGTGAGCAGCCGCTTCTCGTAGCGGTTGAGCGGCGTGTACGCGAGCGCCGGCGCGGCCAGCAACAGCGTGCCGAGGATCGTGACCAGAACGATGACGATTGGAGTCTTCACAGCGCACCCCCGAGCCCGACGTGGGCCTTGCACCAGCTTCGGACCGCCAGCCCGCGATCCCTCATGGCATTGCTATCGGCCCGGCACTAGTGGGAGTTGAGGCGCGGAGCGCACTTTCCATCGTCTGCCGTGACAACACGCCTGTGACGGGCGGGGCTCGCGGGCGCTTGGCCCGAACAGGGCACCACTGGACGGAAGGCGGCCCTCTGCCCGAGGTATCGAGGAGCGCGATGGACGCCGCGGCCTGTCATCGGTGACTCCTTTCGGGGACGTCCGGCCGACGGTGAGCGGCTTGCGGCGTGCGCGCGTGCGCTGTAGCTTGGGCTACGACATGCACACGAGCCCGGCCAATCAGCGACGCCGGCAGCAAGCCCTTCGTCGCCATCAGATTCGCCGCCGGCGTGTGGTCGCGCTGGTCGTACTGGTGACCCTCACCTCTGTTGCGGTATGGGTCGCGTACGCCATCCCCGGCCAGACGCCCGCGCAGGTGCCCGCCGCGGCCGCCGAGCCGACCTTCGGGCGCACCGTGGAGTCGGACGAGGCCGTCGTGGTCGCTCGCGTCGACGACGTCGACGTCCTGCTACCCGTGGCGCGGCAGGCGACGACGGCGGTGGCGTTCCATCCGGTGGACAACACGGATGCGGTCGCGTTCGAGCCGGTGGGCGACCGTCTCGGTGGAGGAGGCCTCGGCGAGAAGCTCGCCGACATCTTCGCCGGCGGGGGCGGCGTGCAGTACTACCTCATGGGCGGCACGGGCGACGAACAGTCGTCGCCCACCTCGGGTCTCGACGTCGGCGCCGTTCCCGGATCTCCCGTCCTCTCCCCGGTGGACGGCAAGGTCACGGCCATCAAGGAGTACAGCATCCTCGGGCGCCACGACGACGTCGAGATCCACATCCAGCTTGCCGGCGACTCGTCGCTGCTGCTGGTCGTCACCCATATCGCCGAGCCCAAGGTCGAGATCGGCGATGTGGTGCAGCGAGGGACGTCGACCCTGGGTGCGGTGCGCGGCTTTCCCGCCTCGCTCGACCAAGCGCTCAGCCAGTACACCTCGGACAACGGTGACCACGTGCAGTTGGTCGTGCTGCGGGTGACGCCGGAGCTGACGAGCCTGTGAGCGCGCTGGCCACCGTGCCCGCCGCAGCGCGCGCCGTGATCGGTGGTTCGGGATCCCTGGCCGCAGCCTTCCCGGGTGACCTCCACGCGGACGCTCGCACGCTTGAGACCGGCCTCATCTTCGAGACGCCCTGGGGCGAGAGCCCTCCGTTCACGTTGTTCGAGCTCGGCGGTCAGCGCGCGCTGCACGTGAAGATGCACGGCTGGCGCAGAGGCGTCTCGCGCGGACGGGCCTCGCGCCAGGTGTTCAGCGTGCTGCATCGCGCCGGTGTGAAGCGGATCCTCTCGGACGCGGGCGTCGGCAGCCTCGATCATCTGCTCGACCCTGGCGATCTTGTGGTCGTCGACGATTTCGTGGACATGACGACCGACCGCGACCGCTACGGTGTCGTCGTCGGTGACCACCTGCTGATCATGCGCGATGCCGTCTGCGCCACCGGACGCGAGGCCCTGGTGGGAGCCGTGCGGCGGCTTGCGCCGGAGCGCCGCGTCTTCACGCGTGGCACGTATGTGGTGACCGAGGGACCGCGCTTCGAGTCTCCAGCCGAGGTCCGCTTCTTGCAGACGCTCGGCGACATCGTCGGGCAGAGCTTCTGTCCCGAGGTGTGGCTGGCCCGCGACATCGGCGCCTGCTACGCGGGCATCTACCTCATCGTCAACTACGGGGAGGGCGTCGTTCGCGAGTGGGAGCACGACGTGCTCGCTCAGATCTTCCGCGAGGACGCAGGGCTCATGGGCCGCGTCCTGCTGGACGCGCTCGCGGCCCTCCCTGCCGGCGACGACTGCCACTGCCGGGAACTCCGCAAGCCGACGCTTCTCACCTGACCTGTCGGGACCGGTGGAGCGCATCGAGCGGCGGCGCCCTGCCGACGGTGCGCCGGCCGCTCGCGCGTCGTCAGCCGGTGACCGCCCAGGCGACGACGGCGATCAGGTTGAAGAGCCCGTGCATGGTGATGCACGTCCACAGCGACCCGGTCTGCCGGTACGCCCACGCGAGCGCGAATCCGAGCGCGGCCAGAGGCAGAAAGACGTCAAGCTGCAGGTGCGCCAGGCCGAAGATGGCGGAGGACGCGAGCGCTCCCCACACCCAGCCCCACGAGTTGGCGAACCCGCGAAAGAGAAAGCCGCGAAAGACGATCTCCTCGAAGAGCGGCGCCATGATCACGGCGACCAGCACGAACAGGCCGATTCCCATCCCGCTGCGCGGGAACTCGCTGATGATCTGCTGCTGCTCCGGACGCACGACGATGTCGTGGGCGATGCTGACCACGTACACGGCGACGAGCCCCAAGGGCACTGTCCAGAAGATGGCCTTGGTCGGCCGCCGGAATCCCCAGAGCGCGAGCTTGCGGCCGGCCGTCCTCAGCGAGAAGAGCCAGGCCGCCGTCGTCTGCCACCCGTAGAGGATGAGCGACCCCACGGCCAGCGCGGCGGCGCTGCCGGCGGTGACCTTTCCGCCGGTGCCCGACGCGGTGCCGGCGAGCAGGGCTACCAGATACAGCAGCGCTTCAGGCGCCGAACCCAGTGCGAGGCCGGCCACCGTCCGCGGCCACAGCCAGGTCGCGTCCGGCAGGTAGAACGGCTCACCGGGGGAGGCGGCGAACGTGGCGGGCACGACACCGGCGCCGCCGTGGCCGGGCGGAGCCTCGCCGCGCGCGTCGGCGCGCGACCCGACCGGTGTCGTCTCGGCCGGGCTCATGCCGCCGAGGACCGGCGGCGCCGCCGGCCACGGGGTCGGCCTTGGCGGCGACGGCGGCCAAGGCTGCGACCCGGCCGCCGGCGTCTGCGGAGCGGAAGCCTCGGCCCCGGCATCCGGGACGCCGCCCGGGGAGGTGCACCCCGGTACCTCCGGCGGCGGGACGCGCCGTCCCTCCCCGGGCCGTTCGCCCTCGCCGCCGCCGGCGACTCCGCCCGTCTCGCTGTGCCCGTCGATCGCCTCTCCCTTCCGTTTGGCGTCCAGCCTACCGGGAACGTCATCAGAATGGGATTCTTCAGCCGCCCCGACCGTACCACGGCGTGGCATCTCGCCGAGGTACCCCGTGCGCCCTCCGAGTGCACGTCGGTCACGGATGCGGTCGTCGGCGAAGGAACGCAGCGCGAACGCCTGGTCTGCCGGGGTCGTCACGCCGCGCGGCGCCGCGAGTGGGCGCGGCTGGACTCGTCCGGCCGCGCGGAGATGTGCGGAGAAGCGCTGCCGCCGGAGTTCCGCGCGCCGTCGTCCGTTGCGTCTCGCGCATCGGCAGCCTTAGGCCGCGCGACGGGCATGAGGCCCGGGATATCGCCCGCGGATGAACGGCGGTTTTGCCCGGCCGCTCCCCGCCTGCTATACTGCGCCGCCGTGGCCGCGACAGGCTTGCAGCCGCGTGCGGGAGCCGCCGGGAGGAGCGTTGACCCTCGTGCGGAGCGCTTGGTATTCTTACGTGCTTCTGTTTGAAAGGAAGACGACGTGCGTCAACTCGTCACGCTCGCTTGCCAGGAATGCAAGCGTCGCAACTACCACACCAACAAGAACAAGAAGAACGACCCGGACCGCATCGAGCTCAAGAAGTACTGTCGCTGGTGCGGGACGCACACTGTGCACAAGGAGACGCGCTGAGCGTCTTCTCGTGTGCTTCTTAGGGCTGTAGCTCAATTGGTAGAGCACCGGTCTCCAAAACCGGGGGTCGGGGGTTCGAGTCCCTCCAGCCCTGCCAATGACCATCGGAGCGGTTGAGTGGCGAAGACTGCGAACAACAAGAAGGGCAACACGGGCAAGGCGAAGCCTTCGGGCAAGCCTTCCCAGAGCAAGAAGGCGGTGGCCAAGCGCGCCGACGCCAAGCCCGCGCGCGCCAAGTCGCAGCAGAAGCCCCAGCAGAAGGCCAAGGCGAGCCGCCCGGCCGAGAAGAAGGGCTTCATGAAGTTCCTGCGCGACGTGCGCGTCGAGATGAGCAAGGTCACCTGGCCAACGCGCAAGGACCTCGCCCAGTCGACGCTCGTCGTGCTCGTCGCCGTCGCCATTGCCGCCGCCTATACGGCCGTCCTCGATTTTGGCTTCTCCAGGATCATCGACGCAGTCGTCAACCTCCTCACCTGATCGGGTCCGCATGTACAGCTGGTACGTCGTCAATACCTATTCGGGCCACGAGAACAAGGTGAAAGCCAACCTGGAGCATCGGCGCCAGTCGATGCACCAGGAGGAGCGCATCCACCAGATCGTCGTGCCCACGGAGCAGATCGTCGAGACCAAGGACGGCGAGAAGGTCACGACCGAGCGCCGTGTGTTCCCCGGCTACGTGCTCGTGCAGATGGAGCTCACCGACGACACGTGGTCGCTGGTCAAGAACACCCCGGGAGTGACCGGGTTCGTCGGCGCTCAGAACAAGCCGGTCGCACTCTCCCGCGCGGAGGTCGACCGCATCATGCATACCGCCTCGGTCGAGCGTCCCAAGCAGAAGGCCGAGTTCACGGTCGGCGAGGTCGTGCGCGTCACGGCCGGCCCGCTCAGCGATTTCTCCGGCGAGGTCGTCGAGGTCAACCTCGACCAGAGCCGGCTCAAGGTCATGGTGTCGATCTTCGGCCGCGAGACGCCGGTCGAGCTCGCCTTCGACCAGGTCAAGAAGACGTCCTAACCAGGAAGTAAGCGAGGCAACCCGTGGCCAAGAAGGTCCTCACCAAGATCAAGCTGCAGATTCCGGCCGGCCAGGCGAGTCCGGCCCCTCCCGTGGGGCCCGCGCTCGGCCAGCACGGCGTGAACATCATGGAGTTCTGCAAGTCGTTCAACGCCCAGACCCAGGCGTCGGGCAGCACCATCGTGCCGGTCGAGATCACCGTGTTCGAGGACCGCACGTTCACGTTCATCACCAAGACTCCGCCTGCCGCCGTGCTCCTGCGCGAGGCCCTCGGCATCGACAAAGGCTCCGGCGAGCCCAACCGCGACAAGGTCGGCACCGTCACCCGCGACCAGGTCCGCACCATCGCCGAGACCAAGATGCCCGACCTCAACGCCAACGACGTCGACGCCGCGATGAAGATCATCGAGGGCACCGCCCGCAGCATGGGCATCGAGGTAGAGAGCTAGCACATCACCTGAAGGCCGGGGTGGCTCCGCCGCCCGGCCGCCGACGTGGGAGGCGACCAGGTCGCCGCTTGTACCACAGGAGGTCACGCATATGGCCAAGCACGGCCGCAAGTTCACCACTTCCCAGCGCACCATCGAGCCCGATCGCCAGTACACGCCGCTCGAGGGCGTGCGCCTGCTCAAGAGTCTCGAGAGCGCCAAGTTCGACGAGACCATCGAAGTCCACTTCCGTCTTGGCGTCGATGTGCGCCACGCCGACCAGATCGTGCGTGGCACCACCGTGCTCCCGCACGGCACCGGCAAGGAGATGCGCGTCGCCGTCTTCGCCGAGGGCGACAAGGCGCGTGAGGCGGCGGAGGCCGGCGCGGACGTCGTCGGTAGCGCCGACCTGGCCAAGCAGATCCAGGAGGGCGTCTTCGACTTCGACATCGCCATCGCGACGCCGGACATGATGGGCACGGTCGGCAAGCTCGGCCGCATCCTCGGCCCGCGTGGACTCATGCCGAACCCCAAGTCCGGCACCGTGACGTTCGACGTCGGCAAGGCCGTCAGCGACGCCAAGGGCGGCAAGGTCGAGTACCGCACCGACCGCTCAGGCATCATTCACCTGAGCATCGGCAAGAAGTCGTTCACCGAAGAGATGCTGGTCGAGAACTACGGCGCGGTGCTGGGTGAGATCCTCCGCGCCAAGCCCGCCGCCGCCAAGGGCAAGTACATCAAGAGCGTCCACATCGTGGCGACCATGAGCCCGAGCATCGAGCTCGACCCGGCGCGCACGCGGGACCTCTTCGAGAGCTGAGCCTGAGCGGGGGGCGCCGACGGCGGCGGCAGTTGCCGGCGCCCCTCCGCTGTTCTATACTGCCGCTTCGTGGCGCGCCTGTTGTGCGCCGCGGCCGATGAAGGTCGGTGCTCCTCCGGGAGCAGAATGGATCCACACGGGTCCGCCACCCGAGGCGAGACGAGCAGGATGCCAGGCGTCCATGCCCGCTTCCGCATCGGGAGCGGGTTTTTTGTTGCGACTGCGAGGTCGAGATGCTGAGAAACGAGAAAGACGCTGTGATCGCCGAGGTGACCCAGCTGCTCACGGACACGGAGAACCTGTTCGTCAGCGACTACCGCGGCCTCACGGTGGCGGAGCTCGCCGAGCTCCGCGGCAAGCTGCGCGAGAGCGGAGCACGCTTCAAGATCGTCAAGAACACCTTGGGCGGCATCGCCGCCGACAAGGCGGGCCGCGAACCGGTCAGAGAGCTCATGTCCGGTCCGACTGCGGTCACCTTCTGCGGCGACGACCTGGTCGGCGCCGCCAAGGCTCTCGCCGATTTCGCCAAGACGCACCCGCAGCTCGAGGTGCGTGGCGGCCTGCTCGACGCGAGCCTTATCGACCCGGCCGACGTCAAAGCCATCGCCAGCCTGCCGCCGCGTGACGTCCTCGTCGCCCAGCTGGTCGGCACCATGGCGGCGCCGATGACGGGTCTGGTCACCGTTCTTCAGGGCACGATCAGCGGATTTGTCCGTGCTCTCGATCAGGTGGCGCAGCAGCGCGCCGCCGCCGGCGAGGCGTGAGCCGCAGCCGCACCATCCTGTCCAGCAAGGCTTTCAAGCCCCACGTGAGGTGAACTGACAATGGCAGACAAGGCTCTTACGAAAGACCAGCTGATCGAGGCCATCAAGGGCATGACCGTGCTCGAGCTCAGCGAGATGGTCAAGGCGCTCGAGGAAGAATTCGGCGTCAGCGCCGCGGCGCCCGTCGCCGCGGCCGCGGCTCCGGCCGCCGGCGCCGCCGAGGCCGCTCCGGCCGAGGAGCAGACCGCGTTCGACGTGATGCTCACCGCCTTCGGTGACCAGAAGATCCAGGTCATCAAGGTCGTGCGCGCTCTGACCGGTCTCGGGCTCAAGGAGGCCAAGGACGTGGTCGAGGGCGTGCCCAGCGCCATCAAGGAAGGCGTGACCAAGGACGAGGCCGAGGATGCCAAGAAGCAGCTCGAAGGCGCCGGCGCCAGCGTCGAGATCAAGTAGAGAGCTTCTCAGCGTCATCGCAGTAACGCCCGAAGGGCCCGGGCCGGCGAACGCCGGCCCGGGCCCTTCGGGTTTCCGCGAGCGGGCGCGCGGACCATGTGCGGTCTCGCGCCGCCTGCGCCGAACTCGCCGTGCGGCGATCCCGCAACTTGCTCTTGCATCACGCCCGCCGTTGTGGTAAGTTTTTTGGCCGTGCGTTACCCGCGACCATACCTCGATTCCTCTGGTGTGGTGTGCTTCTCTTTCCCGGTCACCGCGTAAACAGAGGAGACTCGCTTGAACGAGCCCCAGGCGCCTCGCGTGCGTACGTCTTTCGCCAAGCTCGAGCAGCCGCTCCCGCTCCCACATCTGATCGACATCCAGCGGAAGTCGTGGGAGTGGTTCTTGAGCGATGGTCTCAGCGAGACCATCGCCGACATCAACCCCATCAAGGACTACTCCGAGAAGCTGCTCGTGCAGTTCGGAGATCACCAGTTCGGGGAGCCGTCCAAGTCGCTGGCCGAGTGCCGCAACAAGGACATGACCTTTTCCGCCCCCCTCACGATGAAGGTCGCCTTCATCAACGAGGAGACGGGCGAGATCCGCGAGCAGTCTGTGTTCATGGGCGACTTCCCCATGATGACCGAGCGCGGCACCTTCATCATCCACGGCACCGAGCGCGTGGTCGTCACGCAGTTGGTGCGCTCGCCGGGCGCCTACATCATGGAGCCCAAGCAGGCCGAGCGAGAGAAGCAGGTCCTGGTCGCCAACCTCATGCCCCAGCGCGGCTCGTGGCTCGAGCTCGAGATCGACAAGAAGGGCACCGTGAACGTGCGCATCGACCGCAAGCGCAAGTTCCCGGTCACCGTGCTGCTCCGTGCCATGGGCTACGGCGCCAACGACGAGCTCCTCGCCCTCTTCGACGACTCCGTCTACATGCGCAACACCATCGAGAAGGACACGACCGGCTCGCAGGAAGAGGCGCTGGTCGAGTTGTTCCGCAAGCAGCGCCCGGGCGAGCCGCCGACGCTCGACGGCGCCACGACGATGCTCAAGGGTCTGTTCTTCGATCCCAAGCGCTACGACCTTTCGCGCGTCGGCCGGCACAAGCTCAACGTCCGCCTGCACAATCACATCAAGCCCGCCGACCGGCCGGACGCCGACGTGCGCGTGCTCGTGAACGAAGACATCATCGAGCTCATCAAGCGGCTCATCTCGCTGCCCAGCAAGCTCGGCGTCCCGGACGACGCCAAGGACTACGCCGCTGAGGCGAATGCGTTTCTCGCCACCAGGCGCGAGGAGATCGCCCACGAGATCGACGAGTACGAGCACTTCGGCAACCGCCGTCTTCGCACCGTGGGCGAGCTCGTACAGGACGCGTTCCGCATCGGCCTCGCGCGCATGGAGCGTGTCATCCGCGAGCGGCTCACCACCGAGGACCCCGATACGATCGTCCCGGCGACCCTGGTCAACATCCGCCCCGTCGTGGCGGCTCTCAAGGAGTTCTTCGGTTCGTCGCAGCTGTCGCAGTTCATGGACCAGACGAACTCACTGTCGGGCCTGACGCACCGTCGCCGCCTCAGCGCCCTGGGCGCCGGCGGACTGACGCGCGAACGCGCGCCGATCGAGGTCCGCGACGTGCACCCGACGCACTACGGGCGCATGTGCCCAATCGAGACCCCGGAAGGCCCGAACATCGGCCTCATCGGCTCGCTCGCCTCGATGGCCACCGTGGACGAGTTCGGCTTCATCCGCGCCCCCTACCGCAGGGTCGTCAAGGGCAAGGTGACCAACGAGATCGTTTACCTCGACGCCTCCGAAGAAGAGGAGGAGATCGTCGATGCCAAGACCGGCGAGATCCGCTACGTGACCATTGCCCAGGCGAACGCCCCCTTCGACGCCAAGACCGGCAAGTTCGCGAACGAGCTCGTCCTCGCGCGGTCTCGTGCCGGCGCCGACATCGTCAAGGTGCCGCCGGTCGAGATCGACTTCATGGACGTCAGCCCGACGCAGCTCGTGTCGGTGGCCACGGCGCTCATCCCGTTCCTCGAGCACGACGACGCCAACCGCGCCCTCATGGGCTCGAACATGCAGCGCCAGGCCGTGCCGCTCCTGAACGCCGAGGCCCCGTACGTCGGCACCGGCATGGAGTTCCGCGCCGCCACCGACACCGGTGACGTGGTCATGGCCGAGCGCGGCGGCAAAGTCGCCTACGTCGACGCCGACCACATCGAGGTCGACGCCGGCAAGGGCCATGTCGATACGTACGACCTCGTCAAGTTCATGCGCTCCAACCAGGGTACGCTGATCCACCAGAAGCCCATCGTCTTCCCCGGCGACAAGGTGCCCGCGGGCGCCATCCTCGCCGACGGGTCGTCGACGGACAGCGGCGAGCTCGCCCTCGGCCGCAACCTCCTGGTCGCGTTCATGAGCTGGGAGGGCTTCAACTTCGAGGACGCCATCATCCTCAGCGAGAAGGTCGTGAAGAACGACCTCCTCTCCTCCATCCACATCGAGGAGTACGAGGTCGACGCGCGCACGACCAAGCTGGGCGACGAAGAGATCACCCGCGACATCCCCAACCGCTCGGAGGAGTCGCTCAAGGACCTCGACGAGCGCGGCATCGTGCGCATCGGCGCCGAGGTCAACTCCGGCGATCTCCTGGTCGGCAAGGTCACACCCAAGGGCGAGACCGAGCTCACCGCCGAGGAGAAGCTCATCCGCGCCATCTTCAAGGAGAAGGCGCGCGAGGTCCGCGACACCAGCCTCAAGGTGCCGCACGGCGAGGGCGGCAAGGTCATCGACGTCAAGATCTTCAGCCGCGAGAACAACGACGAGCTCCCGCCGAGTGTCAACGAGCTGGTCCGCGTCTACGTCGCCAAGAAACGTAAGATCGCCGAGGGCGACAAGCTCGCCGGCCGCCACGGCAACAAGGGTGTCATCTCCAAGATCGTCCCCGAAGAGGACATGCCGCATCTCGAGGACGGCACCCCGGTCGAGATCATCCTCAACCCGCTCGGCGTACCGAGCCGTATGAACATCGGCCAGGTGCTCGAGACGCACCTCGGCTGGGCGGCGCACGCCGGCTTCCAGGCCGACGGTGGGCGCAGCAACACGCCGGCGCGGGTCGCGTCTCCTGTGTTCGACGGCGCCACCATCGAAGAGGTCGACGGGTTGCTCATCCGCAGCAGCGAGGAGACCCTCGACAACCCGGTCGAGTTCAAGATCAACCGCAAAGAGCCGCTGGGCCGTCAGTGCTCGGGCAAGGTGTGGCTCTACGACGGCCGCACCGGTGAGCGCTTCGACAACAAGGTCACCATCGGCTACATGTACATCCTCAAGCTGCTGCATCTCGTGGACGACAAGATCCACGCGCGCAGCACCGGCCCCTATTCGCTGGTCACGCAGCAGCCGCTGGGCGGCAAGGCCCAGTTCGGCGGTCAGCGTTTCGGCGAGATGGAGGTCTGGGCGCTCGAGGCGTACGGCGCCGCCTACGTGCTCCAGGAGATGCTCACCATCAAGTCGGACGACACCGTGGGTCGCGTCAAGGCCTACGAGGCGATCGTCAAGGGTGAGAACATCGCCAAGCCCAACATCCCCGAATCGTTCAAGGTGCTCATGAAGGAGATCCAGAGCCTCGCGCTCGACATGAGCGTCCAGAGCGAGGCCGGCGACGTGCTCGAGGTCCGCGAGGAGGACGACGATCTCCTCCGCGCCGCCGAGGAGCTCGGCATCGACCTCAGCGCCGGCCTGCGCCGTCAGCAGGCCGAGGCCGGCGAGCTCGAGCAGGTCGGCGTCGACTCGTCGGCCCTGCAGGACGTCATCGGCGCGGGTAGCGAGTCGGCGGAAGCGGTCATCGAGAAGGTCGAGAAGGTCGAGAAGGATGACACCGCGGCGGCGACGCAGGACCTCCTGGCGGCCGCGGCCGCGCTGTCCGGCGAGGCTGAGACGCTCGTCGCCAACGGCGACGTGCCAACGGACCTCGACGACATCCTGGAGATCGACGCCGCGAAACCAGAGTCCGACGACGCCGACACCGACGAAGACTGACCCCGCCTAGGCAGAGGGAGCGCATAGTGATCGACATCAACAACTTCGACTCGATCCGTATCGGGCTGGCATCGCCGAAGCAGATCGAGGCGTGGTCCAAGGGCGAGGTCACCAAGCCCGAGACGATCAACTACCGCACGCTCAAGCCCGAGCGTGACGGTCTGTTCTGCGAACGCATCTTCGGTCCCACCAAGGACTGGGAGTGCTACTGCGGCAAGTACAAGCGCGTGCGCTACAAGGGCATCATCTGCGAGCGCTGCGGCGTCGAGGTCACTCGCGCCAAGGTGCGTCGCGAGCGCATGGGCCACATCCGGCTGGCCGCCCCGGTGAGCCACATCTGGTTCTTCAAGGGCGTACCGTCGCGTATGGGGTACCTGCTCGACATCGCCCCCAAGGAGCTGGAGAAGGTCCTGTACTTCGGCGGCAGCTACGTGATCATCTCGGTCGACGCCGAGCGCCGCGACAACGACCTCCTGATGCTTCAGGAGAAGATCGACGAGATCAAGGCGCGCTACGATCTCTACGCCGAGGCGCGTCGCGGCGCCATCGAAGCGATGCACGACGAGATCGTGGCCATCCTCGACGGCGAGCGCGAAGCCGACGCCTTCCACGTCGACAGCGACCCCGAGGATGAGTTCGGGTACTTCAACTACTTCGACATCTTCGAGTCGTACCGCCGTGTGGCCGTCAACGCCGCGTCGCTCGGCCCGGACGAGATGAAGCTCCAGCGCACGAAGGTAGACAAGCTGCGCGACGACTACGTCGACCGTGGCTTCAAGAACGTCGATCACGCCAAGGAACAGATCGACAAGGCGTGGGAACAGTTCAAGACCATCTCCCCGCGCGAGGTCATCGGCGACGAAGCGGTCTACCAGCAGATGGAGCGTATGTTCGGTCGTGAGCCCGGCTACGAGCCGGAGAGCTTCGGCGTGTACTTCAAGGGCGGGACCGGCGCGCAGGCCGTGCGCGAGCTGCTCAAGGGCGTCGACCTCGACAACGAGGCGACCGAGCTGCGCGAAACGATCCAGACCGCCAAGGGCCAGCGTCAGGCACGCGCCGTCAAGCGGCTCAAGGTCGTCTCGGCCTTCCTCCGCAGCGGCAACCACCCTGAATGGATGATCTTGGACGTGATCCCGGTCATCCCGCCCGAGCTGCGGCCGATGGTCCAGCTGGACGGCGGCCGGTTCGCGACCAGCGACCTCAACGACCTCTACCGGCGCGTCATCAACAGGAACAACCGTCTCAAGCGGCTGCTCGACCTGCAGGCGCCGGACATCATCGTGAACAACGAGAAGCGCATGCTGCAGGAGGCCGTCGACGCGCTGTTCGACAACGGCCGCCGCGGTCGCGCCGTGACCGGCCCCGGCAATCGCCCGCTGAAGTCGCTCAGCGACATGCTCAAGGGCAAGCAGGGCCGCTTCCGCCAGAACCTGCTCGGCAAGCGCGTCGATTACTCCGGCCGCTCCGTGATCGTGGCCGGGCCGCACCTCAAGATGCACCAGTGCGGCCTCCCCAAGATGATGGCGCTCGAGCTCTTCAAGCCGTTCATCATGAGCCGCCTCGTGGGCCGAAAGATGGTCCAGAACATCAAGGCGGCCAAGAAGATGGTGGAGTCGATGGTGCCCGAGGTCTGGGACATCCTCGAAGAGGTCATCACCGAGCACCCTGTGATGCTCAACCGCGCGCCGACCCTGCACCGGCTCGGCATCCAGGCGTTCGAGCCGCTGCTCGTCGAGGGCAAAGCCATCCAGATCCACCCGCTCGTCTGCGCGGCGTTCAACGCCGACTTCGACGGCGACCAGATGGCCGTCCATCTGCCCCTGAGCTGGGAGGCACAGGCCGAGGCCCGCGTCCTCATGCTGAGCACCAACAACATTCTCTCGCCGGCGCACGGCAAGCCCATCGCCGTGCCCAGCCAGGACATGGTCATCGGCATGTACTACCTCACCTATCACGCCGATGACGATCTGAGCGACGCGCAGCCGGACCACTTCGGCGAGGAGCTGCACGCCTACGCCGGCTATGACGAGGTCCAGCGTGCCTGGGAGCAGCGCATCCTCGACCAGCGCGAGGTGCCCACCAAGCGCGAGGCCGGCGTTGCCGAGTTCACGCGTCGCCCGATCCTTCTGCGTCTGCCGGGCGGCCGACGCGTCGTCACCACCATCGGTCGCGGCTTGTTCAACATGCGCGTCGAGGAGGGTCTGCGCGAGGTCCTCGGCGACGGCTACCAGGGTGATTACACGTACATCAACTACACGATGACCAAGAAGGGGCTCGCCGCCTTCATCAACAAGCTGGTCGCTCTCTACGGCGCCAACAAGGTGGCCCGCATCCTCGACGTGTTCAAGGAGGTCGGCTTCCACTTCGCGACGCGCGCCGCAGTCACCGTGTCCAAGAACGACGTCGTCGTCCCTGCCAAGGAGAAGGCCGAGATCCTCCACACGCACGAGGCCATGGTCGACCAGCTCCGCGACGAGTACAACAACGGCTTCCTCTCCGAGGAAGAGCGGCGCGGCAAGGTGCAGGAGATCTGGCGTGAAGCCGACGTCCAGATCACCGCGGCCACCAGGGCCAACTTCAACCCGCTCAACCCCATCTACATGATGGCCACCTCCGGGGCCCGCGGCGACATCAAGCAGATCCGCCAGCTCGCCGGCTGGCGCGGTCAGATGGCCAATCCGAAGGGCGAGATCGTCGAGCAGCCCGTCAAGTCCAGTTTCATCGAGGGTCTCTCCGTGCTCGAGTTCTTCATCTCGACCCACGGCGCCCGCAAGGGTCTTGCCGACACTGCCCTGCGCACCGCCGACTCCGGGTACCTCACCCGGCGCCTGGTGGACGTGTGCCAGGACGTCACGGTCAGCGACCTCGACTGCGGCACCAAGGAGTGGGTGCCGATGTCGCCTTGGTCGCGTCGCCGTGAGGAGAACCCGGAGCTCGAGGGCACGACTCTCGCCGAGGACGTCAGGCGGCCGCGCAGCGACCGCGTCGTGCTCAAGAAGGGCGAGAAGATCGGCCCGGCGCAGATCGGCCTGCTCCGCGAGGTCTACTCCACGCTGCCCAACGCCAAGGTCAAGGTGAAGAAGGGCAAGGCGGCCGCGGCGCAGATGGCCGTGTGGACCCACGAGCCCAACGAGAACCTCCTCGGGCGGCATCTCGGCGACAGCGTCGTCGAGGAGACCACGGGCGAGGTCGTGTTCGACCGCGACACGCACATCGACGTCGCGACTCGCGACCAGATCCTGGACGTTCTCGCGCGCAGTTCGCAGACCGACCCCATGGTGCCGGTCCGCAGCGTGCTCAAGTGCGATGCCGAGATCGGCGTCTGCCAGAAGTGCTACGGGTACGCGCTGGCCAACAACGCTCCCGCCGAGATCGGCGACGCCGTCGGCCACGTAGCAGCGCAGTCCATCGGCGAGCCGGGAACGCAGCTCACGATGCGCACGTTCCACACCGGCGGTGTCGCCGGCGCCGACATCACCCACGGCCTTCCGCGCGTCGTCGAGCTCTTCGAGGCGCGCAAGCCGAAGGGCGTGGCGCGCATCGCCGAGGTGACCGGACGCGTGGCCATCGAGGACACGGAGCGCGGCTGCAAAGTGACCATCACGCCGGACGAGGGTGCGGCCAAGGAGTACACGTTCGCCGCCCGCCGTACGCACGTGCTGGTCGAGGACGAGGACTGGGTCGAGGAGGGCACGCAGCTCTCGCCCGGCTCGCTCTATCCGGCCGACGTGCTCAAGCACGCCGGCGCGACGGCCACCGAGAAGTACCTCGTCAACGAGGTGCAGGAGGTCTACCGTTCGCAGGGCGTCGAGATCAACGACAAACACATCGAGCTCATCGTGCGGCGCATGATGCGCAAGGTGCGCATCGCGACCGCCGGCGACACGACCTTCCTGCCCGGTCAGCTCGTCGACCGCTATCAGTTCACCGCGGAGAACGAGCGCATCGCCGGAGAAGGCGACGAGCTCGCCGAGGCCGAGGAGATCATCCTCGGCATCACCAAGGCTTCGCTGGCCACCGAGAGCTTCCTCAGCGCGGCCTCCTTCCAGGAGACCACCAAGGTGCTCACCGACGCGGCCATCGAGGGCAAGGTCGACAACCTCGCCGGCCTCAAGGAGAACATCATCATCGGCAAGCTCATCCCCGCCGGGACGGGCCTGCGTCGCTACCGCGGCGTCGAGATCCACCCTGCAGGCCGGGCGGAAGCGCTGACGGAGGCCGACCGTCTCCTCACCAGCGACCCGGCCTGGGGCTTCGAGAGCGACGGCGAGTGACGACCAGACGAGCCTGAGAACAGTGCGGGGCTGCGGCCGCGGGCGCCAGATGTTGCGACCGCAGCCCCGTTTCGCTAGACTACGTGGCCGCTGTCCGCAGCGGCAGGCAAGAGAGACCAGAGAGGTCAGATGACTACCATCAGCCAGCTCGTCCGCAAGGGGCGTGAGAGCAAGTCCAAGCGTTCGAAGACGCCGGCGCTCAAGGGTTCGCCCCAGAAGCGCGGCGTGTGCACGCGCGTCTACACCGTGACGCCCAAGAAGCCGAACTCCGCCCTGCGCAAGGTCGCCCGCGTCAGGCTGGTCAACGGCATGGAGGTCACGACCTACATCCCCGGCATCGGCCACAACCTGCAGGAGCACTCTGTCGTGCTCGTGCGTGGCGGACGCGTCAAGGACCTGCCGGGCGTGCGCTACAAGGTCATCCGCGGGTCCCTCGACGCCTCCGGCGTAGCCGACCGCAAGCAAGCGCGTTCGCGCTACGGATCCAAGTCGAAGGGGTGAGGTAGACCATGCCGCGCAGAGGCACGATCACGCGTCGGGAAGTCCTCCCGGACCCCGTCTACAACAGCAAACTGGTCACGCAGGTCATCAACAAGGTCCTGCTGGACGGCAAGAAGGGCACGGCCGAGCAGATCGTCTACGGCGCGCTCGAGATCGTCCGCGAGAAGACCGGTCGCGACCCGGTCGACGTGCTCCAGGACGCCATCCAGGCGCTCACGCCGCACCTCGAGGTACGCAGCCGGCGAGTCGGCGGCGCTACCTACCAGGTGCCCGTCGAGGTGCCGGGCCGCCGCGCTCGCACGCTGGCCATCCGCTGGCTCGTGAGCTTCGCCCGCGACCGTCGCGAGAAGGTCATGACCGAGCGGCTTGCCGCGGAGATGCTCGACGCTCTCGCCGGTCAGGGCGGCGCGTTCAAGAAGAAGGACGACATCTTCCGCATGGCGCAGGCCAACAAGGCTTTCGCACACTATCGCTGGTAATCCGCCGGAGGCCCCTCACTGACCTTCGTCGGTGAGGGGCTTTCGCATGGAAGGAACACAGAAGAGGCATGCGACAGTATTCGCTCGACAATACCCGCAACATCGGGATCATGGCGCACATCGACGCCGGCAAGACCACGACGACCGAGCGCATCCTGTACTACACAGGGAAGACGCACAAGATCGGCGAGGTTCACGAGGGCGCGGCGGTGATGGACTGGATGGCGCAGGAGCAGGAGCGCGGCATTACCATCACATCGGCCGCGACCACCGTCTCCTGGCGCGACACGCAGATCAACATCATCGACACGCCCGGGCACGTGGACTTCACCATGGAGGTCGAACGCAGCCTTCGCGTGCTCGATGGGGCCATCGCCCTCTTCTGCTCCGTGGGGGGCGTGGAGCCGCAGTCGGAGACGGTGTGGCGCCAGGCGGACAAGTACGGCATCCCGCGCATCGCCTTCGTCAACAAGATGGACCGCATCGGCGCGGACTTCTACCGCGGCCTCGAGATGATGGTCGACCGCCTGGGGGCCAACCCCGTGGCGCTGCAGATCCCCATCGGCCGCGAGGCCGACTTCCGCGGCATGATCGATCTCATCGAGATGAACGCCGTCGTCTACCAGGACGAACTGGGTACCGATTTCGAGATCACCGACATTCCCGACGATCATCGCGAGTCGGCGGACGAGTATCGCCTCAAGCTCATCGAGGCGATCGCCGACCACGACGACCACCTCCTCGAGACCTATCTCGACGGCGGCGTGATCACGCCCGAGCACATGCGTGAGGTCATCCGCCAGGCCACGCTCGACATCAGCATCACCCCGGTGATGTGTGGCTCTGCCTTCAAGAACAAGGGCGTGCAGCCGCTCATGGATGCGATCGTCGATTTCCTCCCCTCTCCTGTCGACGTGCCCGACGTCATGGGCATCCGGCCGGACGGCGAAGAGGTCAAGCGGCCGACCGCCGACGACGCGCCCTTCTCTGCGCTCGCCTTCAAGGTCGCCGTCGACCCGTACGTGGGCAAGCTCACGTACTTCCGCGTCTATTCGGGCACGCTCAAGGCCGGTTCCTATGTCCTCAACGCCAGCAGGGAGAAGCGGGAGCGCATCAGCCGCATCCTGCAGATGCACGCCAACCATCGTGAGGACCGCGACGAGATCTACGCGGGCGAGCTCGCTGCGGCCGTCGGCCTGAAGGTCACCGGGACCGGTGACACGCTGTGCGATCCGTCCAAGCCGGTCATCCTGGAGTCGATGGAGTTCCCCGAGCCGGTCATCGAGGTGGCCATCGAGCCCAAGACCAAGGCGGACGAGGAGAAGCTCGGCAACTCGCTGCAGCGCCTCGCCGAAGAGGACCCGACCTTCCGCGTCCACACGGACGAGGAGACCGGCCAGACGATCATCGCGGGCATGGGCGAACTCCACCTCGAGATCATCGTCGATCGCCTGGTCAGGGAGTTCGGCGTCGACGCCAACGTCGGCAGGCCGCAGGTCGCCTACCGCGAGACCATCCGCAACAAGGTCGAGAAGGTCGAGGGCAGGTTCGTGCGCCAGAGCGGTGGCCGTGGCCAGTACGGCCACGTGCGCATCAACATGGAGCCCAACCCGCCGGGCGGCGGCTACGAGTTCGAGAGCAAGATCATGGGTGGCGTCGTTCCCAGGGACTACATCCCTTCGGTCGACGACGGCATCCGGGAGGCCATGAGCACCGGCGTGCTCGCCGGCTACCCGATGGTCGACATCAAGGTGACGCTCGTGGACGGCAGCTATCACGAGGTCGACTCGTCGGACATGGCGTTCAAGATCGCCGGGTCGCTGGCGTTCAAGAACGCGGCCCAGAAGGCCAAGGCCGTCCTGCTCGAACCGATGATGGCGGTGGAGGTCGTCACGCCGGCCGACTTCATGGGTGAAGTCATGGGCGACATCAACTCGCGGCGTGGTCACATCGACGGCATGGAGCCGCGCGGCAACGCGCAGGTGATCAACGCCACGGTGCCGCTCTCGACCATGTTCGGCTACGCCACCGATCTGCGCTCGTCGACGCAGGGGCGGGCCACCTACACCATGCAGTTCAAGCACTATGCCGAAGTGCCCGCGTCCATCGCGACGGAGATCGTCGCCAAGGTGCGCGGTGGATGACCCCTGTGAACGCCACGACGTTTGCCCAAGCATGGCGCCGTCGTGTATACTGCCGACCTTTGGTGCGGCAGGCAGCCGTACCGCTTTTTGTGTGACCTCAACCTCCGGGTTTCGGGAAAAGGAGTAGCAGACATGGCCAAGCAGAAGTTTGACCGCAGCAAGCCCCATATGAACGTGGGCACCATCGGTCACGTCGACCATGGCAAGACCACCCTCACCGCTGCGATCACTCTCGTGCTGCACAACCGCGGTGGCAATACCGAGTTCACCGCGTTCGACATGATCGACAAGGCGCCGGAAGAGCGCGAGCGCGGTATCACCATCGCCACCGCGCACGTCGAGTACGAGACCGACAAGCGCCACTACGCGCACGTCGACTGCCCGGGCCATGCCGACTACATCAAGAACATGATCACGGGCGCGGCTCAGATGGACGCCGCGATCCTGGTCGTGGGCGCCGACGACGGCCCCATGCCGCAGACGCGCGAGCACATCCTGCTCGCCCATCAGGTGAACGTGCCGAACATCGTCGTCTACATGAACAAGACCGACCTCGTCGACGACCCCGAGCTCATCGAGCTGGTCGAGATGGAGGTCCGCGAGCTGCTCAGCGAGTACGAGTTCCCGGGCGACGACCTGCCGGTCATCAAGGGCTCGGCCCTCAAGGCGCTCGAATGCGGCTGCGGCAAGGAAGACTGCGAGTCGTGCGGCAGCATCATCGAGCTCACCAACGCCCTGGACGAGTACCTCCCCGAGCCTGAGCGCGACATCGACAAGCCGTTCCTCATGCCGGTCGAGGATGTCTTCACCATCACCGGCCGCGGCACCGTCGCCACCGGCCGTGTCGAGCGCGGCATCGTCAAGGTCGGCGAGGAGATCGAGATCGTCGGCATGCGCGACAAGCCGATGAAGACCACCGTCACCGGCGTCGAGATGTTCCGTAAGCTCCTCGACGAAGGTCGCGCCGGCGACAACATCGGCCTGCTGCTTCGTGGCACCAAGCGCGAAGAGATCGAGCGCGGCATGGTCTGTTGCAAGCCGGGCAGCATCACCGGCCACACCCACTTCCTGACGCAGGTCTACGTCCTGTCCAAGGACGAGGGTGGCCGCCACACGCCGTTCTTCAACGGCTATCGCCCGCAGTTCTACTTCCGCACGACCGACGTGACCGGTGTCATCACCCTTGAAGAGGGCGTCGAGATGGTCATGCCGGGCGACAACACCGTGATGGAAGTCAAGCTCATCACGCCGATCGCCATGGAAGAGGGTCTGCGCTTCGCCATCCGCGAGGGCGGCCGCACCGTGGGCGCCGGAGCCATCACCAAGATCATCGAGTAGACGAAGGACCAGATCGGGCCGGGTGTGCATCCTGCACGCTCGCGTGCACGACACGCCCGGCCGCGTGAACAGGACAGAGAAGGCGAGAGTGGCACAGCAGAAGATCCGCATAAGGTTGAAGTCTTACGATCACGAGCTGATCGAGCGTAGCGCGCAGTCCATCGTGGAAACCGCGCAGCGCAGCGGCGCGACCATCTCCGGCCCCGTGCCGCTCCCCACGGAGAAGAACGTGTATTGCGTGATCAAGAGCCCGTTCAAGGACAAGGACTCACGCGAGCACTTCGAGATCCGCACGCACAAGAGGCTCATCGACATCCATCAGCCGACGCCCAAGACCGTCGACCAGCTGATGCGTCTCGATCTGCCGGCCGGTGTCCACATCGAGATCAAGCTGTAGCGCTATGACGGGCATCATCGGCAAAAAAATGGGCATGACCCAGTTGTTCGACGACGACGGCAACGTGATCGCCGTCACCGTCGTGCAGGCGGGTCCTTGCCCCGTCACTCAGGTGCGCACCCTCGACAACGACGGCTACGAGGCCGTACAGCTCGCGTTCGAGGAGTGCAAGGACAAGCACATCAGCAAGCCCGAGCTGGGCCACCTCAAGAAGGCGGGCCTGAAGCACGGCATGCGGCACCTCGTCGAGTTCGACGGCGTCGGCGACCTCAAGGTCGGCGATACCGTCACCGTCGAGGCGTTCGAGGACGGCCAGGCCGTCACCGCCGCGGGCATCAGCAAGGGCAAGGGATTCCAGGGCACGATCAAGCGGCATAACTTCTCCCGCGGCCCGGAGACCCACGGTTCGCACAACGTAAGACAGCCGGGTTCCATCGGCGCCAGCGCGTACCCGAGCCGCGTGTTCAAGGGCATGCGCATGAGCGGGCACATGGGGGCGCGTCGCGTCACCCAGCAGGGCCTCAAGATCGTTCGTCGCGACGTCGAGAACAACCTGCTGCTCATCAAGGGTTCCGTGCCGGGCGCCAAGAACTCCGTCGTCGTCATCAAGGGTAGGTAGCAGTGACCGCCGACGAGACCAAAAAGACTCCCGACATCGATTCCGCCGCCGAGCCCGAGAAGGCCGAGGCTGCTCCGGCCGAGAAGAAGCCGGTCGAGAAGAAGCCGGCGGCCAAGAAGGCTCCGGCGAAGAAGGCTCCGGCCAAGAAGCCGGCCGCCGCGAAGGCCGCCAAGCCGGCTCCTGCGGAGGCCGACACGGCCGCGAAGGCCGTGCCGGCCGCCAAGAAGGCTGCGGCGAAGAAGGCCGCTCCGGCCGAGGACGCGAAGGCGGAACCCAAGAAGGCCGCCAAGAAGCCGGCCGCGAAGGCCGCTGCCAAGCCCGCGCCGAAGCGCGCGGCCGCCGAGGCCGCCGCCGAGAAACCGGCCGCCGAGCGTCCGCCGAAGCAGTCGGCCGCAGAGAAGACCGCTGCGGAGGCCCGCAAGGGTGCTGCCGGGGTGGCCACCGTGGTCGATGTCTCGGGCAAGCAGCTCGAGGAGCGCAAGCTGACGGACGCCCGCTTCGCCGTGACGCCCGACGTCAACACGCTCCACCTGGTCGTGCGTGCCGAGCAGGCCGCGCGTCGCAGTGGCTCGGCTTCGACCAAGACGCGTGGCGAGGTCAGCGGCTCCACCGCCAAGCTCTATCGCCAGAAGGGGACGGGCCGCGCCCGCGCCGGCAGTGTCAAGTCGCCGATCCGCACCGGCGGCGGCATCGCTTTCGGCCCCAGGCCGCGCAGTTTCGAGTTCAAGATCAACAAGAAGGTCGCCCGCAAGGCGCTCGCGATGGCGCTGAGTGAGCGGGCCGCTCACGGCCGCGTGTTCGTGGCCGCCGGCCTGGAGCTCGACAAGCCGAGCACGCGCAGTGTCGAGGAGTTCCTCGTGAACCTCGACTGCCCGGCGCCCGTGCTCGTGGTCACCCACGACGAGTCGGTCGTCCTCAAGTCGGTCCGCAACCTCCCGTACGCCGAGGCGTCGGAGGTGGCTGCCCTGTCCACCGAGCAGGTGCTTCGCGCCCGCTCGCTGGTCCTCACCGAGAAGGCGTTCGCCGCCCTGAACGAGGCCTGAGTCATGGTTGAAGCAGAGAAGATCATCATCCGGCCGATCATCAGCGAGAAGAGCTACGCGCAGATCGACCACAGCCGGTACACGTTCGAAGTGCACCTCGACGCGCACAAGACGATGATCGCCCAGGCGGTCCATCAGCTGTTCAACGTGACCGTCATCGGCGTCAGCACTGCCAACGTGCGCCCCAAGCCGAAGCGTCGTGGGATGACCAAGGGACGCACCTCAGCGTGGAAGAAGGCCGTCGTGCAACTCGCGCCCGGCGACAAGATCGAATTCTTCGAGGGCAGGTAATGGGCATCAAGAGATTCAAGCCGACCTCGCCCGGCCGCCGCTTCATGACGGTCGACACGTTCGAGGACATCACGCGCAGCGAGCCGGAGCGCTCGCTGGTCGCACCGCTCAAGAAGAACGGCGGCCGCAACGGCTACGGCAGGATCACCACCCGTCACAAGGGCGGCGGTCACAAGCGGCGCTACCGCGTCGTCGACTTCAAGCGCGACAAGGACGGCGTGCCGGCGAGGGTCGCTCACATCGAGTACGACCCGAACCGTTCGGCGCGCATCGCCCTGCTCCACTACGCCGACGGCGAGAAGCGTTACATCCTTGCGCCGAAGGGCCTCGTGGTGGGCGACACCGTCGAGTCAGGCGCCGGCGCCGACATCAAGGCCGGCAACGCGTTGCCGCTCGAGAACATCCCGTCCGGCACGACGATCCACAATATCGAGCTCCAGCCCGGCCGTGGCGGGCAGCTGGTCCGCAGCGCCGGAACGAGTGCGCAGCTGCAGGCGAAAGAGAAGGGATACGGCGTCGTCCGTCTCCCGTCCGGCGAGCTGCGCCGCATCCGCCTCGCGTGTCGCGCGACGGTGGGCGAGCTCGGCAACGCCGATCACTCGAACCTCTCCGGCGGCAAGGCGGGCCGCACCCGTTGGCGCGGCGTGCGCCCGACCGTACGCGGTACGGCGATGAACCCCGTCGACCACCCGCACGGCGGTGGCGAGGGCAAGACGACGGCCGGTCGTCATCCGGTCACTCCGTGGGGCGTCCCCACGCTGGGCTATCGCACGCGCACCAAACACAAGTCGTCAGACAAGTTCATAATCCGCGGCCGCAAGCGCGGCAAGCGCGGGTAAGGCAGGAGGCACCTTTTGAGCAGGTCAGCAAAGAAAGGTCCGTTCGTCGAAGAGCGCCTCATGAAGCGCATCGGGCAGATGAACGCCGCCGGCCAGAAGAAGATGATCAAGACCTGGTCGCGGGCCTCGACGGTCTTCCCCGACATGGTCGGTCACACTATCGCCGTCCACGATGGGCGCAAGCACGTGCCCATCTTCGTCAGCGAGTCCATGGTCGGTCACAAACTGGGTGAGTTCGCTCTCACCCGCACGTTCCGCGGTCACATCAAGGGCGACCGCTCGGCGAGAAGGTAATCAGGCATGGCAGTACAAGCACAGGCGAAATACGTTCGTGTCGCCCCGCGCAAGGTGCGTGAGGCAGCCGACCTCATCCGCGGCAAGTCCGTGGCCGAGGCGCGCAGCACGCTCTTCTTCGCCAATCGCAACTCCGCCCGTGTCGTCGCAGCGGTCCTCAACTCCGCAGTGGCCAACGCCGAGCACAACAACGCCCTTTCGGCCGACGATCTGTATGTCAAGGAGGCTCGCGTTGATGAGGGCCCGACCCTCAAACGGTGGCAGTTCCGGGCCATGGGCCGCGTGAACCGCATCCGCAAGCGCAGCAGCCACATCACCATCGCGGTCGAGCAAAGGGAGGGCCGTTCCTAATGGGCCAGAAGGTGCATCCCGGCGGCTTCCGCGTCGGCATCATTCACGACTGGAAGTCGCACTGGTACACGGAGAAGGAATTCAAGCAGTTCCTGGCCGAGGACGAGAAGATCCGCCTGCACATCTTGGGCAAGCTCTCTCACGCCGGTCTGTCGCGCATCATCATCCGTAAGGACCAGAACAACATCACCATCGACATCCACACCGCTCGCCCCGGCATCGTGATCGGGAAGAGCGGCTCCGAAGTCGACGCGCTCCGCAAGGAGATCCACGCGATGACCCGGAAGAACGTCCAGGTCAACATCATCGAGGTCAAGCGCCCCGAGCTCGACGCCGTGCTGGTGGCACAGTCCATCGCAGAGCAGCTCGAGAACCGCGTGAGCTTCCGGCGCGCCATGAAGCGCGCGCTCACCAGCGCTATGCGTTCCGGCGCCGCCGGCATGCGCGTGCGCTGTGGGGGTCGCCTGGGCGGCGCCGAGATGGCGCGCAACGAGCACTACAGCGAAGGCCGTGTCCCGCTGCACACGTTGCGCGCGGACATCGACTACGGCTTCCGGGAGGCCCGCACCACCTTCGGCCGCATCGGCGTGAAGGTCTGGATCAACAAGGGCGAGATCCTGCCCGAGGGCTATCCGATGGACGAGGCCAAGGCACGCCAGGAGCGTGACGAGCAGCGCCGTGACGATCGCGGTCGCGACCGTCGCGGCCCGCGTCGCGACGGCGGTCCCGGGCGTGGCCCAGGCGGTCCCGGGCGTGGTCCCGGCGGTCCGGGGCGCGGCCCCGGTCGTGGTCAGGGCGGTCCCGGCGGTCGTGGCGGCCAGCAGCGTTCGGTCGGCCCCAAGGCACCCATGGGTCGTCAGGCGCCGAACCGGTCTGCGGCTCCCAAGCCGGCCACCGACGCGCCAAAGACCGAGGCCAAGGCCGACGTGAAGCCGGCCGAGCCGACCACCGAGCAGAGTAGCTGACGGGAGAGGACGTAGACGATGCTCCTGCCGAAGAGAGTCAAGCACAGAAAGCAACAGCGCGGCCGCATGGCCGGCACCGCCAAGGGCGGCACCAACGTCGAGTTCGGCCAGTTCGGCCTCAAGGCGATGGAGCGCGGATGGATCACCAACCGCCAGATCGAAGCCGCTCGTATCGCCATGACTCGCCACATCAAGCGTGGCGGCAAGGTGTGGATCAACGTGTTCCCGCACAAGCCGGTCACGCGGAAGGCCGCAGAGACCCGCATGGGCGGCGGCAAGGGATCGCCCGAGTCTTGGGTGGCAGTGGTCAAGCCCGGCAAGGTCGTCTTCGAACTTGCCGGCGTCAGCGAGCCCGTGGCCCGCGAGGCCATGCGCCTCGCGGCGCACAAGCTGCCCATAAAGTGCAAGTTCGTGACCAGGGAGGGCAGTCTCTTTGAAGGCTAGCAAGCTCCGCGAGCTCTCTGACGCCGAGCTCATCGTGCGCCTGAAGGATACGCGCAAGGAGCTCTTCAACCTGCGCTTCCAGCATGCCACCGGTCAGCTCGACAACCCGATGAAGTTGAACGCGACGCGCCGCGAGATCGCCCGCCTGCTCACCATGCAGGCCGAGCGGGAGCTCGAGCGCACGGCAGCTGGTGGTGAAGCCTGATGGCGACGACGAAGAAGACAGACAGCGGCAAGCCCGCTCCCAAGCAGTCCGCGGCCCGCAAGCCCGCGGCCAAGAAGGCGGCGGCGAAAAAGGCCGCTCCCAAGAAGGCGGCGGCGAAGAAGATTGTTGCTCCCGCCGCAAAGCCGGAGAAGAAGGTCTCCGCCGCGCGCAGCAAGGCGAAGGCCGAACGCAAGGCGCCCGAGAAGGTGCCGGGCCGCAAGGAGCGTCGCGGCATCGTCGTGAGCGACGCCATGGACAAGACGATCGTGGTGCGCATCGACGTGGCCCAGAAACACCAGCGGTACGGAAAAGTCGTTCGCCGCTCGAGCAAGCTGCACGCTCACGACGAGCAGAACGCGGCCGGTGTCGGCGACCTCGTGCGGGTCGTCGAGACGCGCCCGCTGAGCGCGAGCAAGCGGTGGCGCCTCCTCGAGATCCTCGAGAAAGCCAAGTAAGAACGCCGGCAGAGGAAGCAAATGATCCAGGTTGAGTCCAGACTACGAGTCGCCGACAACACAGGCGCGCGCGAGATCCTCTGTATCCGGATCCGCGGCGGCTCCAGGCGGCGCTATGCCACGGTCGGCGACATCATCGTCGGCACCGTCAAGGTCGCCACGCCCGGCGGCAGCGTCAAGAAGGGCGAAGTCGTGCGTGCGGTCGTCGTACGCACCAAGAAGGAGTTCGGTCGCAAGGACGGCACCTACATCGCGTTCGACGAGAACGCCGCCGTGCTCATCGACAACCAGAACAATCCGCGAGGGACCCGCATCTTCGGGCCCGTCGCCCGCGAGTTGCGCGACAGGAACTTCATGAAGATCGTGTCGCTCGCTCCTGAGGTGCTGTGATGGCCAACATGAAGATCAAGAAGGGTGACCAGGTCAAGGTCATGAGCGGCAAGGAGGCGGGGAAGTCCGCCAAGGTGATGAGCGTCGACATCGAGAAGGGCCGGGTCGTCCTCGATCGGCTCAACATCATGAAGAAGCACACCAAGCCGAACCCGAAGACCAACCCGCAGGGCGGCGTGATCGAGCGCGAGGCGCCGATCGACGCGTCCAACGTGATGCTCGTCTGCCCTGCGTGCGGCCAGCCGACCCGAGTGGGGTATCGGCTGACCGAGGGTGGCGGCAAGGTCCGCACATGCCGCCGCTCCACGTGCGGCAAAGACATCGACAAGGCGTAGGGCGATGGCCAGGCTCAAAGACAGATACTTCAAAGAGATCGTACCCGAGCTCAAAGAGGAGCTCGGCTACCGCAATGTGATGGAAGTCCCGCGGGTCACCAAGGTCACCCTGAACATGGGTGTGGGTGAGGCGAAGACGAATGCCAAGCTGCTCGACGACGCGGTCGAAGAGCTCGCCCTGATCACCGGCCAGCGGCCGGCGATCACCAAGGCGCGCAAGTCGATCGCCAGCTTCAAGCTCCGCGAGGGCATGTCCATCGGCTGCCGCGTGACGCTGCGCGGCGAGCGCATGTACGAGATGATCGACAGGCTCGTGTCGATCGCCCTGCCGCGCATCCGCGACTTTCGCGGCATCGATCCCCGTCAATTCGACGGGCGCGGCAACTTCGCCATGGGCGTACGCGAGCAGACCATCTTCCCCGAGATCGACTACGACTCGGTGGAGACGTTCCGCGGTCTCAACGTCGTCATCACGACGACCGCCAAGACGGACGAGGAAGGACGTGCCTTGCTGACCAAGCTCGGCATGCCATTCCGTTCCAACTAGGAGCAGCTGAAGCATGGCCAAGACATCCCTCGTGGTGAAAGCCGGGCGCAAGCAGCGCTACAAGACGCGTGAGTACAACCGTTGCCAGCGCTGCGGCCGCCCTCGCGCCTACTACCGCAAGTTCGGGCTCTGCCGCATCTGTCTGCGCGAAGTCGCGCACCAGGGCGTCATCCCGGGTCTGACCAAGTCGAGCTGGTGAGGAGGCGAGGACCATGTCAATGACGGACCCCATCGCCGATATGCTCACGCGCATCCGCAACGGCAGCACCGCGCGGCACAGCACCGTCGAGATCCCGGCTTCCAAGATGAAGTCCGAGATCGCTCGTCTCATGACGGAGCAGGGCTACATCGCCGGCTACGACCAGAAGCAGGGCGAACACGGCGAGATCATCATCGTCGAACTCAAGTACGGCAAGAACCGGGAACGCGTCATCTCGGGCATCAAGCGTGTCTCCAAACCTGGGCGTCGTGTGTACGCCAAGAAGGAGTCGTTGCCCAAGGTGCTCGGCGGGCTCGGCACAGCGATCATCTCCACTTCCCGAGGCCTCGTCACCAGTGCTGAAGCGCGCAAGCTCGGCCTGGGCGGCGAAGTGATCTGCTTCATCTGGTAAGGACGGCACATGTCGAGGATCGGAAAAGCCCCAATCCCGCTGCCCAGCAGCGTGGACTTCAGTTACGACAACGCCGTCGTCACGGTGAAAGGCCCCAAGGGGAAGCTCACCCAGCGGGTCCCGCGTGAGATGATGGTCGAGGTCGGCGACGGCGTCATCGAGGTCAAGCGGCCCACCGACAGCGGCCAGCATCGCTCGCTGCACGGGCTCACGCGGACGCTCATCGCCAACATGGTGACCGGCGTCACCGACGGCTTCGAGAAGCGTCTCGAGATCGTCGGCGTCGGCTACCGCGCCAGCGTCAAGGGCGATGCCCTGGAACTGCTGGTCGGCTACAGCCACCCGGTGGTCATCGATCCGCCGGAGCACATCACCTTCGAGACGCCACAGGCCACCGTGGTCGTCGTGAGGGGCATCGACAAGCAGGTCGTCGGCGAAGTCGCCGCCAAGGTGCGGTCCATCCGGCCGCCCGAGCCCTACAAGGGCAAGGGCATCCGCTATGCCGGCGAGTACGTCCAGCGCAAGGTCGGCAAGCGCGCGTAGGCGCTGCCTGAGAGAAGAGGAACGACCAGAAGATGAGCGCAACCACCATCAGAGAAGCCCGCGCCCGGCGCAAGCGCCGTATCCGCGGGCGTATCAACGGCACGACCGAGCGCCCGCGCGTCTCGGTGTTCCGCTCGAACAAGGCGATCTACGCCCAGCTCGTCGACGACGCCGCTGCGGCGACGCTTGTCGCCGCCCGCTCGGCAGAGATCGACGGCTCCGGCCTCAAGAAGGCCGAAGTCGCGAAGAAGGTCGGCGAGCTGCTTGCGCAGCGGGCCAAAGACAAGGGTATCGAGCGCGTCGTGTTCGACCGCTCGGGCTATCTGTATCACGGCCGAGTCAAGGCTCTCGCCGAGGGCGCCCGCGAGGGCGGCTTGGTTTTCTGACAAGGAGAATAGGACCCCGTGGCTAGAGGATCATTCAGCGAAGGCAACGAGCTCAAAGAGCGCGTTGTCGATATCAACCGCGTCGCCAAGGTCGTCAAGGGCGGCCGGCGGTTTTCCTTCACGGCCCTGGTCGTCGTCGGTGACGAGAACGGTCACGTGGGCGCCGGCTACGGCAAGGCGCGCGAAGTGCCGCTGGCGATCCAGAAGGCGATCGAGGACGCGAAGAAGAACCTGTTCACCGTGCCCCGCTACAACGGCACGACCACCACGCACCAGGTGACCGGCCGCTACGGCGCCGCCCGTGTGCTGCTCAAGCCGGCCGCGCCCGGTACCGGCGTCATCGCCGCCGGAGGCGTGCGTGCCGTGCTCGAGCTCGCCGGAGTCCGCGACATCCTCACCAAGTCGCTGGGCACGACGAACCCGATCAATCTGGTGCGCGCGACCGTCGCGGGCCTGCAGTCCCTCAAGACGCCCGAGGGCCAGGCGCGCCTGCGCGGCATCTCCGTCGCTCAGGTGCTCGGTCTCGACCAGCGCGAGCCGAAGACTGCCGAGGCGGACGCTCCCGCCAAGGAGGCCTGAGGCGCATGGCGAGCTACATCGAGATCACTCAGGTCAAGAGCACCATCGGCCGCAAGCCGGATCATCGTGGCACGGTTCGCGCGCTCGGCCTCAAGCGTATCCGCCACACCGTGATCCACGAGGACACTCCTGCGATCCGCGGCATGGTCAACAAGGTCGCGTACCTCCTTGAGGTGCGCCCGGCAGCGAAGAAGTCGTGACATGGCTGAAGAACTAGGACTCCACAACCTGCGCCCGAACCCGGGCTCCACCAAGGCCACCAAGCGCCTCGGCCGCGGCAAGGGCTCCGGCCAGGGCAAGACGGCCGGCAAGGGCCACAAGGGCTACAACGCCCGCTCCGGCGGCGGTGTGCGCCCGGGCTACGAGGGCGGGCAGATGCCGCTCTACATGCGCCTCGGTAAGCTTCGCGGCCCGCACATGAAGAAGAGCATGCCCATCGGGCCGTTCCGCACGTATGCGGTCCCGGTCAACGTCGGCCGCCTCGCGAACGCGTTCGCGGCTGGTGACGAGGTGACGCCCGAGGCGCTCGTCGCCAAGGGTATCGTCAAGAACACGCGCACGCCGATCAAGGTGCTCGGCGGCGGCGAGCTCACGGTCGCGCTCAACGTGCGCGTCCACATGTACTCCCGCAGCGCCGTCGAGAAGATCGAGGCGGCCGGCGGCAAGGCCGAGCTCCTCTGACCGGCGCCGGAGGAAAGCCGTGAACAACAAGCTCTGGCAGTCGCTCGCCAACGCCTGGAGGATCCCGGACCTTCGTACGAAGCTCCTCTTCACGGCGGGCATGGTCGCCATCTATCGTTTCGGCGCGTACGTGCCGGTACCGGGGATCGACATCACCGCCCTGAAGCAGTTCTTCGACGAGGGCGGCGCCGGCGTCGTGGGCTTCCTCGACCTGTTCTCCGGCGGCGCGCTCAGTCGCGTCGCCGTCTTCGCCCTCGGCATCATGCCGTACATCACGGCGTCGATCATCATGCAGCTCCTCACCGTGGTCATCCCCAAGCTCGAGGAGCTTGCCAAAGAGGGCGAGCAGGGCCAGAAGCAGATCACGAAGTACACACGCTGGCTCACCGTCGCCCTCTCGCTGGTGCAGTCGTTCGGTTACATCGTCTTGTTCCGCCAGTACAATGCGTTGCCCGACCTCAACTGGTGGCGGGCGGCACTGATCGTCTCCAGCTTGGTCGCCGGCGCGGTCATCGTCATGTGGCTCGGCGAGCTCATCACGGCGCGCGGCATCGGCAACGGCATGTCGATCATGATCTTCATCAGTATCGTGTCGAGCATTCCGTCAGGCGCCGCGCAGCTGTTCACGTCGAGCCTGGTGGCGATACTCCTGTTCGCGGTCATTGCCCTGGCGGTCGTGGTCGGCGTCATCTGGATCACCACCGGAGAGCGGCGCATCCCCGTCCAGTACGCCAAGCGCGTGGTCGGACGCCGCATGATGGGTGGTCAGAGCACCTTCATCCCGCTCAAGGTCAACATGGCGGGTGTGATCCCGGTCATCTTCGCGTCGTCGGTGATGATGATCATCCCGACGTTCGCCCAGTTCCTGGGTACGAGCGGCGTGGGCGGCTGGTTCACGCGGACGTTCGGGCCGAGCACCTTCGTCTTCATCGTCTTCGAGGCCATCCTCATCATCATCTTCACGTACTTCTATACGGCGGTGACGTTCAACCCGATCGACCAGGCCGACAACCTCAAGAAGTACGGCGGGTTCATCCCCGGCGTGCGTCCCGGGCGGCCCACCGCAGAGTACCTCGACCGCATCCTGACGCGGCTGACGTTCCCGGGCGCCCTGTTCCTGGCCAGCCTGGCCGTGCTGCCTTGGCTGCTGTCGCGCCCGCCGATCAACCTGCCGTTCTACTTCGGCGGCACGTCGCTGCTCATCGTGGTCGGCGTCGCTCTGGACACGATGCGGCAGATGGAAGCGCAGCTCCTCATGCGGCACTACGAAGGCTTCCTGAAATAGGCGGCGGATCGTGAGCACCCAGCACAGCGTGATCCTCCTGGGAGGTCCCGGAGCCGGCAAGAGCACTCAGGCCGAGCGCATCATCGCCGACTTCAAGCTCCCGCACATCTCCACCGGGGAGATGCTGCGCGCGGCCGTCGCCAAGGGCACCCCGATGGGTCTCCAGGTACGGGAGTTCATGGAGAGGGGCGCGCTCGTTCCGGACGAGGTCGTGATCGGAGCCGTACACGAGCGGCTCGCCGAGCCCGACGCCGCTGAGGGCTTCCTCCTCGACGGCTTCCCACGTACGATCCCGCAGGCGGAACAGCTGGACGCGATGCTGGCCGAGGTGGGGCGCGAGGTCACGCACGTCGTGCTCATCGACGTCCCGGCCGACGAGCTGGTGCGGCGCATCGCCGACCGGCGCAGCTGCGCCGGCTGCGGCAAGCTCTACAACCTCACGTTCGACCCGCCCGAGAACGACGGCGTCTGCGCCGTCTGTGGCGGTGAGCTCGTGCAGCGCAGCGACGACGTCGAGGAGACGGTGCGCAGTCGCATCCGCATCTACGAAGACCAGACGGCGCCGCTGATCGGCTACTACACCGAGCGCGGTCTGCTCAAGAGCGCGCTCGGCGGCGGCATGCGACCGGACGAGGTCTACGCACAGGTCCAGCAGATCCTGGCGGGCTGACGCGGCGTGATCGTTCGCAAGTCGGCAGCCGAGATCGCCAAGATCGCCGCCGCGGGCGCGGTCCTCGCCGATTGCATCGACGCTCTGGTCGAGGCGGCCGCGCCCGGAGTCACGACGGGCGAGCTCGACCGGCTCGCCGAGCGGTTCATTCGCACGCATCGCGGGACGCCGACCTTTCTGGGGTACCGAGGCTTCCCGGCGTCGATCTGCGCGTCACCGAACGACATGGTGGTCCACGGCATCCCCGGCAAGTACCGCGTCTTCGAGGGCGATCTGCTCAGTATCGACGTCGGTGTGACCATGGATGGCTACGTCGCCGACTCCGCCGTCACGCTGCCGATGGGAGCTGTCGAGGCAGAGGCGCAACGGCTGCTCGACGTGACCGCCGAGTCGCTCGAAGCAGGACTTGCCGAGTGCCGCGAAGGCCGGCGTCTGGGCGACATCTCGCACGCTGTGCAGGAGGTCGTCGAAGCGGCGGGATTCAGTGTGGTGCGCTCGCTGGTCGGTCACGGCGTGGGGAGGGAGATGCACGAGGATCCGCAGATCCCCAACTACGGCGACCCCGGGCGCGGGCCGCGGCTCGAGGAGGGCATGGTGTTCGCCATCGAGCCCATGGTCGACGCCGGGGGCTACGATGTCGTGGTCGCCGAAGACGGATGGGCGATCCACACGGCCGACGGGTCGCTCTCGGCGCATTTCGAGCACACCGTCGCCGTCGGCAAGAAGGGCCCGCAGGTGCTCACGCGCCGCCGGTCGGAGAGGGGCGGCGCGGTAGGGTAGCTGAACCGCGTCCAGGCGCGGGCCTCGGCCGCCGCGCCGCGCACGAGCGATGTGGTTTGTGAGCCACACCGTTTGTGGTAGTATGTCGGGCCGCTGTCTGTCGACGAGTAGGGAGTATGGCGAACAAAGAAGAAGCCATCGAGATCGAAGGCGAGGTTGTCGAAGCTCTGCCGAACACCATGTTCCGGGTGCACCTCGACAACAACCACGAAGTGCTCGCCCACATCTCGGGCAAGATGCGCATGAACTACATCCGCATCCTGCCCGGTGACAGGGTCAAGGTCGAACTGTCGCCCTACGACCTCAGCAGAGGCAGGATCACGTACCGGTTCAAGTAGCGGCCGCCAGCGGTCGCCCGGAGGTGGCGCGCGGCCGTTTCAGGCTCGCCGCGCTCCAGCGAGGATCACCGATGAAGGTAAGAGCTTCAGTCAAGCAGATGTGCGAGAAGTGCAAGATCATCCGCCGTCACGGCACGGTGCAGGTGATCTGCTCCAACCCGCGTCATCGTCAGAGGCAGGGGTAAGTCCGCATGGCACGTATCGCAGGCGTCAACATCCCGCCGCAGAAGCGGGTCGAGATCGGGCTCACGTACATCTTCGGCGTCGGTCGCTCGACCTCGAACAAGGTGCTCACTATCGTCGGGATCGACCCGAACACCAAGGTGCGCGATCTCACCGAAGAAGAGATCATCCAGCTCCGCGACGCCATCGACCGTGAAGTCACCGTCGAGGGCGACCTTCGTCGTGAGCGCTCGCAGAACATCAAGCGTCTGATGGACATCGGCTGCTACCGGGGCATCCGCCACCGTCGTGGCATGCCGGTGAACGGGCAGCGCACGCGCACCAACGCGCGCTCCCGCAAGGGTCCGAAGAGGACGATCAGCGGCAAGCGCAAGAAGTGACCGCAGGATAGCGGAGGAGTAGAGCAGAGTGGCCAAGCCCCAGAGAGCCAAAGGTCGTCAGCGCCGCAAGGTCCGCAAGAACATCGCGGTGGGCCAGGCGCATGTCAAGACATCATTCAACAACACCCAGGTGACGCTGACCGACAAGGAAGGCAACGTCATCGCGTGGGAGAGCGCCGGGTCGGTGGGGTTCAAGGGCTCCCGCAAGAGCACCCCGTTCGCCGCCCAGGTCACGGCCGAGTCCTGTGCCAAGAAGGGCATGGAGCACGGTCTTCAGAAGGTCGAGGTCTTCGTCCGCGGGCCGGGTTCGGGTCGCGAGACCGCGGTGCGCTCGCTGCAGGCCGCCGGCCTGGAGATCATCAGTGTCAAAGACGTGACGCCGGTGCCGCATAACGGCTGCCGCCCGCGCAAGCGTCGCCGGGTCTAGGAAGGTCCACGTGGCGAAAGATACGTCAGCACAGTGCAAGCAGTGTCGCCGTGAGGCAGAGAAGCTCTTCCTCAAGGGAGAGCGCTGCCTCACGGACAAGTGCGCCGTCGAACGGCGCTCATACCCGCCGGGCGAGCACGGCCGCGGCCGCATCAAGCAGAGCGAGTACCTCCTTCAGCTTCGCGAGAAGCAGAAGGCGCGTCGCTACTACCAGGTGCTCGAGAAGCAGTTCCACCACTACTACGTGACCGCCAGCCGTAAGGACGGCATCACCGGTGAGACCCTGCTCAAGCTGCTCGAGATGCGCCTCGACAACGTCGTGTACCGTCTCGGCTTCGGCGCCTCGCGGCGCCAGGCTCGTCAGCTCGTGCGTCATGCACACTTCACCGTGAACGGTCGCAAGGTCGACATCCCGTCGTACCAGGTGCGTCCCGACGATGTCGTCGCGGTGCGCTCCAACAGCAAGGCCGTGGAGACCGTGCGCGCCGCCACCGACCTCACGTCGTCGGTGTCGCCGTGGCTCCTGGCCGATCACGACAACCTTACCGGCAAGGTCCTTCGCGCTCCCGAGCGCGACGAGATCGACGCGCCGGTCCAGGAGCAGCTCATCATCGAGCTGTACTCCAAGTAATCCGCTGCAGCAACGTATCCGCGGCGAAGACTCTACAGGAGGCCAGTTGCTACAGTTTCAGATGCCCAACATCACCCGCGAGCAGCTCGCCGGCAACCGGGCGCGCTTCGAGGTCGAACCGCTCGACCGCGGTTTCGGGCATACGTTCGGAAACGCGCTGCGCCGGGTCCTGCTGTCGTCGCTTGAAGGCGCAGCCGTCAGTTCCGTCAAGATCGAGGGTGTCGCCCACGAGTTCACGACGATCAAGGGCGTCAAGGAAGATGTCACCGACATCATCCTCAACCTCAAGGAGCTGGTCTGCCGGCTGCACGGTGAGCTCGACGAAGTCCAGGTGCGTCTGTACAAGGACAAGCCTGGGAAGGTCGTGGCGGCCGACATCGACATTCCGGCCGAGCTCGAGATCCTCAACCCGGACCATCACATCGCCACACTCTCGGACGGCGGCGCGATCGAGATGTTGCTGACGATCCGTCGCGGCACCGGCTACGTGTCCGCCGAGGGCAACAAGACGCCCGAGACGGTGATCGGCGTCATCCCGATCGACTCGATCTTCAGCCCCATCAAGCGCGTCTCGTATCACATCGAGAGCGCCCGGGTCGGGCAGCGGACCGACTACGACAAGCTCATCCTCGACATCACGACGAACGGCTCTCTCACGCCCGAGGAGGCGCTCCGCCAGGCCGCCGAGAACCTCGTCGACCGGATGTCGATCTTCACCGATCCCGACCGCACGCGCTCGAACGAGGAGTTCCCGATCGAGGGGCTCACCGCGACGCCGACCGGCGGTGGCATGGACGACGTGCTCATCGAAGAACTTGAGCTCGGCGTTCGTTCGTACAATTGCCTTAAGCGCGAGGGCATCCAGACCGTCGGCGACCTGGTCGCGAAGACCGAGGCCGAGCTGCTCAACATCCCGAACTTCGGCAAGAAGAGCATCGACGAGGTCAAGGACAAACTCACCGAGCGCGGGCTCTCTCTCCGGGGTGACGACTGACATGCGCCATCAGAACTCAGGCCGCAAGTTCAACATGGCCCCGAGCCAGCGCCGGTCGCTGCTCTCGGGCCTCGCGTGCCAGTTGCTCGAGCACGAGAAGATCAAGACGGGCGTCGCCCGTGCCAAGGAAGTCCGCCCTATGGTCGAAGAGGCCATATCGCTGGGCAAGCGCGGCGACCTGCACGCCCGGCGGCAGGCGATCGCCATGCTGCGCAACAAGAAGATCGTGTACAAGCTGTTCAACGACGTCGCGCCCCGCTACGCCGACCGCAACGGTGGCTACACGCGGATCATCAAGCTCGGACCGCGTCCGGGCGACGGCAGCGAGCAGGCGTACATCGAGCTGGTCTGACGGCCGGCCGCATAAGACGCGGGGAGGGGCGGGCGGCCGAAGGGCAGCCCGCCCCTCGTCGTCTCCGGGGCCATTGGGCCGGTCGCTCGGCGCCGTTCGGCGGCCGTCGGCGGCGATGCGGTAGGCTTCGCTCGTCATGACGTCAGCCGCCGGATCACCCAACGCAGCATCCTCCGCAGCGCCGCTTCTCGTGCTGCGCGACCTCCATTATCGCTACCCCGGCGCGCACGCGGAGGCGCTGGCCGGGCTGGATCTCGAAGTCAGAGCGGGTGAGTTTCTGGCCGTGGTCGGCGCCAACGGGTCGGGGAAGTCGACGCTGGCGCGCCTGCTCGGCGGCCTCGATACGGCGACGTCGGCCCAGCGCGCCGTCGCCTGCGGCCACGACCTGCTTACCGATCGGGGCCGGCAGGACGCGCGACGCGACGTGGGCGTGCTGTTCCAGAACCCGGAGAACCAGCTCGTGGCCGAGTGCGTCGAGGACGACGTGGCGTTCGGTCTCGAGAACCTTGCCTGGCCGCCGCCGGACATCCGCGACCGGGTCGACGAGATTCTCGAGCGGTTCGGGCTCGTGGAACTTCGGAGGCGCGAGCCGCACCTCCTGTCTGGCGGGCAGAAGCAGCGGACCGCGCTCGCCGGCGTGCTTGCGGTGCCGCGACGCGTGCTGGTGCTGGACGAGCCGACGGCGATGCTCGACCCGATCGGCCGCGCCGAGGTGCTGGCTGCGGTCGAGGCGCTTCGCGCCGACGGACTCGCCGTCGTCTTCGTGACCCAGGAGATGGACGAGGTGGTCGGAGTGGATCGTGTGGTCGCGCTCGAGAAGGGAGCAGTCGTGTACTCGGGAGACGTCGCGGGCCTGTTCGGCGACGTCCGCCTCGTGCGGCGACTCGGCCTGGGTCTGCCCGCGGCCGGCGAACTCGCTCTCGAACTCAGCGCGCGCGAGCGGGTGTTCGGCACGCTGCCGCTCACGCTCGATCAGTTGCTCGTGGCGCTGGGGGGCGAGGCGTGAGCGGCCTGGCCGAGGGAGAGGACACCGCCTCGTGCGGAGGTGCGGCGTGAACGAAGCCCGGGGCATGACCCTGGTGTGCCGCGGCCTCGACTTCAGCTACGAAGAGGGGGACGTCCCGATCCCCGCGCTGCGGGACATAGGATTCGACCTGGGCGCCGGACGGTCGCTGGCACTGCTGGGGGCGTCCGGCTCGGGGAAGTCGACGCTACTGCAAGTGATCAAGGGGCTCGACAGGCCGGAGGCCGGCGAGGTACTGCTCGACGGCGCCGGCCCGGATGACGTCTCTGGTCGCGAACTCCGGCGGCAGGTCGGCCTCGTGTTTCAGACACCGGAGCTGCAGCTCTTCGCGGCGTCCGCGCGCGAGGATGTGGCCTTCGGGCCGCGCCGGCTTGGGTGGAGCGAGGCCACCGTGACGGCTGCGGTCGACGAAGCGCTTCAGCTCGTGAACCTGCCGCCCGAGGAGTTCGGCGGCCGGCACCCCTACGCGCTCTCCGGGGGTGAGCAGCGCAGGCTCGCGCTCGCCGGGGTGCTCGCGATGCGGCCGCGCCTGCTGCTGCTCGATGAACCTTTCGTGAGCCTGGACCCGGCAACCCGGCACGAGCTGGCCCGTATCCTCTCTCGACTTCGCGCCGGCGGCGTGACCCTGGTGCTCGCCACGCACGACGTCGATCTCGCGTGGGCGCTCTGCGACCAGCTCCTCGTGCTCGACGAGGGCAGAGTGGCGGCGGCCGGCGCCTGGGAGCTCAGCGAGTCCGGCCGTCGCGTCCTCGCCGCCAGCCGCCTGCGCGAGCCGTTTCTGGTCGAACTCTGGCGGCGCCTCGGGCGCGACCCCGCGGAGGCGCCGCGCACCGTTGCCGAGGCCGCGGAGGCCCTGTCGTGAGACCGGCCGTCGCCCAGTACTATCCCGGCGACTCGGTGATCCACCGCCTGGACCCCCGCGCGAAGTTCGTCGCCGTGACCGCGCTGGCGATCACGCTCTTCGTGCGCGACTCCTTCGCCGGGCTCGCCGTGTTCGCCGCGGCGGGCGTGGCCGCCTATGCACTCAGTGGCGTCCCTGCGGCCTGGTTCTGGCGTGCCTTCAGGCCCCTCCTGTGGCTGGTGGGGCTCACCTTCCTGGCGCAGGTGCTGTTCGCCCCCGGAGAGCCGTTCTTCAGCTTCTGGATCTTCGACCTTTCCTGGGAAGCGCTGCAGTTTGCCGCGTTTCTCAGCTTGCGCCTGGTCGTGCTGGTGCTCATCGGCTCCGTGCTCACGCTCACGACGCCGCCGCTGGCCCTCACCGACGGTCTCGCCTGGCTGGGTCGTCCTCTTCGGAAGCTTCGCGTGCCGACCGACGAGCTCGCTTTGATGGTGACGATCGCGCTGCGCTTTATTCCTACGTTGCTTGTGGAACTCGACCAGATCATGCGCGCCCAGCGCGCGCGCGGCGCGGACTTCGGGAGCGGCGGTCCCGTGCGGCGCGCCCGGGCGCTCGTGCCGGTGCTCACGCCGCTCTTCGTGCTCAGCTTCCGGCGCGCCGACGAGCTCGCGCTCGCGATGGAGGCGCGCTGCTACCGCCCGGGAATCGTGCGCACGCGCCTTCATCCGCTGCGGGCCGGGGTTCGCGACGCCGTGCTCCTCCTGCTCACGGCCGCGGTCATCGCCGTCGGCCTGCTCGTGTAGGATGCCGGCGTGAACGGCGGTCGGGCAGCGGAGCAGGGCGAGCCGGCAGCGGAGCGGCAGGGCCGCGCCGCGGACGGGCAGGTCGGGCCGCACGTCGCCGAGTGGTGGCGTCTGGATATCGCCTACGAGGGGACCGCCTACCGCGGCTGGGCGAGACAGCCCGGGCACAGGACGATCCAGGGTCTGCTGGAAGAGGCGCTCGCGACCGTCCTTCGAGAGCCGGTGCGCCTGAACGTCGCCGGGCGGACGGATGCCGGAGTGCACGCGTGGGCCCAGGTGGCATCGTTCTCTTGCGCCCGCCTCGACCTCACACCTGAGCGGCTTCGGCTCTCTCTGAACGCACTCCTGCCGCCGGACATCGGCGTGTTGCGCGTCGCTCCCGCCGCGCCCGGATTCGTCGCGCGCGAGGCGGCCTCGCGGAGCTACGCGTACGACGTGTGGGCGACCGCGGTCAAGCCGGTGCGCGAGCGCGCCTTCGTCTGGGCGCTGCGCGGCGGTGTGGATGGGGGGGCGCTGGCGGCCGCGGCAAGGCTGCTGCCCGGACGCCGGGACTTCGCCGCTCTCACCCCGTCCGCGGCTCTCTACCACTCATGCGTCCGAGAGGTGACGGCCGCGGCGTGGATCGACGCGGGCCCGACGCCCGACGGTGAGGGACGGCGATGGCGGTTCGAGATCACCGCCGGCAGCTTTCTCCACAACATGGTGCGCGTCGCCGTCGGCTCGATGATCGACGTGGCGCAGGGACGCATGACGCTCGAGGAGTTCGAGGATGCGCTCGCCTCCGGCGAGCGTCTCAGAATGGGTCAGACGGCGCCGGCTCGTGGTCTGGCTCTCCTCGCGGTCAGCTACTCCGGGGAGCCCGGCGTCACTCGCCGAGGAAGCGCCTGATCAGCTTCTCGCGCCTTGCCTCGTCGGGCGGGAGCACGTAGGCCGTGCCGCCTTCATAGTCCGCCGTGCCCTTCATCACGAGCTTCTTGCCGCCGCTCGAGCGCCACTTGAGGTAGCCGAGCTCCAGGATCTGGTTGGTCGTGAGGTCGGTCGCGACGCCGCTCATGAACTTCTTGCCGATCTCCGGCAGCTTGGTGATGTTGGACGGCTTGGCGATCTTCGTCTGGAGCGCCTGCACGAACGTCTGCTGGCGCGACGCGCGGTGGAAGTCGTCGTCCGCGTATCGGATGCGCACGTAGAGCATCGCGTTCTTGCCGTCGAAGTGGTTCATGCCCTTCTCGTAGACCACGGTGCGGGCGTTACTGCCCGCCGTGGTCGTGATCGTCTTGGGAACCATCATGTCCACGCCGCCGACCGCGTTGACGAGACGCGGGAAGCCCTGGAAGTTCACGATCATCACGTGGTTGATGGGGACTCCCGTGAACTGCTCCACGGTCTTCACGGCAAGCGAGGATCCTCCCCAGAACATCGCGGCGTTGATCTTGTCCGTGCCGCGCCCGGGGATGTCGACGCGGGTGTCCCGGGGGATCGAGAGCTGGTTGATGGTGTGCGTCTCGGGATCGAAGTGCATCAGCAGGATGGTGTCGGAACGCGCCGGCTCCCCGGCCTTGCTGTCGACGCCGAGAAGCAGCAGGGTCGTGCCGTTGCGCCAGATCCAGCCCTCGTCGGGGCTCAATGCGGCGCGGGTCCTCTTGTCGATACGCTTGTTGGCCTTGTCCACAGACCGGTCGAACTTCTGGTATCCGGGCCATGCCAGAACCGTGAGGACGACACCGGCGATCGCGAAGACGGCGAAGGCGCCGACGGGGATGTACCACCAGCGGAAGCGGCGCCGGCGGCGGGGACCGGTGCCGGCGGCCTTCTTCTCGCGCGGCTTGCCAGCCTTGCGCTCGTCGTCCGGCGATTGTCCGTACGTGCGATACGCCTTGTCGTCCGGCGGCGGAGAGGCGGACGCGCTCGCGTCGCGGGAGGCTCGGCCGTCGGCCGACGAGCGCTCGCGCGCCGGGCGCGCTCCGGCGAGCTCCTCGTCGACCTGGCTCCGCCGGGGGCGGCGCGCCTTGTAGGTCTTGTAGGGCTTGGCCCCTTCTCTGTCGTCGTCCTGTCTCGTCATAGGGTGGCGCCTCGGCCCGCGGACACGCGCGACGTCGCTGTGTGTGGTCTCGGGGGCGGGGCGCCGGGCGCTGCATCAGACTACGCCCGTGAGCGGGCGTTTCCTCTAGGCTCGAGTCTACACCATGGTAAGCTCCGGGGCGTGATCAGCCCGGAGCGCACCATCATCGGCGTCGACATCGGGGGCACCAAGGTCGCCGCCGCCCTGTTGCGCGGGCGTCTGCCCGCGCCCGGTGCGCGCACGCGCGCCGAGGTGGAGACGCCCGAGGTGATCGACCGGTTCACGATGCCGACGGATGTGAGTTCCGCGGAGGCCTGCCTCGACGGCATCTTCGCGTGCCTTGCCGGCCTCGAGCGCGGCCGGGGTCTGGCCGAGGGCATCGGCGTGGGAGTCGCCTCCATGGTGGACTTCGCCGGCGGCCGCGTCGTCGAATCGGTCAATCTGCCGCTGACCGACGTACCGCTGCGCGATCGGCTCGAGCGGCATTTCGGTGTGCCGGTCGTGATCGACAACGACGCGACCGCGGCGGCGATCGGCGAGCATGTCTACGGCGCCGGTTTCGGCACGAGCGAGATGCTCATGTTGACGCTCGGGACGGGAGTGGGCGGCGGCATCATCAGTGGCGGCCGCCCCTACCGTGGCGCCAGCGGCGCGGCCGCGGAGCTCGGTCACATCATCATCGACGTCGCCGGTCCCGAGTGCCCGGCCAACTGTCCCGGCAAAGGCTGTCTCGAAGCCTACGTCGCCGGTCCCGCGATGGGAGCGGCGGCGATGGCGGCCGCCCGGCTGGAGCCGGACTCCGCGCTGGGCCGCGCCCTCGCCGCCGGGCACACTGTCGATAGCCAGCTGCTCACCAGTCTAGCCCAGGAGGGCGACGCGGCGGCGATGACGGTGCTGGAGCGCGTCGGCGAGTACCTGGGCGCCGGCCTCGTCACGCTCACCAACATCTTCGACCCCGAGGTGATCGTGATCGGTGGCGGCGCCGCGGCGGCGGGCGAGCTCCTCTTCGCACCCGCCCGTCGCGTCCTCGCCGCCCGCGGTCTGCCGCCGGCGCGCGATCGCGTGCGCGTCGTCCCGGCGGCTCTCGGCCCGGACGCCGGGTTCATCGGCGCTGCGGCGCTGGCGCTCACGGAGCTCCTTCCCGAGGACACGCCGGGTTGACCAAGACGCGGCGCGGAGCCTCGGACTCACGTCGCCGGCGGAAGCCGGATCGTCTGCTCGCCTCCCGCCCGCACAGGCTCGGGGCCTTCTTGACTTCGTCCGTGCCATGCCCCTAAATGGACTCTGGAATCCCGCGCGTACTGCGTTCGCAGCGCGCCAACAGGAGGTGACGAGAACCACATGGCCTACAAGATCACGGATGAGTGCCTCGCATGCGGCGCCTGCGTCGACGAGTGCCCCAACGAAGCGATCTCCGAGGACGACCCGATCTACGTGATCGACCCGGAGAAGTGCGACGACTGCGCAACGTGCGTCGAGTCTTGCCCGAGTGAGGCGATCGTCCCCGAGTGATCCTGCTCGGCGACGCATGATGTCACCGGGGCCGGCTCCGCGAGGAGCCGGCCCCGTAACGTTTCAGGAGGAGGGAACGACCTCCGCCGGCGGCTCGTGGTCCGGCCCGGGAGCGTGCACGACCTCCGGGCCGTCCCACGCGAGCCGGTCCGCCATGACCCGGACGGCTTCGGGGTTCGTGTCGATCAGCAGATACTCCCTTCCGAGTCTCGCAGCCGCCTCCCCGGTGGTGCCGCTGCCTGCGAAGGGGTCGACGACCAGGTCGCCCGGGTCGGAGTGCACGCGCGCGATGCGCTCGAGGATCTTGAGCGGCTTCTGCGTCGGGTAGCCGGTCTTCTCGGCCCCGGTGGGGCTCACGATCGTCTGCCACCACACGTCGGTCGGGGTCTTGCCGCGGGCCGCTTTCTCCGGTCCGACCAGACTCGGCGCGAGGTAGGGCACGCGGTCGATGTCGTCGTAGCGGAAGACGTAGCGGGACGGGTCGCGCGCGTACCAGAAGATCGTGTCGTGCTTGGCCGGCCAGCGTTTCCTGGGTCGCGCGCCGTAGTCGTAGGCCCACACGATCTCGTTGATGAACGAGGCGCGCCCGAAGAGCTCGTCGAGCAGCACCTTGCAGTAGTGCGCCTCGCGCGGGTCGATGTGGAAGAACAGGGAGCCGTCCGGGGCGAGGACGCGCCGCGCCTGCTCGAGCCGCGGCGCGAGGAACCCGAGGTAGTCGTCGTAGGCGTCCTTCCAGGCCGTGCTCCCGAGGACCTCCGTGCGGTAGCGCTCGCCCTTGAAGCCCGTGCGGTCGCCGTCCGGGTCGCGGACCGTGCGCAGGCGCGTGCGCTGCTGCACCTTGCCCGTGTTGAACGGCGGGTCGAGGTAGACGAGGCGGGCGCAACCGTCCTCCAGGCCGCCCAGGACGTTGAGGCAGTCGCCGAGGACGATGCGCTTCACAGCGGGTACGCGTACAAGCGCTGGTCCCTGACCACGCGGCAGCCGATCGCCTCGTAGAAACCGTGCGCGCCGACGCGGAAGAGGTTGGCGCGCATCCACATCTCCTCGAGGTCGCGCTCGCGGCACCAGGCGGTTGCCGCGACGAGGAGTGCGCGGCCGAGGCCCTTGCCGCGGTGCGGCTTCGCGACCACGAGCCCCCCGATCTCGCCGAATGGGTCCGTCTCCACGAAGCGCTGTACGGGGATATCGATGAAGCCGGCAAGTCCGTCCGGGGCGTCGACCGCGATGAGCTCTCGCTCGGGGTCGTCCAAGAGGCGCAGGCGCTGGCGGACCTGCGCTTCGGTCAGCGCGTGGCCGAGCTCGGTGCTGAGGACGGCGAGCGCGGCGGCGTCGGTGGGCCGTGCGGCGCGGATGCGGGCGCTCCGAGGCTGCATGTATCGCAGTCTATCGCGCCCGGGCTCGGGCGGTGCGCCATCGTCCGCCCCTCGCCCTCGGCCGCCGCTCCTGAGAGAATGGAGGTGTCCGTGGAAGGAGAGGCATGAGCGACGACGTCTGGCGTGAGTTCTTCGACAGTTACGCGCCCCAGTACATGAACGAGGTCTTCACCACCGACAGCGTGCGCGAGGCTGCGTTTCTCGTCGAAGTCCTTGGTCTCGAGCCCGGCGCCTCGGTGCTGGACATCGGCTGCGGCACCGGCCGCCACGCCGTGGAGCTGGCTCGTGGCGGCCTCCGGGTGACCGGGCTCGACATCTCGGGCGGCATGCTGGCCGAGGCCCGCGCCGCGGCCGCCGCGGCCGGCGTCGAGCTGGCGCTCGTACAGGCCGACGCGACGTCGTTCGACCTCGGCCGCGCGTTTGACGCGGCCGTGTGTCTCTGCGAGGGCTCCTTCGGCCTCATCGGCGGCGACGATCCGCTCGAGCACGACGCCGCGGTGCTGCGGCGCGGCTTCGCCGCCCTGCGGCCGGGCGCGCCCTTCGTGATCACGGCGCTCAACGGCCTGCGCATGGTGCGCGACGCGACGCCGGACCAGGTCGAGCGCGGCGCCTTCGACCCCGCCACGATCACGCAGTCGTACGAGATGGAGTGGCAGGCCGACGACGGGCCGCGCAGCCTGCCCGTGCGCGAGCGCGGCTACGTGCCCAGCGAGCTCGCGCTGCTCTGCCGCACGGCCGGCTTCGACGTCGAGCACGTGTGGGGCGGGACGGCCGGCGCGTGGGGGCGCCGGCCCGTCGAGCTGGACGAGATGGAGATCATGGTCGTCATGCGGAGGCCGGCGGCGTGAGCGGGGAGGCCGGCATCGCCGTCCGCACGGCCGGGCCCGACGATGCGGCCGCCGTGGCCGGTGTGCTCAACGGCGTCATCCGCGGCGGCAGCCCGACGCTCCTCGACACCACCGTCACCGTCGAGGAGGAGCGCGCCTACATCGAGGGACTGCCGCAGCGGTCGTTCCTGCACGTGGCCGAGACCGCGGGCGGGCGCATCGCCGGCTTCCAGACCCTGATCCCCTGGAACACGTTCGCGACGACGGAGTTCGACCACGTAG
>DASRZL010000190.1:0-3375 GCA_035686425.1 Thermoleophilia bacterium
TTTGCGAACTCTGCGGGGAGGTCGACGAGCTGTCGCTCCCGGGTCGCCTCGGTGTCTGAGCCCCCGTCGGGCGTGACCGCGTACAGGTTCCACCAGCCGGTGCGGTCGCTCGCGAACCAAAGATCGCCGGCGGGGCTCCAGAGCGGCTGGAGGATCGACTCCTCCGGCCCGCCGGTGACGGGGCGCTCACCGGCGAGCGAGCCGTCTCCGGCGAGCTCGGCCGTCCAGAGCTCGGTGCCGTCCCACGGCATGAGCGGGTGGTCCCAGCAGATCCAGGCGAGGCGTCGCCCGTCCGGGCTGAGCCTGGGGGCGGCGTAGAAGTCGTGGCCGGAGGCGACGACCTGTGGCGGGTCCGGCCCGTCGGTGGGCAACGTGACCAGCTCGTTGACCACCGAGCCGTCGGCCTCGTGCCGTTCGCGCACGCTCACCAACAGGCGGCCGTCCGGGGTGACGCGCCCATCGGCGTAGCGGTGGGCGCGGTCGGCCGGCGGGGCCGCCGTGATGGCACGTGGCGCGCTCCAGCCGGGCTCTCCGTCCATGTCTCTGCCGTTCGCGCCGGCGGTCGCCGGCAGGTCCTGCCGGTACAGGCGCTGGTCCTCTTGCTCGCTGAAGATGACGCTCTCGCCGCCGTCCGCAGGCCGGAAGGCGAGGTACATGCCGCCGCCGTACTCGTGCACCAGCGTGCGGGCGCTCGCGCCGGGCGGCGTCACGTCGGCGATCTCGCCGCCGGGCGCGCGTCGCACGACGACGTAGCGGCCGTCCTCGAGGGGACGCATCTCGGTCCAGTAGAGGCTCTCGCCGACGCTCTGCGGCCACATCGTGGTGACGCCGCCCTCGGCCATCAGCTTCGCCGTCACCGGCGAGCGCCAGGAGCCGAAGGGTGCGACCTCGCGGCTGTGGTCTGCTGCCGGTGATCCGTCAGACTGATTTGTCATCGTCGTCCTCGTTCGTCTCGTCGGGACACAGCCGCTTGCTACCCTGGCTGAGGCCACGGCAATCGTCGCCGGCGGCGGCCGGCGGATACGGAGGGGGCCGGCGGATACGGAGGGGGCCTGCGGAAACGCAGGGGCCGGCCGCCGGCGACCGTGGGAGCCGCCGGCGGCCGGCCCGGACTCACTTCACGACGATCGTGTACGTCCTGGAGGTCGCGGCGGCGCAGAGGGGGCTGCCCGAGAACTTGACGCGCAGCGTGTGTCTGCCCTTGGGCAGCCTCGTGGAGCCCTTGCCGGCCTTGATCTTCACGGTCCTGTAGTCCACCCAGCGGCCGCTCTTGGACCGCTGCAGCCTGGCCGTGCCGCTGGCGTCGCCCGGCCTCACGTGGACCGTGAGCCGGGACGTTCCGGACAGCCACAGCTTGGCGCGGACCTTCACATCCGTCGAGGCGCTCCCGGGCAGCGCCGCCTCGGTGGCCTCGGTGCGGGCGATGAGGGTGGCGTTCTTCCTGAGCCCCGGGACGACCGCCTGGAAGTACGCGTTGCCTCGCCTGGCCGTGGCCTTCACGGTGTCCACGAGCACCGGCGTAGCAGAGTCGACGTTTTGCCGGTAGATGCTCACGTCCACATCCTCGGAGCCGCGCACCATGCCGGTGAGGTGCACCGCGCCGCGGTAGGCGACCTTCTTCGGCTGGGCCTGGACCGTGATCCGCGCGGTCGTCTGGGAGAAGTAGCTGTCGAAGACGTAGTCCGTCGGCACGATGACCTCGACGCCCGTCGTTCCTCCTTCGTCCCCACTGTCCGAGCTGCTGCCGTTCGGCTCGTAGGAGACGAGCAGATCATTGTTCCGGGGCAGCGCGTTGAGCGACTCGACGACGTCGGCGAGCTTCTGCGGTGCGCCACCGGTGCCAATGCCCCCGGTGTCGAAGCTGCAGCAGCTGCACCAGCCGCCACCCCACTGGTCCCAGCTCGCCGGCGTGACCGTGAAGCGCCCGTACAGCGACATGCCCTTGGGGATGGACAGCGTCCCCTGCACGGTCTGGGGGGTGGCCGAGCCGTAGCGGTAGTAGTTGATGAGCACCCGGTTGTCGCCCACACTGATGCCGTCGGGCAGGGTGACGCCGGCGATGCGCGCCGACCGTGGCGTCGCGGATACATCGGTGACCACCTCGACGGACTCGATCCGTGGCTGGAGCACCCCATCGGGGTTGGCCACGAGCTGCATGAGGGCCGAGCTGGCATCCCTGCCGGTCTGGTACGAGACGTCGTAGGTGCTGGTCCAGAGGTTGTCGTGCTTCACGGTGTAGGTCCCCGTGCTGTCGGAGACGACCACGGTCGTCGTCGTCGTGGCGCTCCCCGGGAAGGAGTACTGGTCCAGAGCCTGGTAGACGACCTCGCCGACGATGCTGCCGGGCAGCGTCGCGAACGTATCGGAGGTGACCAGCCACTCGCTGACGCCGGATTGGTCGTGCACCGAGAGGGAGCGATCCACGAGGTTCGCCGTCGTGGTCACGGGGAACACGTCGGGAGTCTGGCCGAGATGCGCCTCGACGCCCCAGTTGCGGTCCTGCACGCACGTGCCCTTGACGTCGCGTGGGGCGATCAGCTTGTACGGCGTGTAGCTGCTGGCCCAGACGCCCTGCACGTCGCCGCCCGTGAGCACCGCGTCGATCGCGCCCAGCTGCTCGAACGGGTGGCCGAAGAGCATCGCCGCGTCGTCGTTGACGTAGGTGACCGTGCCGGCGGCTCCGACCCAGACGGCGCCCTGGGAGAAGAGGATGGCGCACGGCGACCCTGCCTCGAGGGCCGGGGTGGGCGCGCCCGTCCAGTCTCCGCTGCCGCTCGCCGCCTTGACCAGCAGGCCGGTCTTCGCGAACTTGGCGGCGATCCGCTCGAACGCCTTGCTGCCCGGCCGGGCGCCGCCGATCTCGAGGATGCCGAGCGGCGCCATCACGGTCTGGCCGCTGGTGGCCTCGACCTTCGCGGCGGCCTTGGCGCTGCGGGCCACAACGACGCTGCTGACCACGCCCTCAGACGTCTTCACCGGCTCGTCGAGCGCGTACGTGCCCGCTGCCGGCGGACGCGGGGCCTCCAGCGCCGCCAGCGCGCCCACGGGGTAGTTCTCCTCGATGGCGGCCATGTACTGGATCGGCGTGGCCAGACCCATGCCGCCGAGCGTGAACCAATCGCCGTAGGACAGCGCGCCGATGAGCTTGTCCACGCCGGCGTCGTCGACGTAGATGGGGCTGCCGCTCATGCCCGCGGCGATGCCGCCGATCTTCTCGATCTGCGGTCCGGTGGCCTCGAAGAGGATGAGCGAGCCCCAGGAGTAGTCGACGAGGCTCTCGACCTGCACCGGGATCTCCTCCGGCGCGGTGCCGCTCATGGTGGTGAGCAGGTGGCCGCTGAGCGGTCCGGACTCGAGCGCCGTGGCGAGCTGCTC
>DASRZL010000191.1:0-9868 GCA_035686425.1 Thermoleophilia bacterium
GTAGACGGCCACGGAGGTGCCGGAGCCGCCCATCCCCTGGCGCGCGAGGGCGGCGGTGATCTTCTGCTTGAGGCCGGCCGTCGCCGCGGCCGGCGCCAGGAGCAGGAGCAAGAGGGCCAGGCTCGTCAGCACGACGAGCAGCCTGGCCCGATATGTCCGCACGGCCCTCATCGTGGCCCACGGTAGCACCCGGCCGCGCGGGTGAGAAGTCTCATTCTCCGATTGAGGGTTCACGCGCCGAACCGGTGGTCGGTTGATCACGTCCGGTCTGCCGGCGACACCGCGGGCAGGCTGACCTTAGCCTGGAGCCCGCCAGACGGACTGTCGGCCAGCTCCAGAGAACCGCCCGACGCCTTCGCCAGCGTCGCGGCGATGGGGAGGCCCAGCCCCGTTCCGGGTGATGAACGATCGGCGCGCCAGAAGCGGTCGAGGGCGCGCGCTTTGAACTCGTCGCTCAGGCCGGGCCCTTCGTCGGCGACGGTGAGCGCATGGGCGGCTCCCCCACGGACGACCGTCACGGCGACGCGCGACCCCGGCGGCGACGCGGTCACGGCGTTGTCGATGAGGTTGTCCAGGATCTGTTCCACACCACCGGGGACGGCCGCGGCCCACACGGGGCCGGCGGGCGCGGAGTAGTCGAGCACGACCCCGGCGGCGTCGGCGATGGCCGACCAGGTGTCCGCGCGGTCGGCGGCGAGGTCGACGAGGTCCACCGGCTCCGGTGCGGCGGCTTCTTCGGCCCTGGCCATCTGCAGGAGATCGGCCACGAGACCGGCCAGCCGGTTGGTCTCGTCGATCGCGGCGCTCAGGGCCTCCTCATCCTCCGCCGTGGTTGCGGCGCTCTGCAGGTTCTCGAGGCGCAGCCTGAGGGCAGTGAGCGGCGTGCGCAGCTGGTGGGAGGCGTCGGCGACGAACTCCCGCTGCTCGGCGAGGAGTCGCTTGAGGCGCTCGGCCATCGTGTTCATGGTGGCGCCGAGGACGGCGATCTCGGGGGGCGCTGAGGGATCCGGCTCGGAGGGCGCGAGGTCCCCCGTGGCGAAGCGCGCCGCCGCGGCGTCGAGCCGACGGAGGGGCCTGGTGACCGAGCGGGCGATGGCCCAGCCGATGCCGGCCATGGCGATGAGCACGACGACCGCCACACCGACGAGGCCCGTCCAGTAGCCGCGGACGAGCGCATTGGCCTCCTGTTTGTCAAGGGTCAGCCTGACGGCGCCGTGCACCTGCCCCCCGGAGCTCACGGGCACCGCGACGTAGAGCAGATCGGTGTCCAGCGTGTCGGAGTAGCGGGTCCCGACGGCCCGGTCACCGCCAAGCGCCGTCTTGATCTCCGGGCGGGTCGAGAAGTCGCGTCCGGCGTTTCCGGACGTGTCGATCAGCGAGATGCCGGCCTGATCGACGATGACCACGCGCACACCGGCGCGGCGTGCGTAGGCGTCGGCGGGCACCGGGTTCGGAACGGTGCCCCCCTCGAGCGCCTCTTCGTAGTACCCGGCGAGGACGGTGGCGTCGCGCTCCACGTCGTGCTCGAGCCCGGTCATCTCGCGCTGCTGGTAGAAGATGGCGAGGGGGATCTCGAGGACGAGCAGGACGACGACTGCGGCCAGCAGGTAGCCGAGCAGCAGCCGGCGCGTCACGACGCGGGGGGCTCGACGAGGCGGAAGCCCACCCCGCGCACCGTCTCGATGAGCTCGGGCGCGAGCTTCTTGCGCAGCGAGGCGATGTGGACGTCGAGCGTCTTGGTGGGTCCCCACCAGTTCTGGTCCCAGACATCCTCGATGAGCTGCTTGCGGGTGAGGACGGCGCCGGGGTCCCGCGCCAGGTAGACGAGCAGGTCATGCTCCTTCGGCGTGAGCATGATCGGACGACCATCGTAGGTCACGCCCCGCGTTCTCGTATCGATCGTGAGGAGCCCGACCTCGATGTGCGCCTCGGGCGGCGCCTGGAGCTCGCCGCCGCCCGTGCGTCGCAGGACGGCGCGAATCCGCGCCACGAGCTCGCGGAACCCGAACGGCTTGACTACATAGTCGTCCGCGCCCAGCTCGAGGAGGATCACCCGGTCGATCTCGTCGCCGCGCGCGGTGACGACGATGATCGGCACCTCGGACCGCTCGCGCAGCCGGCGGCACACGTCCGTTCCGTTCATGTCGGGCAGGCCGAGGTCGAGGAGCACCAGATCGTAGTCCGCGGTCGCGAGTGCCGCGGCTCCGGTGCCGGCCAGCTCGATCTCAAAGCCTTCACGCTGCAGACCTGCACGCAGCGGCTCAGCGATGGTCGGATCGTCCTCTACTACCAGGATGCGCATCGACCCATGTTCGCCCATGGAGCGCCTTGTTGCCAAACCGTAACCGTCCTTTGCCGAATGCTTGACTGCCGCTGGCCGGACGCTGGGGGCGCGGCATGTACGGTCCTCGTCGACGAGTCTTCGAGCCCACCGCTCGAGAAGGGAGCCACGAATGAGACATCGCACCGCACTGATCACCGCCGGCTCGATCGCCGCAGTGGTCTTCGCCGGGGCCATCGCCGTCGGCGCCAACCTCGGCATCCTCACCGCCGCCGACTCGAAGCCCGTGGGCGAGCTGACCACCGCGTCGGTCGCGCGGCTCAGCAACGCGCAGCCGGTGCAGCAGTTCACCGCAGAGAGGCCGGCGGGCGCCGCCCGGGAGCGCGCGACCCAGGAGTACATCATCAAGAAGGCCGGGACCGTCAAGGTCGCCTTCTCCAAGAAGGCGGTGCGCTTCGTCGACGCGAGCGCCAAGCGGCACTGGACCTGGAAGCTGGCGCAGACAGGCGACCGGAAGCTGACCGTGACGTTCCGCCGCGGCTCCGACACCTACACGTTCGTGGCCGCCGTCGGCCGGCACGGCAAGCTGACGGCCAAGGTCGACCACCCCGTCACCAAGGTCGTGCCGTCGTCGTCCGGCGGCTCCACGTCCGTGGTGGCCAGTGCGGCGCCCGCGCCCCCCGCCGCCACCCCCGCCGGCGGCGAGTCCGACGAGGGCGGTTCCCACGGAGGAGGAGAAGCGGATGACTGACGAACGCAGGCGCCCCTCGCGCACCCCGGACGACCGCGTCGCGCCGCCTCTCGAGGCACGCCCGCAAGAAACCGGCGCGCGCCCCGCGCGTCGCCGGCGCGGCGTCGTCGGCGGTCGGATCGCGGCGGCCGGCATCGGGATCGCCGCGATGGTCGGCCTGGCCGCCAACATGCAGGTGGCGAGCGGCCGCGCCTCCGCGGACTCCGCGGCGGACCCGGCTCCGGCGCCCGTACTCGACGCCACGCGCACCGCGAAGGGTCTGCGTCAAGGGCCCGCGACGTCACCGGGGAGGATCGCGGCCGCGAACGTGAGGAAGCCGATCGTCCTGACGCCTCACGCCGTCGTGAACACGGTCGGCGCGCCCTCGTCCGGAGGCTCGGGCGGCTCCTACGCGGGTTCCTACTCGGCTCCTGCCGCCTCGGCGCCGGTGGCCACCACCAGTGGCAGTCGCTGAGTCCAGGTTCCGCGTCATGGCGAGTGACGCGCAGGTGATCCTGGTCGACCCGGCGCCCGGCGCCGAGCGCTTCGCCCGGAGCCGTCTGGAGGAACTCGAGCGCCGCTGGAGCCGGTTTCTACCGGAGAGTGACGTCTCGCGGCTGAACGCGACGCCCGACGCGCTCGTGGTCGTCTCACCCGACACGGTCGGTCTGCTCACGACGATGAAGCGGGCGTGGAGCACGACGGGTGGACGCTACGATCCGACCCTGCTCTCCGCCATCAACGCGGCCGGTTACTTCGCCAGCGTCGACGGCTCCGGCAGGACGAGCGTCGTGGCCGGCCTCCCGGTCCACGGCGGCACGATCGCCGACGTCGCGATCCATCACTCGGCGCCGGCCGTGACCGTCCCCGCCGGCGTCGGCATCGACCCCGGCGGGGTCGGCAAGGGACTGGCCGCCGACCTCGTCGTCACCGAGCTTCTCGAGCGGGGCGTCGCGGGCGCGCTGGTCGGCGTCGGCGGCGACCTCGCCGCCGCCGGCACGCCGCCGGCGGCGATCGGCTGGCAGGTCTCCGTCGAGGATCCGCTCGACGCTTCGCGCGACCTTCTGACGGTCGCGCTCGGCTCCGGCGGGGTCGCGACGTCGAGCACCCTCTCGCGCGTGTGGACCCAGGACGGCGACCGCCGTCACCACGTCATCGACCCCGTCTCCGGCGAGTGCGCGACGACCGACCTCGCCGCGGTCACCGTCTTCGCGCGTGCCGGATGGGAGGCCGAGGTGCACGCCACCGCGGCGCTCCTGTGCGGCTCGGAGCGGGCGCTCGCCTACCTCGAGCGCCATGGGCTCGACGGGATCGCCACGACCCTCGGCGGGGTCACGACAATGAGCCCGGCGCTGCAATGCGCCGGCGCGACCGAATGGAGCGCAGCGTGAATCCTCAGATCTGGTGGTACCTCTCGCGATCCGCGGGCATCGTCGCGTGGCTCATGCTGACCGCGTCGGTGCTCTGGGGGATCGTGCTCGCCTCGGACCTCTTCCCCCGGTGGCGGCGCAATGCCTGGCTCCTCGCCATGCACCGGTGGCTTGCCGGGCTCACCTTCTTCTTCGTCGCCGGGCACCTCTTCACGCTGTTGTTCGACGCCTACGCGAAGCTCAACGTGGTCGATCTGCTCGTGCCCTACTCCAGCTCGTGGCGGCCCACGGCGCTCGCGTTCGGCATCGTAGCGCTGTACCTGCTCGTCGCCGTCGAGGTGACCGCGCTCGCGATGAAGCGCCTCTCCAAGAGGTGGTGGCGCGACGTCCACATCGTGAGCTACGTGGTCTTCTGGGGAGTGAGCATCCACGCGGCGCTGGCGGGGACCGACGCGTCCAAGCCGGTGTACATGGTCACCGCGATCGCGGCGCTGGCGGCCGTCGTCTTCGCCGCCTCGTACCGGGCGCTCTCGCACGATCTGCCCAAGCGCCGGCCTGACCGGACGGCGCAGCGGCCCGCGGCGCGCCGCCGCGCCACGGAGGACGACGCCGTAGGCGCACGGTAGAAGGCGGACGACGCCGCGGACGGCACGCCCGCGGCGTTCGTCAGCGGGCTGCGCGCGTCAGGACTGCCAGTGCGCCGCGAACTCGCGCACCGCGGACTCCGTCAGGGGGTGCGCGGGCAAGCCGCGCAGCACCTCGAGCGGCGCCGTGATGTCGTGGGCGCCGTCGAGGACGGCCTCCACGACCTGCGTCGCAGTCTTGAGGCTGGCGGCGAGGATGCGCGTGCTGCTGTCCAGTTGGTCCAGGATCGCCGCCTGCTCCATCACGACCGCGCCGGCCGAGTGCCGCGCGGCGCGGTCCACGTACGGGATGATCCAGACGCAGCCGGCCTCGTGCGCGAGCAGCGCCTGCGCCGGCGAGTAGACAGCCGTGAGCGCACTCCGGATGCCCTCCTTCTTCAGCGCCGTCGCCAGCGTGATCGCCTCCAGCGTGGCCGGCAGCTTGGCGACGACGCGGTCGGGCGCGAGGGCGGCAGCGCTCCGCGCCTGCTCGTTCATCTCGTCGTAGGTACTGCACGTCGGCTGGTAGCAGATAGGGCCCTCGGGAAACGTCTCGAGCAGGCGAGCGAGGTGCGCGAGCGGCTCCTTCGTCTCTCGCGCGGTCAGCGCCGGATTCGTGGTGATGCCGCGGACGAAGCCGAGCCTCGCGGCCGCCGCCGCGTCGTCCAGGGAGGCAGAGTCGAGCAGGATCGCCATCGTTCACTCCAGCGGTCGCGGGTCGCGGGCCGGTGCGGCGAGGCGCTCCACCGTCGGGTTCGCGCGACAGCTCCGTCGCGCCGCACCGGCGCAACCCTCGCATCATCGCCGTGGCGCTTCAAGGCAAACGTTGCCTTTCGTGTCTCTCCAGCCTACATTGAGAGCTTGTCGGCCCCGCCCGGCGTCGCCGGGCATCACCGCAAGGAGGAGCCGTGGAGGAGCCGCTGTTCCCGTTCTTCAGTGAAGGCGACGAGCACGAGCAGCAGCACTGCTACACGTGCGGTCTGCCGCTGCCCGACGCAGGAGACCCTGACGTGATCCGGATACCGTTGCAGGCGGAGTCGGGCGAGTGGTATCTGGCGCCCGCCTGCCGGCGGCACTGGCGCGATGCTCAGGAGGCCAGCCGCGGCGCGTCGACCGGCTAGCTCGCGCACGGTGCCGTGTCAGGAACCCTCACCGTAAGGTAGAGGGTAAGTCACCTGTGAGCGCGGACGCTCGAGGGGCGCCGCGGACGGTCGCGCGATGAGCGTGGACCTCGACCCTCCGCGCACCATCGACGCCTCGACGAGACCGGTTCGCAGCTGGCCGCAGCCGCGGCCGGCTCGCCGCGTCAGCGGCCGCGGGATCGCCGGATGTGGTCGGCGAACGTGCGCAGTTGGGCTTCGATGGCCCCGCGGGCCTTCTCGTCGACCAGGCGACCCTCGTCGTCGAACGCCGTCCGCGCGAAGGCGACCATGACCTCCGGCTTGACCATCGGCTGCGCCTCGAGCGACTCGAGCGATTGCCGCAGGTGGCTCTGCATGCGCACTGTGCCGAACCTCCCCGTGGACGCCCCCATGATCGCGACCGGCTTGTCCTTGAACGGCTGGTCGGGAGGCCGCGACGCCCAGTCGATGGCGTTCTTGAGCACCGGCGGCACCGAATGGTTGTACTCGGGGGCGACGATGAGGACGCCGTCGGCTGCGGCGATGGCGTCTCGCAGAAGCTGGGCCGGCGGGGGATAGCCCTCGTCTTGGCGCAGGTCGTCGTCGTAGAAGGGCAGGGAGCGGAGGTCGGCCTCGGTGAAGGTCATGACCGGCGGCGCGAGCTCCGTCGCCGCGGCGTAAGTCATGCGGTTGTAGGAGCCGCGCCGCAGGCTTCCCAGCAGAACGAGGACATGCAAGGTGTCGGTGGCGTCGATGTTCACGTCATGGCCCTACCCGGCCGGGGACGCCTCCATGCCGGGCGTGCCTTGAGCCGCCGCCGCGAGAAGCTCTGTGACGGCGGCGGCCGAGTCCGCTTCGAGCGCCTCGCCGGCCAACCGGCGGGCAGCGGCCGTGTCCGTGCCTCGCACGGCCTCCTTGGCAGCCGGGATGGCGACAGGGTTCATGGAGAGCTCCCGGACGCCGAGGCCCAGCAGCAGCGGCACGGCAAGGCAGTCGCCGGCGAGCTCGCCGCACACGGCGACTCCTCGTCCGGCCGAGGCGGCGGCCCGGACCGTGCGATCGATGAGCTGCAGCACGGCCGGGTGCAAGGGATTGGCCAGGGCGGCGACGCCGGCGTTGCCTCGTTCCGCCGCGAGCGTGTACTGCGTCAAGTCGTTGGTGCCCACGGAGAAGAAGTCGACGAGCGGCGCCAGCTTCGCGGCGACGAGGGCGGCCGACGGGATCTCGAGCATGATGCCCGCCTCGAGGCGGGCGGGGACGGCGACGCCCCGCCCTGAGAGAGCAGCCCGGGCCTCGACCACGAGCTCCCGGGCGTGGCGCACCTCCTCGACGGTGGCCACCATCGGGAACATGACGCGCACCGGGTACATCGCGGCGACGCGAAGCACGGCGCGGAGCTGGCAGAGCAACTGCTCGGGGCGAGCAAGGCCAAGCCGGAGGCCGCGCACGCCGAGGGAGGGATTCGACTCAGGGGGCATGGGGAGGTACGGGAGCGGCTTGTCGGCGCCTGCGTCGAGCGTGCGGATCGTCAGGGGGCGGCCCTGCAGCGCCGCCGCCACGGCGGCGTAGGAGGCCGCCTGCTCGTCCTCGTCCGGCATGGCGGTGGCCCCGAGGAACAGGAACTCGGTGCGCAGGAGGCCGACGCCGTCGGCGCCCGCCGCCACGGCCGCCCGTGCCTCCTCCGGCCCCGCGATATTGGCCTCGACGCGCACTCCTGCCCCGTCGCGCGTGACCGCGGCCCGGCCGGCGGCCGCCCGGGTCGCGACGGACTCTCGCTGGCGAATCTGCCTGCGCTGGGCCACCGCCGCGACCGCGTCGGGCGCCGGCTCCACGGTCACGGTGCCGGCGTCGCCGTCGACAGCGAGGAGCGTACCTTCGGCCACCGCAAGGAGCTCGGCGCCCGCGCCGACGACGGCCGGCAGGCCGAGCGCGCGAGCGAGGATGGTGGCGTGTGACGTGGGGCCGCCGAAGGCGCAGGCGAGTCCAGTGACCACGGAGAGGTCCAGTCCTGCGACCTCCGCCGCGCTCAGGTCCGGTGCGATAACGACACCTGGGCCGGTCGTGCACGCCGTGGCGCTTGTCCCGAGCAGGTAGCCGAGCACCTGGTCGCCGACGCTGCGCAGGTCGGCTACACGGGCTCGCTGATACGGGTCCTCGAGGGCGTCCCAAGCCTCGGCCGCCGCGGCGACTGCCTCGTGCCAGGCACCCGCCGCCGCCTCGCCGCGCTCGAAGATGCCCTGGCGGGCGGGCGCGAGCAGCGCTTCGTCCTCCAGAAAGAGCAGATGGGCGTCGAAGATGGCCGCGTCTTGCGCGCGTGCACGACCGGCCACGGACGCCCGCGTCCGAAGCACGTCCACTGCCGTCGCCTCGAGCGCACCCGTCAGCGCGGTCCACTCGGCGGCCGGCTCACCGGCGGGTGCATCGGGGAGCCGCGCGCCGCTGCGTCCGAACCGGCACGCCGGCCCCACCGCCGCTCCCGGCGACGCCGGTCTGCCGGCGAGGACCCTGCCGGCCGCCGGCGCCGGAGTGGAAGCTTCGCCGGGGGGCGCGCCACCATCGGCCCGCTCGATCAGCGCCGGGTCGGGCTCCCGCGGGCCCAGGTCCTCCGGCTCGCCGAACCCTTCCTCAGCCAGGCGGCCGATGGCGGCGAGGGCCTCGGCCGCCTGCGGTCCCGAGGCGATCACGACCAGGTCATCGCCCCGGCGAGCGCCGAGGGTTGCGACGGCGTTCAGGCTGCGAGCGCTGACGGGTCCGCGTCCGCTGGCCGCGTCGGCGACGGTGACGTCGGCGTCGAAGCCGCCCGCGGTACGCACGAGGAGCGCGGCCGGCCGGGCGTGGAGGCCGAGGCGATTGAGGATCGTGACGCGGAGGGTCTTCTGCGGCGACTCGCGGCCCGCGCTGCCGCGGGGCGCGAGACCGGTCACCGCGTCGATCCCCGCGGCGCCCGCAGTTCGCGGCCCGACCGCGTCGGCCGCGGTCTCGTTGCCAACGGCCGCCGGCGTGAGGTGGGCGGCCTTGGCGGCCAGGCCGCCGCGGGCCGCGGCGGCGACCTGCTCCAGCGGTTCGCCGATCCCGGCCGCCACCGCGGCCGCCACGGCGCCCTCCACGAGTGGCGCTTCGGTGAGCAGCACACGCCCGCTCCGCTCCTCATCCAGCAGATCCACCGCCAGCTCGGCGGAGAGGACGGCGCTGCCCAGGTCCATGAGGACCAGGACACCGTCCTCGGACCACACGTCCTCGAGCGCCAGCAGTACCCGCGTCGCGTCTGTGCCGAGCGCACCGCCTGATCCGGCGAGCCCGCCGGCGGTAGCGATGCGCACCTCCGGCCCGGCCATCTGGGCGGCCAGCTCGGCGACGCCCTCCGCGAGCTTCGCGCTGTGGCTGACGAGGACCAGGCCGACCACGGCTACGTCGCGTCGGCCAGCGTCCGCGCTCCCGTCTCGAGCAGCAGCCAGGACGACGTCGCCCCCGGGTCCTGGTGACCGGCGCTGCGCTCGCCCAGGTAGCTGGCGCGCCCTTTGCGCGCGACCAGGGGCGTCGTCGCGCGCATCCCGTCCCCCGCGGCGTCGGCCGCCGCGCGCAGCGCCGCGTCCAGCGGCCCCCCGGAGCCGGCGGCGGCGCGCAGCGCGGCCTCCGCCGGCAGCAGTGCGTCGACCATCGTCTTGTCTCCGGGCTCTGCCTTGCCGCGCATCTGCACGCCCGCGACGCCGGCGCTGACGACGCCGGCCCACTCGGCCGTCGTC
>DASRZL010000192.1:0-9054 GCA_035686425.1 Thermoleophilia bacterium
TGAGCTTCCTAGTCATGCGCCGTCTGGACATCCGCGAGTGCCTCGCGTTCGACCAGCATTTCGCGGAGCAGGGGTTCGCGTCGCCGGCCTTCGACTGAGATCGGGCGGCGGAGGTCTCCCGGGAGGTGAGGGGGTAGAATACCAGTCGACATAGCAGACCGGTGGTGCGGACACCCGTCAGCAACCTGAGCGCCTGGCCCGCGCGGCAGCCCCTCTTGGGGCCGGTCCGCACGGGTGACGAGGTGGAGGTTCATCGAAAGACTCGGCGGATGCCTCCCGGCCCGGCACGGTCGTTATCGAGTCGACAAAACCCGCTGGTGACGGCGGAACAAAGCGACTCGAGGGTGCCGTCCGCAGCCTGCCCATCTGCGCCCTGACCTACCGAAGGGAGCACGCATGTGCGGCATCGTGGGCTACGTCGGGCGACGTCCCGGCAAACCCATCATCCTCGACGGCCTGAGGCGCCTCGAGTACCGTGGCTACGACTCGGCGGGTATCGCCCTCATCGAACCCGGCGGCATCGACGTGGTGCGCTCCGTCGGTAACCTTGACGCGCTGCTCAAGGCGGCGGGGGAGAACGGCTCGGACGCCCAGGTCGGCCTCGGCCACACGCGCTGGGCGACGCACGGCAAGCCGAACGAAGCGAACGCCCACCCGCACAGCGACTGCAGCGGGCGCGTCACGATCGTCCTCAACGGCATCGTGGAGAACTACAAGGAGCTGCGCGCCCGCCTCACCGAGCGCGGGCACACCTTCACGAGCGAGACCGACGCGGAGGTCGTGGCGCACCTGATCGAGGAGCACGCCGAGGAGGGCCTCACCGCGGCCGTCCGCGCGGCGCTCGGCGACATAGACGGGCACTATGCCTTCTGCGCCATCTCGGCCGACGAGCCGGACGTGGTCGTCGGCACGCGTCACGAGTGCCCGCTGGTGGTCGGCGTAGGCGAGGACGAGATGTTCTTCGCCTCCGCCATCCCGGCGTTTCTGGCGCACACGCGCCGGGTGATCGTGCTCGAGGACGGCGACGTCGTCACTCTCCGCGCCGATGGCGCGGAGTACACCGACGTCGCCGGTCAGCCCATCGTCCGCGAGGAGATGGAGTTCCCCGGCGACGACGACGCGGCCGAGAAGGCGGGCTACGAGACGTTCATGCTCAAGGAGATCCACGAGCAGCCGGCGGCGCTGCGCGACACGCTCGCCGGCCGGCTGCGCGAGGACGGGACGGTGGACCTCTCCGAGGTGGGCATGGGCGACGAGTTCCTGCGTCGCCTGCGGCGCATCTTCATCGTCGCCTGCGGCACGTCGTATCACGCCGGTCTGATCGTCAGCTACGCCATCGAGCAGCTGGCCCGGGTGCCGGTGCAGATCGACGTCGCCAGCGAGTTCCGCTACCGCCAGCCGGTCTTCGACCCCGACACGCTGGTGATCGGCATCACGCAGTCGGGCGAGACGGCCGACACGCTCGCCGCCATGCGGCTCGCGCGGGAGGCCGGCTCGCCGGTGCTCGCGCTCACCAACATCCAGGGGAGCCAGGCCACGCGCGACGCGGACCACGTGCTGTTCACGCGCGCGGGGCTTGAGATCGGGGTGGCGGCGACCAAGACGCACACCGCCCAGGTCGCCGCCCTGCTCCTTCTGGCTCTTCGCCTTTCGTGGGCGCGCGGCGCGATGAGTGAGGACGAGCTCAAGCGGCTCGGGCACGAGCTGCGCGCGGTGCCCGAGCTGGCGGAACAACTGCTCGCCCGGCCCAGCGCCATCGAGGAGATCGCCGGGCGCTACCGCGACGAGCGCTTCTTCCTCTATCTGGGGCGAGGCATGGGTTTTGCCGTGTGCCTCGAGGGAGCGCTCAAGCTCAAGGAGATCAGCTACATCCCCACGGAGGCCTACGCCGCCGGCGAGATGAAGCACGGGCCGATCGCGCTGCTCGACCAGGAGTCGCCGGTGGTGGTCGTCGCCGACGATGGCCCGGTGTTCCCCAAGCTGGTGAGCAACATCGAAGAGGTCCGCGCCCGCGGCGCCGACGTGATCGCCGTGGCGACGGACGGCAACGAGGCGATCGGCGAGCTCTCGCGCGATGTCCTCTGGGTGCCGAAGACCGACCATCACCTCGCGCCGATCCTCACGGTGATCCCGCTGCAGTTGCTGGCCTACCACATCGCCGGCATGAAAGGCCTCAACGTGGACCAGCCGCGGAACCTGGCGAAGACGGTGACGGTGGAGTGAGCGGTTGACCGGCCCTTCGCGAGACGAGCAGATGCGGCGGACCGGCGGCATGGCGGGCCGGTTCCCCGCCGTCCCTCCCGGCGGCCTGCTCTTCGGCCTCGGCATCGACGTGACCGAGGCCGCCCGCATCCACAGGCTGCTGGAGCGCCTGCCACGCGCCTACGAGAGGCTCTTCAGCGAGCAGGAGCGCGCCTATTGCGACGACTTCGCCGACCCCTGGTCGCGCTACGCCGCCCGCTTCGCGGCCAAGGAGGCGGTGGGCAAGGCGCTCGGAATCGGTATCATCGGGTTCGTCTGGCGCGACATCGAGGTACTCTCGGGGGGTAAGCCGCTCATCGCCCTGCACGGCGACGTCGCCGCCATCGCGCGACGCCTCGGGGTGACGAGGGTCGAGGTCTCGCTGAGCCACACCGGCGGCATCGCGTACGCCGTGGCCGCCGCACTCAAGGAGGACGCCGATGGATGAGTCCCTGCTGCTGGGCCTGTACACCGCCGACGAGATGCAGAAGGTCGACGGCGCCGCCATCCTCGGCGTCGGCATCCCCGGAGGGCACCTCATGGAGCGCGCGGGGCTGGCCGTGGCGACCGAGATCCTCGAGCGCTACGCCCCGGAGGAGGCGGTCGTCTTCGCCGGCAAGGGCAACAACGGCGGCGACGGCTTCGTCGTCGCCCGCGAGCTGTTCGACGCCGGCGTCGAGGTCACCGTCTTCGTGCTCGGCTCGCCGGAGGAGTACAAGGGCGACGCGAAGCTCAACCTGGACATCCTCGCGGCGCTCGGGGTGGACGTGCGCTCCGCGACTGGCGAGGACGCGGCGCTCAGCGAAGCGTCGATGGTGCTCACCGAGATGGCGGACGTGGTCGTCGACGCCATCTTCGGCACCGGCTTCACCGGCGCCGCCAAGGGGCCGGCCGCAGCGGCCATCGAGCTCATCAACGAGGCGCCCGGCGCCGTCGTCAGCGTCGACATCATGAGCGGCGTCGGCGCCGGCACCGGCGCGCTGCACGGCCCGGCGGTCGTGGCCGATCTCACCGTGACGCTCCACGCCGCCAAGGTCGGCCACTTCGTCACGCCGGGGGGCGCGCTCTCGGGCGAGGTCGTGATCGCGCCAATCGGCATCCCGGCGCTCTGCGACCAAGACCCGGGCGTGTGGATGCTCACCGAGGAGGCGATGGGCGACCTGATCGTCCCCAAGGGCTCGCTCGACCACAAACGTTCGGTCGGGACGGTGCTCGTCGTCGGCGGTTCCAAGGGAATGGAGGGCGCCGCCCACATGGCCGCTTACGCGGCGCTCAGGGGCGGCGCCGGCCTGGTGCACTGCGCGCTGCCGGATGGCGCCGGCGCGCAGAAGCCGTTCGCCGAAGTGATCACCGTGACGGTTCCGGGAGAGCGCGGCCAGTTCGGCCTCTCCGCCCGTTGGGCCGTCTATGAGCAGGCGGCGCAGCTCGGGGCCGTCGCGGCCGGCCCCGGCTTCGGCCGTGCCGACGAGGCGCAACTCCTGGTGAAAGAGCTCGTCGGCATCGACCGGCCGCTGCTGCTCGACGCCGACGGGCTGTACGCGCTCGGCGACCGGCCGGAGCTCCTCGCCGGGCGCACGCAACCGACCGTTCTCACGCCACACGAGGGCGAGCTGGGCCGCCTGCTCGGCCGCTCGGCAGCCGAGATCGCGGCCCAGCGGCTCGAATGCGCCCGCGCCGCCGCCCAGCGTTCGCACGCGACCGTTCTGCTGAAGGGCGAGGCGACGATCGTCGCCGATCCGTCGGGACAGGCCTACGTCGTCCCGACCGGCAACCCCGGCCTGGCCACGCCGGGGACCGGCGACGTCCTCAGCGGCGTCATCAGCGCCCAGCTGGCCAAGGGCCTGCGGGCGACCGACGCCGCCTGTCTGGGCGCGTACCTGCACGGCCTCGCCGCCGACCTGGCGGCTGAGGATGCGGTCGGCACCGACTGCATGGTGGCGAGCGACCTGTTCCACTACCTGCCCGCGGCCGTGGAGCGGCTCAAGGCCGGCCCACAGGAGGAGATCCATGAGCACGATTGAGACCCCGCCCGAGGGCGAACCGCTGGTCCGCGACATCATGACCACTCCGGTCGTCACGGTGACACCGGACATGACCGTCAAGGACCTCGTCGCCCTCTTCCGCGACCAGCGTATCGGCGGCGCGCCCGTCGTCGACGAGGAGGGTGCGCTCCTCGGCATGGTCACCGAGGGCGATCTCATGGCCATGGACGCCGACATCCAGATGCCCCACTACTTCGAGCTGTTCGACAGCATCATCTACCTGGGCAGCCAGAAGAAGTTCAAGGAGCAGCTGGAGAAGGCCGCGGCCGCCAACGTCGAGCAGCTGATGACCGACGCCGACAAGGTGAAGACCGTGGCCCCGGACGACCCGGCGCGCGTCGCGGCGACGCTGATGTCCCGGCACGGCTTCGACCGCGTGCCGGTCGTGGAAGGCGAACTGGTGGTCGGCATCGTCACACGGCACGACATCATGAAGATCCTGGGACTCTAGAGTGCTGGCCGGCCGTCATCGCGCGGTCGCCGAGGTCGACCTCGAGGCGATCCGCCACAACGTCCGCCGGCTGATGCGCGACGTGCCGGACGGGGCCGCGCACTGCGCCGTCGTCAAGGCGAACGGCTACGGTCACGGCGCCGTGGCCTCCGCGCGGGCCGCACTCGAGGCCGGTTCGACGTGGCTGGGAGTGGCGACCGCGCCCGAGGCCGAGGAGCTCCGCGCGGCCGGCCTGACGGCGCCGATCCTGATCTTCGGCCCGCTGACGGGCGCCGGTCTGGAGCGCGCCGGCTCGGCCGGTGCCGAGGTGGTGGCGTGGTCGGCGCCGTTCATATCCGAGGCCGTCCGCCTCGGCGTCCGCGTGCACGTCAAGTACGACACGGGTATGGGGCGGCTCGGCGTCCCGAAGCACGAGGTCGCGGAGCTGTGCGCCCAGGCCCACGCCGGCGGCGTCCTCTCCGGCCTCATGAGCCACTTCGCCACCGCCGACGAGGAAGACACCCGGTTCTTCGAGCAGCAACTCTCGCGCTTCACCGAGATGGCCGGAGAGCTCAAGAAGCACTACCCCAGCCTGATCTGTCACACGGCGAACAGCGCGGCGACGCTACGCGGGCCGCGCACCCACTTCGACATGATCCGCACGGGGATCGCCATGTACGGGCTCGCTCCCAGCAACGACGATCCGTTCAAGGACGGGCTGCGGCCGGCGATGAAGCTCGCCTCCTACGTCGCCGGCGTCCGGGAGGCCGCTCCCGGCGACTCGGTCGGCTACGGCCGCGCCTTCATCGCTGCGGAGCCGACGCGCATCGGTATCGTCCCGATCGGCTACGCCGACGGCGTGCGCCGCGCGCTCGGCAACCGTGGCGAGGCGCTGGTCGCGGGGCGCCGCTGCCCGATCGTCGGGAGGATCAGCATGGATCAGCTCACCGTGCGTCTGCCCGACGACTGGGGCGAGGCCGGTGACGAGGTCGTCCTCTTCGGCGCCGCCGGCGATGGCGCGGCCGGCGGCTCCGTCGTCGCCTGGACGGCGCCGGATACACCGCGGCACGACGGCCCCGAGACCTCGCGCATCCTCTGCGAAGAGGTCGCGCGTCTGCTCGGCACGATCAACTACGAGGTCGCGTGCGATGTGGCGCCGCGGGTGGTGCGCCGCTACCGCGGCGGCGCTCCCACGACCTGATCCACCGTGGCCGGCGCCCGCTACGGCATCGCTCCGCCGACGCCCGACGAGGTGACTCGCGCGGCGCTCGCGGCGCTCGGCCCGGGTGAAGCCGGGTGGCTCGTCGGCGGCTGTCTGCGCGATGAGCTGCTCGGGCGCCGGGTCCGCGATGTCGACATCGCCGTCGACGGCGGCCCCGAGGCGCTCGCCCGCAGTCTCGCGGACCGTCTGGGCGGTGCCGTCTACGCCACATCCGACCTCTTCGGCAGCTGGCGGGTCATCATCGGCGATCTGCACATCGACGTCGCCGCCCTTCGCGGCGGTGCGCCCGGCGCTTCACCCGACCCGGCCACCCGCTCCGTCCGTCTCGAAGCCGACCTGCGGGGACGAGACGTGACCGTCGACGCTCTGGCCCGACCGCTGGATGGCGACGTCCTCGTCGATCCGCTGAGCGGTCTCGACGACCTCGCCGCCGGCCGGCTGCGACTCTGCTCGCCGGCCTCGCTCGACGACGACCCGCTGCGCGTGCTGCGCCTGGCCCGCCTGGCGCGCGTCTTCGAGCTCGTGCCGGACGCCGCCGCCACTGAGGCGGCGCTTCGCGTCGCGCCCGGGCTCGTGCGCGTGAGCGGCGAGCGCGTGCGCGACGAGCTTTCTGCGCTCCTCGGCACACGAGGCGCTCCCGTAGCCCTGCGCGACCTCGCCGCGTGGGGGGCGCTCGCGGTGGTGCTGCCGGAGGTCGACAGGCTCCGCGGCGTCGAGCAGAACCCGTACCACCACCTCGACGTCTTCGAGCACACGCTGGAGGCGCTCACCTACGTGACCGGCGTCGTCGCGCAGCTCGGGGGGCGGCGGTTCCTCGCCGCGCCCGACGAGGCGGGCATGCCGGGCGTCGAACCGCTGGTGCCCGTCTCGTGGGCGGTCCTTCTCCACGATATCGGCAAGCCTGTGGTCCGGGTGGTCGACGAGCGGGGCCGCGTGATCTTCTGGCGCCACGACGAGACCGGCCGCCAGATGGCCGCCGAGATCGGGACTCGCTTCAACTTCAGTAACCGCTTCCTCGACTACGTCGGCACGCTCATCCGCCAGCACCTGCGGCTCGGCTTCCTCGTGCGCGAGCAACCGCTCACGCGCCGGGCGCTGGCCCGCTACCGGCGCGACGTCAGCCCGTGGGTGTTCGAGTCCGTCGTCGTCTCGCTCTGCGACCGCCTCGCGACGCGGGGAGAGAAGACCTCGCTCACCTCGATCGCCAGGCACTACCGCCTGGCGCGTTCGGTGTGGACGGCGGTGAGCAAGTCGCCGGCGCCGCAACTGCTCAGCGGCGACGACGTGATGAACCTGCTCGGCATCGAACCCGGGCCGGCCGTGGGACAGGCGCTCGACGCACTCGAGGAGGAGATCGAGGCCGGTGAAGTGATCGACGCCGATGGCGCACGGGCCTTCCTCCAGGCGTGGTGGCGGCGTGACGCCGCGGGCGCGACCGATGCCTGAGCTTCCCGAGGTCGAGACCGTGCGCCGCCGCCTGCTCACGTGTCTGCCGGGTCTCCTCCTGCGGGAGGTCGTCGTCAACGACCCCACGGTGAGCGATCAGTCCGAGGCGGAACTGAACGCGCTGCTGGCCGGGCGCGGGATCACGGGGCTGCGCCGGCGCGGCAAATACCTGCTGGTCGACCTCGGATCCGCGGAAGCGCGGGCGCGCATGACGGCGCGGTCGGCGGTCGAGACGGCGGGACGGACGGCGACGCAGGCGCCCGACTCGCCTGACCGCGGCCATGCGGGCCCGGCCGTCGCGGTCATCCACCTGCGCATGACCGGGCAACTCGTCTTCCGCCCGAAGCCGGGCGAGCGTCCGGCGCGCTTCATCTGGCGCCTCGAGCCCGGAACGGACCTGCACTTCCAGGATGTGCGGAGGTTCGGCCGCCTCTGGGCCTTCGCACCGGCGGCCGAGGACGGCTTCTTCGCCTCGCGCGGCATGGGGCCGGAGCCCTTCGGGCCCGAGTTCACGCTCGAGTACCTGCGCGGCGCGCTGAGGGACCGGCGCGCGCCGCTCAAGGCGTTCCTGCTCGACCAGCGCCGCATCGCCGGCGTCGGAAACATCTACGCCGACGAGGCCTTGTTCCGGGCCCGTCTGCACCCGCTGCGCGCAGCGGGGAGCGTCGGGCCGCGAGAGGCGCAGCGCCTGCACACGGGCCTCCTCGAGACCCTGCAGGCCGGCATCGACCACGAGGGGTCGAGCATCGAGAGCTTCATCGACCCCGCCGGCGAGCGCGGCAGCTTCCAGGAGATCCTGAGCGTGTATCAGCGCACCGGGGAACCGTGCCGCGTCTGTGGGACGACCGTCGAGCGGACCGTGGTCGGCGGTCGCGGCACCCACTACTGTCCGCGCTGCCAGCCGCGCCGCGGCGGCATGGCGCCAGGATCCCGTCGGCGCCTCGGCTCGGCCGCGCCGCCGCGCTCGGCGAAGCCGGCCGACTGGGAGGCCCCGGGCCGGTGAGCCTCCGGGGCGTCCGCCGGTGAGCGACTCAGAGGGTGGCGCGGCCGTCCCCGGTCGTATCGCCGCGACACCACCGCTCTATGTCGTCCTCACCCGGGTACCGCGGCGGACTTCGATCCGGGTCGGCTCGCTCGGCGCGGTTGCGTTCGAGCGCGGTTGGTATGCCTACGTGGGCAGTGCCGCGCGCGCCCGGGAGGCGCGCGTTGCGCGCCACCTCGCCCGCGAGAAGCCGTTGCGCTGGCACGCCGACTACCTCTTCACAGCGCTTCCTGCCGAGCGCGCCTGGCTCGTCGACGGCGTGACGGGGGAGTGCGAGCTCGCCGGCGCCCTGGCGGCGCTGCCCGGCGCGGAGCGCCGCCCGCGCCGTTTCGGCGCCGGCGACTGCCGCTGCGCCGGGCACCTTGTGCGCTTCGCGCGCCGGCCCCTGCGCCGCGACCTCGCTGCCGCGGCGCACGCCGCCGGCGCGCCGGAGAAGGGGGCGGTACGGGCCTTCGGCCGCCGCCCTGCCGTCTCCTAGGCCGTTCGTCCTACCATGCGAGCGGCTTTCCCGGCCGCTGCCTGAGCATCCAGTTCACGCTCATGTTCCCCTCGGCGTCTGCGGATCAGGAGCTTCGAGGCGCGGGGGTGGCGCTCAGTCTGTCCAGACGGCTGCGACGAGTCTCCAGTTCAC
>DASRZL010000193.1:0-7630 GCA_035686425.1 Thermoleophilia bacterium
CTGATGGGTGGGCTCGTAGTGGTGCGAGCCCGACTGGCCGCCGGAGCCGCTCTGCACGCTGCTCCGGATGCGATCCATATGCTGGGCCTCAGCCTCATGCGCGCCCTGCTGGGCCTTGTGCTGCGCCTGGGTGTGCTCACGATGGACGTGGCGCGCGTGCGTCTTCGTGCGCTGCGCTTCGCCGACGTGGCTGCCCGGCTGGTCATCGCTCCGGTGGGCCAGCTGCTTGGCCGTGGGCGTCACCGCGTATCGGGCGGGCGTCTTGTCGACCGCCTGCTCGTCCTGCGCCTTCGTGAAGTGCTGCACGCCCGCCATGGCGACGGTCGTCATGGCGAACACGATGACCGCTGTGGCGACGATGGTCTTGAGTACCTTCATGACTGCTCCCGCTCCGTGGTGTGTCCTTTCACCTGTTAGAACACGGAAGCGCGGCGATTCTTACACCCGAATCACAGCTGGCTGCCCGGCGGGCTCACGGGTGCGGATGGCGCGCGAGCCTGGTCTCCGCTCCATGCGGAACGGAACATTCATGCTGCCGGCCGGTTCCTCGTCCGACCCTCGCCGGCTGCGACTCGCCATTCGCAGCGGCGTCGCAGCTTCTCCGCTGCCAGGTGCGCGTCGCCGTGGTCCGTGAGGACCCCGCAGGCTTCCAGATCAACCCGCACGTGGTCTGGCTCATCTGGCTCGTCGGCCGAAGCCCACGATGCCGGGCAACGTCAGCACGGCAGAGCACGGACTGGTCGCCATTGTGGCAACCTCATGAGGGCGCCAGCATTGCCGGCAGAGAACTGGCCGGGGAAGTGGGGCAGGGCCAACTTCACCGGCGTGAGCCGCTGCCGCCTCCCGGTCGCCGGCAATGGCGAACGTGGCCGTGCCGGACGCGGCACTCGACGGTCAGCCTGTTCCGAGGCCACGATCCTGGCCTCCGTGTCGATCCGGAGGCGCCGGAGCCGTCAGGCTCCGCAGGCGCCGTATCAGAAGAAGTCCTGGAGGAGGAGGTCGGTGCATGCCCCACAAGGGCTTTCGCAGCATCCGCGCAAGGCAGAGTCAGCGCCGATTGGCCGTCGCTTGGAGCCCTCTACCGCCCTCTTGCCTCGTCGCCTCGAGTCCGTGGGCGCCGACGTCGCACTGCGGCCAGACCTTGAGCAGGGCCGCGACCACGTCGGGGTCGAACTGGCTGCCGGCGTTGGTTGTGAGCTCGTTCAAGGCCTCTTCGTCGCTCAGTCGCGCGCGGTAGGGGCGGTCGGAGGTCATCGCGTGCATCGCGTCGCAGACGAACGCGATGCGCGACTCCAGAGGGATCACGTCGCCGGCGATCCGGTCCGGATAGCCGTGGCCGTCCCAGCGTTCGTGCGCGGCGCGCACGAGCGGGGCCAGCGGACGCAGGTAGTCGATCCGTGCCACGATCTGCTCGCCGATCAGCGTGTGCTGGTTCACGATCGAGCGTTCCTCGCTCGAGAGAGGTCCAGGCTTGTCGAGGATCTCCGGCGAGATGCCGATCTTGCCCACGTCATGCAGCAGTGCCGCATACTCGACGCGGCGCAGGTCCGGCTCGGAGAGGGAGAGCTCGCGCCCAACCGCCGTCGCCAGCTTGGCGATCGTGTCGGCATGGTCGGCCGTATACGAATCCTTGGCCTCCAGGGCCGCGGCCAGCGCCACGACGGTCTGTCTGTAGCTAGCCGCCAGCTCCTTGTACGTCTGCGCGTGGCGCAGTGCCGTGGCCACCTGGCTGGCGACGGTGCAGAGCAGGGCCGCCGTGGAGGGGGAGTACTCGAGCGGGCGCGCACGACCGACGCTGATCGCCCCGACGGCACGCCCTTGGTGCACGACGGGCACGACCATCACGCTGGAGATCCCGGTTGCCCCGCGAGCCGCCAGCGGCGATAGGCGCTCGTCCTGCGCGAGCTTCGAGGTAGTCGCCAGCATGTCGACCTGGTTCGTCCAGCGCACGAGCTCCTCCACAGCCATCATGGAACCGTTCACGGTGCCGGCGTAGATGCCCTCCCGCGACAGATCCTCCTCGAGCAGATGAATGCCGCAGAAGTCGCTGTCCGTCATCATGCGCACGCGCTGGGCGACGACCTCGAGCTCGGTCGTAGCGTCTGGGCTTTGAGCGAGGGTCTCGCCTACCAGGGAGAGGTCGGCGAGCGACCGAGAGAGGACCTGTATTTGCCCCGCGAGTTCGCCGACCGTATCGGCGATACGCTCCGACATGCAGTTGAAGGAGCGCGCCAGGACGGCCACCTCGTCCTCGCCGCTGACCGGAAGCCGCTGCCGCAGCTCCCCACCGCTGATGGCCTCGGCGGCAGAGCTAAGGCGACGCAGCGGACGTATCACACGCCGGGCCAGGAAGAGGGCCGCCACAAGAGCCACCGCGAGCGCGAGCGCGAGCGCCAGCGTGGACGTCGTGCGCATCGAATCGCGAATCGCCGCGAACGCACCGACCCGGACGGCGACCGCGAGGGTGGCCACGCGGCGACCCTGCGCATCGCGCAGCGGGCCGAGGTAGGTCGTGCGGTCGCCGACGCTGGGCCGTCCCTCGGCGGCGGAGAGCTGGTCGAGGCGCGCGGCGCCGACCACCGACGAGGCCACCAGGAGGCCGTCCACGTACGCACTCGCGGGCGTACCCGTGCGCTGTGCGACCCGCTGGAGGACGTCGTCATCGAGCTGTCCCGCCGCGACCACCGTGCCGATCGGCTGCCCGTTGTGTCCCGCGGCCGTGACCGGGACCGACGAGATCACCCACAGTCTCCCGAAGGATGACTGGAACGCGTACCCACTCGAGCCGACGCTGATGCGTCGGGGCGACGGCAGCATGCTGGCTCGCGCCAACAGGCTGCCGTCTGACGCGCGCACCTCGACCTGCATCAGGTTGCGACTCTCGAGGATGAGCTGAGCAGCGGCCGCAAGGGCTCGCCGGTCGCCGCTCGAGACCGAGCGGACGAAGTCCGTCGAGACGGTGAACGGCGCGATTCCGGTCGCCTGTTGCTGCGCCGCGTCGCTCTCGACGGCGGCGGTGGAGTCCGCGACCAGTCGGTTCTGGATGGTGGTGAGGCCGGCGGACGTGCGCAGGTAGTTGACGGCGGAGAAGACAAGCAGGGGCACAAGGGCGCAAACGGCCAACGCCAGGACGAACTTGCTCCCAAGGCTCAGTGGCCTGATGTGCATTCCCCGACCCATCGTCGTTCGGCCCGCTCGGAGTGACGCGCCGCCGACCAGCAGAACGACCCGCGAGCCATCGCCTCAGGTGCTGGCGATCGCCTCATCACTTGAATCTGACCACGATGACATTGCTGAAGGCGCGTACCCTGCCGGCGCTGTTCACGAAGCCGGCCTTGAAGGCGACCCTGCCTCTGCGGCTCGAGGTCGCGTAGGCGACATACCGGGTGGCTGATACCTGCGAGGCCGTGGCAACCCTCCGCCACGATCCGTTCACCTTCTTGTAGAGCCGGACTGCGTACGGTTTCGTGCTGCTCGTCACCGTCGCCGTGAACTTGACGCGAGTCTTGGCCTTGCACGAGGTCGTCGAGGCCTTCAGCTTGACCTTGGTGCCGGCAGACGCGGCGGGCCCCACCGCCACCGCCACAAGCACGGACGCCGCCACCAACATGATCGCAACGCCGAGAACCAGACGTTTCATCTGCGCTCCCCTCCCGGGGCAAAGGCCCCCTGGGCTTCATCGACAGAAGACCAGATAGCTCGATTTTCCAGGGATATCCTGCTCATATGGCTGTCTCCATCGCCCCAAGGCCGACCCTCTCACCCTGACGCGCGCTTCGCCTCGTACCTGCGCTGATCGGTGAGGGCAAGGAGCTCGTCGATGTCCCCGAGCTCATCGGAATCGGCGACGACGCTGCAATGGCTCATGTAGTCCTCACCCAGCCCCTCAAGGCCTGACCCGCTCGGTCGACTCGCTCAAGCCCTGCCGTATGTCCCGTCCGCTCACGTCACTTCTCACTCGAGATTGGACCCAAAGGCACTTCTGCTTCAGGGAGATGTATCGGCTGGGAAGGTGGTCATACGAGGGCCGCTAGACGGATGTACCTGGCGGCTGGCGCGGGCTGCCATATGCCCGCCAGGGTCTCCGCGAGACCAGTCTTCCCGTAGAAGAGCCGCTGTCCCACCGGGTCGCGTGACAGGGCAGATTCACGCCGGGCAGCGCGCTTCGAGGCCGCCGAGCCCGCGCGGGGTAACGTGTTCTCCCTGGCCGGTCGCAGGAGCTAGGCCTCCTCGCCCTGGGCTCGCCCTTCGTCGGACCGGGACATGGGCGCCGGTCCGATGCGGGCGTGAAGGGGCAGCCGGAGCGGTATCCTCCCGTCAGACGAAGCGCGCGACCGCGTTGACAGGAGGCGAGCACATGCCGCACACGATCACCGTACTCCACGTGCCTGGCTGCGTCGGTGGCGCCGCCGCCCTCGCCGTAGCCTCCGGGATCGCCGAGGCCCGGGCCGACGTTGCCGTCAGCGACGTGGTCATCGAAGACGACGCCACTGCGGTCGCTCGCGGCTTTCGCGGCTCGCCGACGGTGCTGATCGACGGGCGCGACCTCGAGCCCGAGACGGAGATCCCGCTCGGGTCCATGGGCTGACGCCGCTACCTGGTCCCCGGTGCGGGGATCCTGGACCACCCGAGCGAGGCGCAGATGCTCGAGCGCCTCGCCGGTCGCGCATGACCGCCCTGCCGGCCGAAGGCGCGCCCGCCGGCGCGCCTCGAAAGAGGTCGCGAGAGCCGCTTGCGGGCACGCCGGCCCGCGCTCCCCGCAGATTCAGCTGTCTTCCAGCAACCTCGCGAGACTGCGCAGACTGCGCCTGCTCGTGCCGGGGAGTCACTCCTCGGTAGCGGCCGGAGTCTCCAGCGGGAACCGCAACTCCACGATGCGCGCCTCGTCGACAACCGTCACGGTGACCGCACGCCCCTCGATGGTGACGACCTCCCCGGCTTGGGGTACGCGCCCGAGCGCCTCGACCACATGCCCGCCGATGGTAGCCTCGCCGGTGTTCTCGAGCTCGATGCCGAGCTCGTCCTCGACGTCCCCCAGCGGCGCGGTCCCCGCCACCACCAGCGTGTCGCCCTCACGGCGGATCTCGACGTCGTGCTCGCCGTCTTCCTCCTCCTCGAACTCGCCGACGATCTCCTCGAGAATGTCCTCGAGGGTGACGAGTCCGACGGTGGTTCCGAACTCATCCACCACCAGCGCGAGGTGCTGGCGCTTCTGTCGCAGTTCGCGCAAGACCTGGTCGACGAGGGTCGATTCGGAGACACGCGTGAGCGGGCGGGCAAGCTCCCTCAGGTCCATCTCGACGCCACTGAGGGCGAGGCGAAGGAGTTCCTTGAAGTTGACGACGCCGACCGGGTCGTCGAGTCCGTCCTCGGCCTCGCAGAGCGGCAGGCGCGTGTGCAGGCTATCGCTCGCCCGCTGCACCGCTTCGCTGATGGTCTCACCGACGACGAGGTAGTCGATCTCGCCGCGCGGCACCATGACCTGGCGGGCGCGCAGGTCGCCGAACACGAGTACGTTCTCCGCGAACTCACGCTCATAGGTCTCGATCAGGCCTTCGCGCACGCTCTGCGCCAGGAGCATACGCAGTTCGTCCTCGGTGTGGGGCGCGTGGCCGACCTCGCGAGCGGACGGGATGCCGAACGGCCTCAGTACCAGATTGCCCAGGTAGTTGAAGGCGTCGACGAGCGGTTTGGTGATGAGGTAGAAGGCGCGCATCGGCGGCGCCACGAACAGGACTGTCGGCGTCGTGCGAGCGATAGCCAGCGATTTGGGCGCGAGCTCCCCGAGCACCACATGCAGCAGGGTGACGAGGCCGAAGGCGAAGACGAAGCTGATGCCGGCGGCCACCGTCGGGGCGACGGTGCCCAGAACCGGCTCGAGCAGGTGCTCGAAGGCTGGCTCGGCCAGTGCCCCGAGGCCGATGCTCGCGATGGTGATGCCGAGCTGGCAGGCCGCCAGGTAGGCGTCGATCTGCTCCACGGCCTGGCGCGCAGCCTTGGCGCCCGGCTTGCCCTGCTTCTCGAGCTCGACCACCTGGCTCAGGCGCACGCGCGTTATCGCGAACTCGGTGGCAACGAAGAAGGCGTTGAGCCCGACGAGGACGAGAGCGCCCACGATGCGGAACGCCTCTGTCATGTGGACTCACCGGGCGCACGCCCACCGCACGAGTGTTTCGGCCCGGCGCGCCTACAACAAGCATCTCGCGTCGGACCGCGCCGTTTGCAGGATCCGGGGTCTTCGTCCACGGTAGAGAGCATACCCGAGGATGCGCCTCTCTCCCACGCCAGTACTGCCGAGGCCGGCCGGGCGCATCCAGAGGAGTCCAGTGCGAATGCGCCGGCTGGGGCCTCATCCTCACCAAGCTCAATGAGGAGCAGCGGCTTCGCGCCGCCGAAGGGCATGGCGCGCACGCCTTCGCTGGGCGCGGTAGGGAACTGCCGGGATGGACCGAGTTCTCACTCGGGGATGCCGCCGGCGTTGCCGCCGTCTCGCCTCTGGTGCGCTCGGCCTTCGACAACGCGGCACGCGAGAGTGGATAGCCCGCCGCAGGACACAGTCCGGCAACGCCACAAGAGGGCGCGACGCGAAGTCCAGAGCCGAGTCGACCGGGCGGTGGTCCGCACTCCCGAGAGGGTCCCTCAAGAGCCCGTGGCGCTCGCGCGCTCAGCCCGGGCGGCCTGAATCGGGACCGTCGATCGCGTCCACGCTGGTCGTCCCGTTGTCCGCCACTTGCGGAGTCCACTGAGCGCCGTCCCAGTAGCGGTGCGTGTGACGACCGCTGGGGTCCGCGTACCACTGTGCGGGCGGGAGCGGTGCCGAAGGGAGCGAGGGCTCGGGCCCTTTGGTCGGCGCTTCGAGCGTGAACGGCGGGTACTGGTCGCTCAGCCCCAGCGCATAGCCGCTGACCCGCGTCTGCCAGCGGACGACACCCGCGACGAAGTCGAACATGCCGCGCGGGAACCTGGCGCTGAAGAGAATCACCCACTGCACGACGACCCAGAGCACGAAGACGGCGATGCCCAGGAAGAACAGCATGAAGAAGTGCGGCAGTGCGGCGATCTGGCGCAGGAGCAGGCCGGCCCCGGCGTTGCTCGAGAAGTCGTAGCCACGTCCTGTGGACGCACCCCCTCCCGTGTCACGCGCGAAGTACACGGTCAAGGCGATGATCGCCGCGATGAAGACGACCTCGACGATCACGGTGAAGAGCGCGTAGAGGCGGTTGCTCTGCGCCGGCCGCTCCACCATCACGTCCACGGGATAGTCGTCGACGGGCCGCAGGGTGAACGGCGGGTATCGGTCGCTGAGCGAGAGCATGAAGGCGCAGACACGGGTGCCCCAGCGCAGCACCCCGGTCACGAAGGCGAACATGCCGGCTGGATACTCGCCGGTGATGACCACCGCCACCTGCGCGACCAGCGCCACGAAGAACTGGGCGATGCCGAGGAAGATAAGGATGAAGAAGTGCGGGATGAGGGCGATGAACTTGACCAGCAGGATCGTGAGCGTGGCCCATCCACGTGAGCTGCGTTCGGGGTAGTGAGCGCGGATATCGATGGGGTAGTCGTTGAGAGCCATGCCGCCCTTCCTCAATCGGTTACTGGGTTGCGCCGCGTCCAGACGGACCAGACG
>DASRZL010000194.1:0-18474 GCA_035686425.1 Thermoleophilia bacterium
GAGATGAGTCGCCAGCCCGTGAGCTCACTCACGCACGAGCGGCTCATGGACCTCGCACGCCGCCTGCGGCTGTCAGACGAGCTCATCGGGCTCCGCAGCGTCTTCGTCGAGGATCACTACGCCCGCAACCTCTTGTGCCGCACGCCGTACTTCGAGCTGCTCGTGCTCTGCTGGCGCCCGGGACACGCCTCGACGATCCACGACCACGCCGGCGCCCTGAACGCGATCCGCGTCGTCGCCGGCGAGCTCACTTCTCGCCGCTTTCGCCCCGTGTGCGGCCAGCCCCTCGGTACCGGCCCGGTCGAGATGACCACCGAGGAGCACGCGCGTCCCGCCGACGATCTTGTCGGCGTGGACCGCGACGGCATCCATCAACTCGCCAACACGTCGGATGACGACCTCGTCACCGTGCACGTGTACGCCCCACCGCTGTCGGAGCTCACTGTCTACGACATCGATTCGGGCTTCGTCGAACGACGGCCGCTGCGCTACACCCTCGCCGACGATCTCGGCTGAAGGACCTCGAAGCGGGCGCGACTGGCTCAGTCCATGCTGCCGGCGAGCATGCCTTGCCGGGACAGCGTGCCCATCAAAACGGAGCGAAGCGTGTCGAGCGCCCCGATGACCCGCTCGTCGGCAAGCGAATACAGGACACTTGAGCCTTCCCTCCGCGTCGCTACGAGCTGCCGCTCGCGAAGGACCTTCAGATGGCGGGATACCGTGGGCTGGGGCACCTGCAGCACCTCGGCCAGCTCGTTCACGTGCATCGGTCGTTCGTGCAGTACGTAGATGATCAGGATGCGCTTCGGGTCGGAGAGCGCCTGGCAGACGTTGGCGTGCAGGAGGTTGACCTCCCGCTCGAAGGATTCATCCACCTGCGACCCCCTTCCGCTCCATGAGCCGTCCCCGCAACATGATAGCTTCGCCCGACATACGTGTGCCAGCGTGTACCGTCGCGCACGATGGTGTCGTCTCGTGCCGCCCGAAAGACGGGGGCCGCGGAAGGCGCTGTGCCGTCCGCGGCCCCCGGCCGTCAACGCAGGAGTCTCGCTCGCTCCCCTACCTGACGGTGAGCCTGTTGTAGCCGACCTTGGCCTGCGGGTTGCCGGAGGCGTCCGTGGCGTACACGTAGAACTTGTACGTGCCCTTGGCAAGCCTGCAGCGGAACGTTGTCGAGCGCTGCACGTTGACGGACACAGAGCCGGGCCTGAGCGTCTTGACGACCTTGCCCTTGCGATTCTTGATCTTGATCACGACGGTCGCCGCGCCCTTGTTGGGGTCGGCGTCGCTGACCATGTACCGGAGCCTCGCCCTGCGGCCCCTGAAGACCGAGGCCTTGGAGGCCGATGTCTTCGGCTTCACCGTGTCGGCCTTGATCGTGAAGGTCAGCGTCTGCTGCGCCTCGACGTTCCCATTGACGTCCTGCGCCCAGTACTTGAGCGTGTGGGTGCCTACCGATAGCGGGTCGTCCTTGGCCGTCGGGATGACGACGGCCGCGCTCAGCGGCTTGTCCTCGACGATGGCCAGACGCACGACGCCGTCGTCGAGCTCGTGGTAGATGTAGGCGATACCCTCGTCGTCGGTGGCGGTCGCCGTGATCGTGGCCGCGTCCCAGTACTCGGCGGCGGCATCGGTCGTCGTGGTCGGCGCCGTCGCATCGCTCGCCAGGTCCGCGAAGGCGCCCACGGCGCCTATCGCAAGAACGACGGCGGCGACGACGATCGCCAGCACCATCAGGTGTGTCTTCCTCACTGTGCATACCTCCAAATACGCCCCGGGACAGCTTGCCCGGGTACGGATTGATCAGTCAGTCCTTGCTCAGTCGCCGAAGTGTCCGTCCGTCAGCGTGTTGTCGTGACACGAGCCGCAGGCCATCTTGGCGCCCGTGTAGGTCGCGTGGCACGCGCCGCAGGCGGCGACGGCGGGATCGAGCGGCACTCCAGGAGGAGCCGGGGTGGCGCTCGGCGTGATCGCCTCGAAGTAGGCGTTGAGGAGCTCGGTCAGCTTGTGCGTGACGTCGAAGCAGGCCTTGCCGCAACGGTCCTTCTGCAGTGGTCCGCCGTTGGCCGCGCCGGTCGTCATCGTCCACTGGACGAGCGACGAGTGGCACAGCGGAGAATTGGCGGTGGAAGACGGGACGTTCTCGAGCGGCACCACGTCGTTCGGCGTGTCCGGGGTCCACGGGTCGAGCTCAAGGGCCCCCTGATAGGATTTCCAGGCGCCGTTGGTAGGCAGTGGCGTCTCCGCGTAGTACTGGAAGATGCCATTGGTGAGCGTACCGCGGTGGCCGCCGTCGGCGACGGCCATGTTGATGACAGCGCCGGCGGCGTTCAGCGTTCCACACACGGTGCCCCAGCCGGCCACCCCGCCGGCGCCGTAACGAAACATGTTCGCGGGGATCGTGCCCCACGTGTCGGGGTTGTCCGCCGACAGGTACTCGACGAACGGCCACCAGGTGGCCTCCGCGCACCCCCTGCCGCCGGCCATGTAGACCTCGAAGGCGCGGCGAGCGAGCGCCTCCGGGTTGGGCTGATCGACGGCGGCGCGCGGATACGGCCACGGAACAGCCTGCCCCGCAGCATTCGCGGGATCCGGGTCCTTCAGCAGCGCCACGCTGGAGACGGAGGCCGCTCCAAGAACGAGGCCCGCCCCGGCGAGGAACTTGCGCCGAGACATCAGGTTATCGGACATATGCTTGACTCCTTTCGCCTGCGCCCGACGGCAACGGGGCGCTTCACTCGACCGACGACCGCCGACGACCGGAGCCGGATCAGCAGGAGAAACTCAGCAAGGGGCGGACGGGAGACGAACGTGAGCAGCGGTCCCCGTGATCTCTACCCACGAGAGGACGTCAAACTCCGTGTCTGCCGACCGGCACCCGCGCCTCCTGCGACGAGGCTCCATACGCATATGCGGTCATGCGCATGCGAAGCTACCACAAGTAGCGGGTGCTTGTGAAGACGTGCACAAAGTCATGTATTCCTATAGCTCGTATACGGAATAGCCGGCAGCGCAAGGCTGCCCGCAGGCGATGTGCGCCCGGGCTTCGGCAGGCTCCCACACCATGCTCGCCGTGGTCACGCTCTGGTCGGGATCGGGGTCGTCGTCTTCCCAGTGATCGCAGATGCTGAAGGGAGCGTTCTCATGGTCGCAGAGCGCGCGCTTGCTGAGCTCGACGAGGTCCGCGCCGTCCCCCACGCCCGCGACCAGGATCTCCTCGGCGCGGGTCTGCCGCAGGCGTGAGCCCTCGGACTTCGACGCATCGCCCGGCGCGAGTTCCGGCGACACGTAGTGGTTGGCGTGCGCGAAGAGCGCGGTGGCGCCGGCGCGGGCCGCGTCGGCCGGCGCCGGTGAGCCGTCCAGCAGCGCCCAGCATGCGCCGCTCGTCTCGACGTCCCAGACCCGCCCACGCGCGTCGCAGAGGAGGTGATTGGAGCCGCGCGCACGAGGTGCTTGAGCGATCAGGTCGCGCGCGTGCTCGAGGTCGGGCTGGCCGAGGACCGCCGCGAGCAGGAAGTTGTTGGGCACGCCCACTCGCTCGTCACGGTAGTACACGGTGTTCGCGGCGGAGCTGAAGCCGGCCGCCGTCACGCCGGTGATCGGCAGGTTGTAGGCCGGGCCGGCGCTGATGTACGCGGCGCTGCCCCAGGGCCCGGTCAGCCGCACGATGCGGATGGTCTGGCCCTCGATCTCCTCCGGGTACCAGTCCTCGTTGTGGCCGGAGACGGCGCGTCCGCCGGCCACGACCGCGAACGACGTGCAATGTTCCGGCCAGACGACGTCGGCGGCACAGGTGAGTTCCTCGCTGCAGTTGAGGGCGAAGAGGTGCTCGAAGGACACGTTGGCCGCCTCGGCGATGCCCCGCAGTTGCTCGACGGCCTCGGCGACGTAGTCCTCGGCGGGCCGCAGGTACGGGCGGGAGCGCTCGACGGCCTCGGCGAAGCTGAAGCCGGCGAGCACCTCGAAGCGCTCCGCGTAGGCGTCCAGGCCCCACGCGACGATGTCGCGCGCGGCCTCGCCGGTCTGCCGACCCACCTCGCGGTGACTGCCGGACGCTTCGATGATCAGCGGCTCTCCCATGGCCCGCCCATCCTACGCCCACCCGCCGGCAGACACACCGCTCCGCCGACCCGCATGGCCCCACGCTCTCGGCCGCTCTCCTGACTGCCCCTGTCCGTTCGCTGCAAGATGCAGCGAAACGAGAGTCCGTACGTCGTGCTTCAGTCGTCGTTTCGACGCCGCCGCGATTCGGACGCATCCCAGTGGGGAATGCCGGGGCCATGGAGGGTGACAGCGACTTCCGGTTCTCGCCGCGACCCAACCGCGCCGCGGAGATCAGGTGGCGCCCGTGGGGCGAGCCCGCCTTCGCGGAGGCTCGCAAGCTCGGGCGCCCGGTCCTGCTCTCACTCTCCGCGGTATGGTGCCACTGGTGCCACGTCATGGACGAGACAAGCTACTCGGATGCGCGCGTGATCGCCGCCATCAACGAGCACTTCGTGCCGGTCCGTGTGGACAACGATCGGCATCCGGACGTGAACCGGCGCTACAACATGGGTGGGTGGCCGACGACCGCGTTCCTCGCGGCCAGCGGCGACGTCCTCACCGGTGGCACGTACCTCCCGCCCGACCAGATGCTGGAGACCCTCGCCCGCGTCAAAGCGTTCTTCGACGCCAATCAGTCGGCCATCGTCGCGCTGGAGGGAGAGCGTGCCCGGGCCGGTGACGGCGACGCTCTCGCCGACCTTGCCGGCGTGCCGGCGAGCCGCGAGCAGATGCTCGCGTCGTTCGAGGGCGACCCGGACGTCCCCGGTGACATCTCCGCCGAGGTCGCCCTTCAGATCGTCCGCGGTTTCGACCCGCTCCATGGCGGCCTCGGTGCGGAGCCCAAGTTTCCGCAGCCCGACGTCTTCGGCTTCATGCTCGCCTACGGCCTGCTGCGAGGCGCCGACCAACCCGAGCACACGCCGGAGGGCCCCGGCGCGCTCCTGCGCCCGGCGCGCGTGCACGAAGTGGTGCGCGCGACGCTCCACGCGATGGCTACGGGCGACATGTACGACCACGTCGCCGGGGGTTTCTTCCGCTACGCCACGCAGCGCGACTGGAGCGTGCCGCACTACGAGAAGATGCTCGAGGACAACGCCCGTCTCGCGTGGCTCTACCTGGAGGCGTCACTCCACGCCGGCGCCCACGACCTCGGCGATCCCGACGTGTTCCGGCGAGCCGGCGAGGGGACGATCGACTACCTCCTGGCGACGCTGTGGCGCGACGACGTCCCGGCCTTCGCCGGCAGCCAGGACGCCGACGAGGAGTACTACCTTCTGGACGCCGACGGTCGCGCCGGGCTGCCGGACCCCTTTGTCGACCCAACGGTCTACGTGGACTGGAACGCCTTGGCCGCACGCGCGCTGCTACGGGGGGCGCCCATCCTCGAGCGTGCGGAGCTCGCCGACCACGCCGTCCGGCTGCTCGATCACCTGCATACATCGGCCCGCCGCGGCGATGCGATGGCGCACTTCCTGCTGCCCGACGGCGGGGTCGGCGACGGCGCGCCGCTCCTCGGTGATCAGGCGGGGATCGCCGCGGCATTTCTTGACGCCTACGAGGTCACCGGCGAACGGCGCTGGCTGCGGCGCGCGCGCAGCCTGGCCGCATGGACCTACGAGAACCTGCGCGCTCCGGACGGACGACTGTTCGACCGGCTCGCCGTGCCGGGGCAGAGCGCCGGCCTGCTGAAGCAGCCTGTGCCGGCGCTCGACGAGAACGCGCTCATCATCGAGGTACTCCTGCGTCTCGAGGCCTACACGGGCGAGGGGCGGCTGCGTGATCGGGCGCTCGAGGTCATGGGTGCCTGGGCCACGCACTACGAGCAGTACGGCGTTGCCGCCGCGCCCTTGGCCCAGGCGCTCCTGCGGTACCTCGAGCGCCCCGACCAGATCGTCGTGGTCGGGCGGCGCGACGATCCTGAGGCGCCGAGGCTGCACGCCGCTGCGCTCGTCGCGCCGCGCCCGCTGCGCACGGTGCAGTGGCTCGATCCGTCAGATACCGCGGACGCCGAGCGCATCCGGGAGGCCGGACTGGCCGGCCCCGACCAGCCCGCCGGAGGCAAGGCGCCAGCCGCGACCGCCTACGTGTGTCGCGGTCAGACCTGCTCGCTGTTCGAACCGTGAATGCCTTTTCGCGCTGCGGTGGAGTAAGCTGAACGACCGCGGCGGTCAAACGCTTCCGTCGCACTTCTTTGCCCGACGTTCTTGGAGGGACGATGATCACGCTGTATCAGACCGAGTGGTGCCCCGGCAGCCACACCGTGCGCCAGGTCCTCACCGAACTCGGCCTGACCTTCACAGCCGTCAACGTCCACGCCTCAGTCGACGAGCGCGCCGAGCTCGTAGCCATCGCCGACCAGAGCAGTGTCCCCGTGCTCGTCGACGGTGACAAGGTCTATGGTGACTCCGCAGAGATCGTCGAGTACCTCCGCGCCACTTATCCGGCCCCGGCCGACGCCGGCGCGCACGCCGCGCGCGGCGCATGGCGCTCGGCGGTCGTGGTCTCGCTCGCGCCACGCGCCGCTTTGGCGCGCCTCCGGGAGCTGCTCGAGGAGAAAGGCTTCACGATCCTCGCCCAGATCGAGGGGCCCAACATCAGCGACCGCCTGCCCAAGGAGTACGCGATCCTCCAGGTGACCGTACCGGTCGCCGCCGTGAAGACGCTGGACGTCGACGCGCTCGCCCCGGTCGCGATCATGCTGCCGATCGCTGTGGTCCCGACCGAGGACGGCAAGAGCGTCATCGCCGCCACCGATCCCGTGGGGCAGGTTTGGCTCTACAGCGAGCCGGAGCTCAACAAGGTGCAGAGGGTGGTCAAGAAGCGCCTCGCCGAGGTCCTCGCGGAGCTCTGACGGCTCCCGCGCCGGCTCCGACAAAGCTGCCGGTGGGGGGCGTCGTCACCGACGGCCGATGGCGGTGATGCCGGCGGACAGGCGCCGAGACCGCCGGTCGGTCCTAACCCCAGCGGTAGAGGCGCAGGCTGAGCACCCCCGCCGTGACGGCGATTCCGGCGAGTACGATGGCGGCGGTCCAGTCCCAGGTGCCGCCGCTCCAGGCCGCTTGGAGCAGGTCGACGCCGTACGTGAGCGGAAGGAACTCGCCGATCCTCGTCATCGTGTCGCTCATGACTTCCGTGGGCGGGCCGGCGCCGCTCAGAAAGAGCATGACGAAGAAGAGCATGAGGCCGGCGCCCTGTGCCGCGCGCGTGCTGGGCATCACCGCCCCGAGCAGCGTGCCGATGGCTGCGAAGGCGGCCGAACACAGCACGAACCCGGCCGCCAGCAGCGCGAGCGAATCCGGGAAGTGCACGGGGTAGAACACGGCGGCGAAGGCGGCGACGAGGACGGAGCCGATCACGCTGAGAACCAGCGCCGCCAGAACCTGCGAGCCGAGGACCGCCCAGACAGGTACGAGCGAGGCGCGAAAGCGGCGCAGCACCCCGCCGCCGCGGTAGCCCGTCAAGCGAGCCGGCAGCATGATCACGCCGACGGACATCGTCACCACCGCGATGTAGGCCGGCGTGTAGTAGTTCATCGCCCCCATGCCGTTGAACACGCGCTCGTCCGTGCCTCCCGACTGGTTGCCGAACACCTCGCCGAGGACGAACAGCAGAACGATGGGGAAGGCGAAGGTGAAGACCAGGGTGGTCGGCTCGCGCAGGAACAGCTTGAGCTCGATCCACGTCAGCTTGAAGAGGACCTGCAGACCGCCCGGGTGTCGAACGCCGTGCCGGGCGCCGCCGGCGTGCGCCATGCCGCTCTGCGGCGCCATCAGTCTTCCACCAGGTGGCCGGTGAGTTTGAGGAACACATCCTCGAGGCTGGGCTCGATGACGCGCAGGTCGTCGGGCGCGAGACCATGGTCGACAAGGGCCGCTCCAACGTGCGCGAGCAGCGGCCCTGTCCCTTCCACGACCACGCGCCGCCCGCGCCGGGCGACGCTCCGCGCGCCCGGCACAGCCTCCAGCCACTCCAGCTCGCAGAGCTCGCAGCTGAATACCACCTGCTCGAGGGGATCGTAGCGCACGACCAGCCCCCGCGGCGTGTCGACGGCGATCAGCTTGCCCCTGTCCACTACGGCGACTCGGTCGCAAAGCCGTTCGGCCTCGTCCATGAAGTGGGTGACGAGGACGACGGTCGTACCGCGGTCGCGGATCTTCTCGATGAGGTCCCAGGCGATCCGCCGGGCGGCGGGGTCCAGGCCGGTGGTCATCTCGTCGAGAAAGACGACCTCGGGTGAGCTGACCAGCGCCAGAGCGATGAACAGCCGCTGGCGCTGACCGCCGGAGAGACTCGAGAAGGAGGCGTTCCGCTTCTCAGCGAGTCCCCACTGCTCGATCAGCATCTGCCAGTCGACGGCGCCGGGCGAGAGACTCGAGAAGAGGTCGAGCGCCTCCCACACCTTGAGGTGATCAGGGAGGCGCGACTCCTGCAGTTGGCAGCCCATTCGCCCGCGCAGGTCGCCGGCGTGACTCCGCGGGTCTTTGCCGAGCACGCGTACCTTCCCGGCGGTCGGCGTACGCAGGCCCTGGACGCACTCCACGGTCGTCGTCTTACCGGCGCCGTTGGAGCCGAGGAGGCCGAAGATCTCGCCGCTCTCCACCTCGAACGAGATGTCGTCGACCGCGACCACGTGGTGGCCGTAGACCTTGCGGAGATGCTCGACGGTGATGACGGGTGGCATGTGTCGGTCACTCGTGCGGCTTCGCCGAGCCGGCGGCGTGGCGCATGCCGCCGGCGTCGCGGCGCAGCTCTACTCGGCCGGGGTCGAGTACCCGCCGAACAATGAGAGGCTGCCGGGCGGCTGCTCGGGATCGCTCCAGCGTCCGAGGCGGCGGAACCGCTCGCGGCGCTCCCGCCGGCGCTCCACCGCCGGGATCTCGTCCAGCTCGGCGAGCGTCTCCGCGATGGCCTCGCCGACCCGCTCCGCCGCGAGCTCGGGGTTGTGATGCGCCCCGCCGCGCGGCTCGGCAACCACCTTCTCGACGGCGCCGAGCTCCAGCAGATGCGACGCCGTCGGCTGGAGCGCCTCTGCGGCCTGTGGCGCGAACTCCGAGTCGCGCCACAGGATCGCGGCGCATCCCTCAGGCGAGATCACGGAATAGGTCGCGTTCTCCTGCATGAGGACGCGGTCGGCCACGGCGAGGGCGAGCGCTCCTCCGGAGCCCCCCTCGCCGATCACGGTCGCCACTACCGGGACGTTGAGGCGCGCCATCTTGAGCATCGTCTCCGCGATGGCGCGCGCCTGCCCGCCCTCCTCGGCGGCGACGCCGGGGTAGGCGCCGGGGGTGTCGACGAACGTCAGCACCGGCAGCCCGTGACGCTCGGCGAGCCAGAAGAGCCGTTGCGCCTTGCGGTAGCCCTCGGGCCGCGCCATGCCGAAGTTGTGCGCCGTCTGCTCGTCGAGCGTGCGGCCCTTCTGGTGGCCGACGACGAGGACGGCACGGCCGCGGAACCAGCCGAGCCCGCCGACGATCGCCGGGTCGTCCGCACGCAGGCGGTCGCCCTTGAGCTCCTCGAATCCGTCGATCAGGTACCCGATGTAGTCACGCGTGCGCGGCCGTTCCTTGTGGCGCGCGATCTCGACCGTGACCCAGGTGTCATGGCGACGGCTCTCCGGCTTGAGGCTCTTCAGCCTCGCCTGGATCTTGTCGATCTCCTCCGACAAGTGAACGCCGGGCATGAGTGGCAAGCGTCCGAGCTCGCTCAACCGTTGCCTGAGCCAGCCGGCCTGGGCCTCTCGTTCCTTGGGCAGATCCTTCTCCTCGGTCAGGTTCCTCACCCCCTCCCAAGAGTCGGAGGTAATTGCCGACCTTCTCGCGGAGGTCCTTGCGTGCGACGACCGCGTCGAGGTGGCCGAGTTCGAGATTGCGCTCCGCGGTGCTGAAGTCCTCGGGCAGCTCCTCGCGGGTGGTCTGGGCGATCACGCGCGGCCCTGAGAAGTACAGCCGGGCGCCGGGCTCGGCGATGCAGACGTCGGCGAGCGTCGCGAAACTGGCGACGACGCCGCCGGTGCAGGGATCGACGAGCACGGCGACAAATGGTGAGGTCGCCTCGTTGATGAGGTCGACAGCGCAGCTGGTCTTCGCCATCTGCATGAGGCTGAGGATGCCCTCCTGCATGCGCGCGCCGCCGGAGGTGCAGACGGCGACCAGCGGGAGGTCCTCTCCGGCAGCGAGCTCGACGCTGCGCCAGAGCTTCTCGCCCACTACGCTGCCCATGCTTCCGCCCATGAAGCCGAAGTCCATCACGGCGAGCACGCAAGGCGTACCGTCGATGGTCGCCGTGCCGGTCACGATAGCCTCGCTCAAGCCGGTCTTGGCCTGGGCCTCGCGCAGGCGCTCGGGATACGTCTCCAGGTCGACGAACCCGAGCGGGTCGAGCGTCTGGATCATCATCCAGAGCTCGCGGAAGGTGCCGCCGTCGGCGAGCTGGCGGATGCGCTCCCGGGCGCCGATGCGCAGGTGGTGGTCGCAGTGCGGACAGACCATGAGGTTCGCCCGCACCTCGCTGTGCCGGGCGCCCTCGTGACACGACGGGCAGACCCACTCCGACCAAGCCGGGTCGTTGTTGCGGCGTTCGATGTGGACGGTGACGTTCATGAGAGGCTGCGCCCTCTTGTCGGCGAGGCCGAATCGTGGCGCCGGTCAGCCGTCGAAACGGCTGAACACCAGCGCCACGTTGTGACCGCCGAAGCCGAAACTGTTGCTCGCCGCGACGTCGACCCTGTGGAATCGCGACTCACGCGGCACGTAGTCGAGGTCGCACTCGGGGTCCGGCTCGGTGAGGTTGATCGTCGGCGGGATAAGGCTGTTAACGACGGTCAGGACCGTGGCGACCGCCTCGATGGCGCCGGCGGCACCGAGGCAGTGACCGATCATCGACTTGTTCGACGAGATGGGGATCTCGTAGGCGTGATCACCGAGCGCCTGCTTGATGGCGCGGGTCTCGGCGATGTCGCCGGCGCCGGTCGCCGTACCGTGCGCGTTCACATAGTCGACGGCGGATGGCTCGATGCCGGCCTCGGCCAGAGCCATGGTCACAGCGCGGGCTTGTGACTCGCCGCTCTCGTCCGGCAGCGTCATGTGGAAGGCGTCGCTGCTCATGCCGCTGCCGGCCAGCTCGGCATAGATGTGGGCGCCGCGGGCCTGGGCGTGCTCGAGCTCCTCGAGCACCAGGCAGCCGGCGCCCTCGCCGATGACGAAGCCGTCGCGGCTCGCGTCGAAGGGCCGCGACGCGCCTTGGGGGTCGTCGTTGCGAGTGCTCAACGCACGTGCAGCTGCGAATCCGGAGACACCCACCGGGCTGATCGGCGCCTCGCTCCCACCGGCGAACATGACCTCGGCGTCGCCGTAGCGGATGAGGCGCGCGGCGTAGCCGATCGCATCGGAGCCGGCGGCGCACGCGGTACACGTGGCGCTCAGTGGTCCCTTGGTCCCGAGCTCGAGCGAGACGTGCGCCGCACCCATGTTGGGGATCATCATGGGGACAAGCAGCGGGTTGGTCCGGTCTGGGCCCTGGTTCAGGAGCTTGTCGGTCTCCACGTGCAGCGTCTGCAGTCCTCCGACGCCGCTGCCGACCACCGCCCCCACTCGCTCCGGCTCGGCGCGGGGGTCCAGGCCGGCGTCGGCGGCCGCGTTCTTGGCGGCCGCCACAGCGTAGCGGCTGAAGAGGTCGAGGCGCCTCACTTTACGCTTGTCGATGTAGTCCTCGGCGACGAAGCCCTGCACCTCGGCGGCGATGTGCACCTTGTAGGCGGTGGTGTCGAAGCGGGAGATCTCGCCGACGCCCGATTCGCCGGCCACCAGACGACGCCAGAACGTGTCCACCGTGTTGCCGAGTGGCGAGATGATGCCGAGACCGGTGACAACGACTCTGCGCTGCTGTGCCATAGTGGCCCGCACGCTCCCCGTCAGATCCCCAGGCCGCCGTCGACGGGCAGCACCACGCCGGTGACGAACCGCGCCGCCGGCGAGGCCAGATAGAGCACCGCGGACGCCACGTCGTCGGTGGTGCCGATGCTCTTGAGCGGTGTCGCGTCGACGATCATCTGCCTCGTCTCTTCGGGAAGCGCCTGCGTCATCGGCGTATCGATGTAGCCCGGCGCGATGGCATTGACGCGGACGCCGCGGGCGCCGAGTTCCTTGGCGAGCGACTTGGTGAGGCCGATGATCCCCGCCTTCGCCGCTGCGTAGTTGGCCTGACCCGCGTTTCCGCGGCGGCCCACGACGCTGGAAAGATTGATGATACAACCGGCGCGGCGGCGGAACATCCTGCGCGCCGCCGCCTTGCTCACGAGGAAGGTCCCGCGCAGATGCGTCGCGATGACCGCGTCGAAGTCGGCGGAATCCATCATCATGGCGACATTGTCGCGAGTGATGCCGGCATTGTTGACGACGACGGAGAGCGGTCCGACCTCGCTCTCGGCGCGCTCGACCATGGTGTTCACCTGCTCCTCGTCGGAGACGTCGCCCATCACGACGAGTCCCTTGCGCCCGAGCTTCGCGATCTCTGCGACGACCTCGGCGCAAGCGTCCTCGCCGGCGAAATCGTTGACGGCGACGTCGGCGCCGGCGGCAGCCAGAGCCAGGGCGATGGCGCGGCCGATCCCGCGGCCGGCGCCGGTAACGAGGGCCGTCGCGCCGGTCAGGTCCAGTTCTACAGTCACTCGTCCTCCAGATAGCGTCCGTCGTCGCGCAATGCCTGCAGCGTCTTCATGTCCGAGACGCGAGCCGTTTGCGCCTCCGGCTCGATACGCTTGACCAGGCCGGTGAGTACTGCGCCCGGGCCGACCTCCAAGAACGAATCATATCCTGCCGCAGACAATGTATTCACGGACTGCGTGAAGCGGACCGGGGAGACGAGCTGCCGCTGCAGGAGTTCGGAGAAGCCGCCGACCTCGAAGTCGACGCTGCAGCCGGAGAAGAACGCCGGGTCCGGCGTCGCCCACTCAGTGCGCTCGAACTCCTCCCTGAGCGGCTCCAGCGCCGGCTCCACCAGCGGCGAGTGGAAGGCGCCGCTCACGGCCAGCGGGATCACCCGCTTGGCCCCGGCGATCTTCGCCATCCCGGCCAGCCTCTCGAGGGCGGCCGGACAGCCGCTCACCACGACCTGGCCGGGACTGTTGAAGTTGGCCGGCCAGACGCCGTCCTGCTCGGCGCAGAGCGCCTCGACTGCGGCGTCCTCCAATCCGATCACCGCGACCATGCCGCCCGGATTGGCCTCGGCGGCACGGAGCATCTCCTCGCCGCGCCGCCGCACGATGCGCAGCGCGTCGATGAAGCCGACGGCGCCCGTCGCGACCAGTGCCGAGAACTCGCCGAGGCTGTGCCCGATGGCGACGTCGAAGTGCAGGCCCTCGGCGCGCAGGACGCGGAACATCCCGACCGACGCCGCCAGGAGTGCCGGCTGCGTGAAGTCGGTGCGCGAGAGCTGGTCCACGGGCCCCTCGGCACAGAGGTACTCGAGATCGTAGCCGAGCACCCCGGAGGCCTCCGCGTACGTCTCGCGCATCGCGGCGTGGGCGGCGATGAGGTCGCAGCCCATACCGACGGCCTGCGACCCCTGGCCGGGGAACATGACGACGAGCTTCTCCACGAGGCTGGACTACAGCTCCCACTTGGTGAGGCACGAGCCCCACGTGAGCCCCGCGCCGAAGCCGGCCATGAGCAGCGTGTCGCCCTTCTTCAGGCGGCCGCTCTCGCTGGCCTCGTGCAGGCAGAGGGGGATCGACGCGCACGACGTGTTGCCGTAGCGGTCGAGGTTGGCGAACACCTGGCGCTCGGTCATGCCCAGCCGGCGCGACGCCGACTCGATGATGCGGATGTTGGCCTGGTGGGGGACGAAGAGGTCGACGTCCTCGACGCCGATCTCCGCGTCGGAGAGGACCTTCTGGCACGAGTCGACCACGGTGCGCGTGGCGAACTTGAAGACCTCGCTGCCGGTCATGTGCATCGCGTGCTCGTGATCGCGGACGGTGTCGAAGGTCGCCGGCATGCGGCTGCCGCCGGCCGGCACCAGCAGGCTGGGGGCGCCGCTGCCGTCGTTGCCGAGGTCGAAGCTGAAGATGCTGCCGTTGTCGGTAGGCTGCACGAGCACCGCGCCGGCCCCGTCACCGAAGAGCACGCAGGTGCCGCGGTCGGTCCAGTCGACCATCTTGCTGAGCACCTCGGCGCCGACCACGAGCACGTTCTTGTAGATGTTGGCCGAGACGAACGCCGTGGCGATGGCGAGGCCGTAGACGAAGCCGGTGCAGCCGGCCTGGACGTCGAAGGCGCCGGCCCGGGTGGCGCCGATCTTGTCGGCGACGATCGACGCCGTGGCCGGCATGATGTGGTCCGGCGAGATCGTGGCCACGAGCACCAGGTCGAGCTCGGCGGCCTCGAGGCCGCCCTGTTCCAGGCAGCGGCGGGCGGCGACCTCGCCCAGGTCGCTCGCCGCCTCGTCCACGCGCGCGATGCGGCGCTCGCGGATGCCCGTGCGCGTCATGATCCACTCATCCGACGTGTCCAGGAACTGGCTAATCTCGTCGTTGGTGAGTACGCGCTCGGGCACGTGCACGCCGAGCGCGCTGATGCGCGAGCCGCGCACGAGGCCGCGGCGCAGGCCGATCACAGCTTCGCCTCGCCGGCGGCCACGGTCGCCGCGTCGACGATCGCGAACATGAGCTCGCCGCGGCAGGCGAGCTGGCCGTCGACGGTCGCTTTGACCTTGGCGCGACCCACCGGGCCGTGCACGGCGATGATCTCGGCCTCGAGGGTGAGCGTATCGCCGGGCTTGCAGACGCGCTTGAAGCGGACCTTGTCGATGCCGGCGAAGAGGCCGACCTTGTCGCCGCCCGGCGCAGCCTCGGCGGCCGGAAGAGCGCCGTCACTCGTCGCGGCGTCCGCCGTCCCGGCGCTGGCCGCGGCGAGAGTCGCCGCCTGGGCGAGCGCCTCGACGATGAGGACGCCGGGCATGACGGGGTTGCCGGGGAAGTGCCCGGCGAACCACCAGTCGTCGTCGCGAAGCGTGCGGACCGCTACGCAGCGCACGCCGGGTTCGCCGTCGAGCACCTCGTCCACCAGGAGGAACGGCGGACGGTGCGGGAGCAGCTGAAGGACCTGTTCGTGAGACAGCTTCACAGCGGTTTCAACTCCCTGGCACGGCGCAGATACCGCTCCAGCTGGATGAGCACGGCGGTCGCGGCGATGCCGGCGCCGATGACGTTCTTGACGGGAATCGTGCGGCCGCCCGGCAGCGGAAGGCGCCCGAGGGCCCCGTCGAGCGCTTCGAGGACGTCGTTGACGACGCGCCCGACGGTGCGCTCGGCCGGGGCCGGCTCGAGGGCAGCTGCCGCAACGACGCGCTCCGCGAAGCCCGGAGGAGGCGCCAGCTCGACCTTGCCCCAGGAAGCCAGGGCGCCGCGCAGCTCGGCCATCTGAGCCAGCTCCGCGGCGCAGTCTGGGCAGAAGCTGAGGTGCCCCTGCAGCTCGGCGACCTCGAGGTAGCCCAGTTCGCCGTCGACGTAGTGATGGATGCGTTCGCGGAAGTAACTGCAGTCCATCACGCCTCCCTTTCAGCACGCAGACGCAGACGCAGCGAGGCGCGCCCGCGGTGGACCATCACCTTGACCGTACCGAGCGGTCGCGCCGTGAGATCGGCGATCTCCTGGTACGGCAGCCCATAGATGTCGCGCAGCACCGTCGGCACGCGGTAATCGTCGGGGAGGTCGTGCAAGGCCGACACGAGCGTGGTGGCGGTGATCCCGGCGCCGAGCTCGGTCTGCGCCTGATCGGCGACATCAGGGACCTCGACCGGCTCCGGGCGCCGCCGCTCACGGCGCTGGTAGTCGACGGAGGCCGTGAGTGCGAGACGGAAGAGCCACGTGCCGAAAGCAGCTTCGCTGCGGTACTGCGGCAGCTTGCGGTAGCAGCGCAGGAACGCTTCCTGCGCCGCGTCTTCGGCGTCGGTGACGTCACCGAGCACGTTGTAGGCTACCGAGTAGACCATGCCTTGATAGCGCTCCACGATCGTCTTGAACGCGTCCACGTCGCCCGCAGCAGCCTTCGCCAGATCTGCGGGGGTCGGGTCGGGCAACGTGGCCCACTTATGAAGGTTAGACGTCGACATGGCGCAGAAAGTTACACCTGGGTGGGAGGCGGATTCGCGGGCAACCCAGTTTACACCCGTGCGCATGGAGGGCCGTTCGCCGCGCAGTCGGGCCGCCCCGGGACCCGCGGGCCGGGTCGTCAGGCGGGCCGCCGGAGCGCGGCGCCGGCGGCGATCATGAACAGCCGCGCCGCCGCAAGCGCCGTGGTTCCCTGCGGGTCGCGAGCGGGCACGAACTCGCAGATGTCCATGCCGGCGAGCTCGGAGCGGGTCGCGACGCCGCGCACCAGACGAGCGAGCTGCCAGAACCATAGGCCGCCCGGCGCCGGCCACAACGTCCCGGGTGCGCAACTCGGGTCGAGGCCGTCCACGTCGATGGTGACGTAGACGCGGCACCCGGGCTCGAAGAGCTCGATCAACGGGTCGACGCCGTGCTCGTGGACGTCCTCGGCTCGGACGAGGACGTTCCCGGCCGCGCGCGCGGCCGCGACCTCAGCCTCGCGCGCGCTCCCCACGTCCCGCAGGCCCACCTGAACGATGGTGCGCACCCACGGCAGCTCGCGCAAGCGACGGATCGGGCTCGAGTACCCGTCACGGAGGCCGGCCACCTCGTCGCGGAAATCAAGGTGCGCATCGACGTGCAGGACGTCGAGCGGGCGGTCGTCCGTCAGGCCGCGGACGACCGCGGGCGGTGCCGAATGGTCTCCGGCCACCACGAGTGGTGTCGTACCGGCGGCCGCGATCGCGCGCACGGCCGCCGTGCCGGCGGCGAGGTCCGCCACGAGGTCGCCGCTCGGCTTGACGTCGCCACCGTCGACGAAACGCGCGTCCACGCCCTCAGGCACCAGCGGGCCACCGAGGTCGAAGTCGTAGTGCCCCAAGATGGCCGCGTAGCCGACCGAGGCCTGCCGGACAGCGTCCGCAGCGCTCACGACGGCTACGCTCTCCGTGGGAGGAAGCCTGGCCGGCTCGTCCCCGTACGGCACGTAGAGCGGCAGGCCGAGGAAGGCGAACCGAGCGGGCGCGCTCGTCTCGGGCGCACCCGCCGCACCCGCGCGAGGCGCGCCCAGGAACGTCTGCATCACGGGAGGAGGGTTCACCCAACCATCCTACGTGCAGGGGACCCGAAGACACAGCGGCGGGCGGCGCGAGTGCCTGCAGGATCGCCGGCGGACGGGATGGGCTTCGTGTACTTGGACGGCGCGTCCTCACCGCTGACCCTGCTCCAGATGTGCTCGGGAATGATGGGGACCATGGTGGTCAGCATGTTGGACTGCTGCGAGCCGGTCACCGAAACTACACGCGAGCCCCCTCGTCGGCCAAGGCCGCGGTGAGAATCGCCTTGAGCTGTGAGTCCTGCTCAGGTGAGAGCGCGAAGGGGCGCTCGGCCGCGAGCAGCGCCGAGCGGCGCTCGTGGACGCGCTCGCCAAGCGTCGTCGCGCCCTCTGCGGCCCAGCGATCGTGGACGCTGTGGTCGAGGAGCGCCGGTGTCCAGAACTCCCGGTGATGCCGGCGTGTGTACTTCGTCGCGAGGTGATTGCCGCCGGGGCCCGCCGCCCTGATCTCGTCGAGGGCGAGCGCGTAGTCGTCGACCGGCACCTCGCGCATGAACTGGCGCGCGTAGCCGACGAGCTCGTCGCCGAGGACGATCGAGTCGTAGGAGCTCTGCAGCCCCGACTCGAGGTAGCCGACGTCGTGGAGGAGCGTCGCGCGAGAGAGCGAGCCGTAGGCCATGCTGAGAGCTGCCTCCGCGCTCCATTGCTCATCGAGGGTCTTGGAGTCCGACATGCCGGCGTACGAGAAGCTCGGCAGCCCGTAGTGGCGCGCCAGGTCCGTGCCGACCTGCTGCGCGAGCAGGGCGTCGGGGGCGACGTACGGGTCGGTCATGGTGCGCATGTCCATCGCTCCGCAGCCGACGCCGTACACGAACGGCGCCCCCTTGCTCACGAGCTGGTGAAGGACGAGCCCGCTCAGCGTCTCGGCGTTGCCGACCAGCACGGCTGCGGTGATGCTGCGCGGGGCGGTGGCGCCCATGTTCGGGGCGGGCGCATACACCAGCGGGATCAGGAGTTCGGCGCACCCGATCACCTTGGTCAAAGCGTCCGGGTCGTGCATCAGCGGCGGCGACGGCATGGCATAGATCGCGAGGCTGTCCTTCTCGCCGCAGAGCGCCGCCATCTCCTGCATGCGCGCGAGCACGGAGCCGTCGCGCGGCGCCACGAGCAGCGGCTTGCGCGTGCCGCGCAGCATGGCGTCGACCTGGACGAGGTCGTCGATCGCCTGGGGGGCGTCCTCGGGCAGGCCCATGCTCATCACGAAGTCGATGTTGGGCAGCACCTCGCA
>DASRZL010000195.1:0-23995 GCA_035686425.1 Thermoleophilia bacterium
TATTCTACCCCCTCACCTCCCGGGAGACCTCCGCCGCCCGATCTCAGTCGAAGGCCGGCGACGCGAACCCCTGCTCCGCGAAATGCTGGTCGAACGCGAGGCACTCGCGGATGTCCAGACGGCGCATGACTAGGAAGCTCACGCAGCCGGCCATGCTCAGGCGTCGACCATCGGCGACGAGCAACGCCTCGACAGCGCGCTCGTGATCGTCCCTCGTCACCCACTCGAGAGCTACGGGTTCGAGGATCTGACCTACAAGCTTTCGCATGGCTGGAACGCCTTGGCGCCGCTGCAGCACCGCATACGCCTCGAGGACCACGTAGTTGCTGGTGAGCACGGATAGGCGCTCAGCCTCCGCCCTGCGCCAAAGGCGCAGGGCGTCCGCGTACTTGGGGTCGTCCTCGTCGAGCAGCGCGACGAGAGACGACGTGTCCACGAACATGGTCACTCCGAGGCTGCTGCAGCGAACTCGTCGTCGTGCCTCGCCGAGAGGTTCGCACCTCCGGAATGGAAGCCGCCTACGGCAGCCGGCGAACGCCGCCAGCGCTCGTCGAGCGAGGCTCCCGATTCACGGCGGACGTACTGGTCGACAGCATCGCGGATGACCGCCGCCATGGAAACGGAGCGTTCGCGCGCCAACCGTTTCACGGCATCGGCCTCAGCCTCGCTGAGCTGGATCTGCGTGAGCACCATGTCGTCATCCCAAAGTGTGATCACTTCCAGCACTGGTGTTATCACTGTTCGGCACGAGGAGGAGGAGCAAGATCAGGGTCTTTCGAGGGGATACCGCTCTCACGGTCGTGCGCCATCTCCCGGTTGAACGCGCGTCACCCGCTACGTCAGGTGCTGTTCGACAACGGCGACGATGCGCGCGCACGCGGCGTCGACGTCGGCCTGCGTGGGGGCCTCGACCATCACGCGCACCAGGGGCTCGGTGCCGGACGGGCGCACGAGGACCCGACCGTTGCCCTCGAGGTGGCGGGTCTCTGCGTCGACCGCCGCCCACACCGCAGCTGCCCCTTCCAGCTCCCCCAAGGCGCGCACGCGCACGTTGACGAGCCTCTGCGGCAGTCGCGCCATCACCCGCGCGGCTTCCGCCAGCGGCGCGTCCATCTCGCGAAGGGCCTGCAGAAGCAGCAGCGAGGTCGCGAGGCCGTCACCGGTCGTACTGACGTCGCGGTTGATGATGTGCCCGGACTGCTCGCCGCCGAGCAGGTAGTCCCCCTTGAGCATCTCGGCGACGACGTAGCGGTCACCGACGGGCGTGACCAGGACGCTGATGCCCTCGCGCGCCATGGCGCGATGGAAGCCGAGGTTCGTCATGACCGTCGTGACCACGGCGTCGCCGCGGAGCCTGCCCTGCGCCTTCAGATGTTTCGCGAGGATGGCGATGATGAAGTCGCCGTCGATGAACTCACCGGTGGCGTCGACGGCGAGCACGCGGTCACCGTCGCCGTCGAAGGCGAGGCCGAGGTCGAAGCCGTCGTCGGCCACGGCCTTCTGGAGCGCGCCGATGTGGGTGCTGCCGCAGCCGGCGTTGATGTTGGTGCCGTCGGGCCGGTTGAAGAGCACGCTGACGTGGGCGCCGGACTCCTCGAGCGCCAGGGGCGCGGCGAGGTGCATGGCGCCGTGGGCGCAGTCGAGGGCGATCCTCATACCGCTGAGGTCGAGCGGGATACGCTTGACCACGTCCCACACGTAGCCCTCCACGGCGCCCTCGAGCTGCTCCGCGCTGCCGAAGTCGGCGCCCGCCAGCGACTGCAGGTCGTGGTGCTCGATGTGCGCCTCGATCTCGGCCTCCTCCTCGTCGCTCAGCTTGATGCCGGCGCTCGAGAAGAACTTGATGCCGTTGTCGCCGAAGGGGTTGTGCGAGGCGCTGATGACGACGCCGGCGTCCGCCTCGCGCTGCCGGACCAGCGAGGCGAGTCCCGGCGTGGGGATCACGCCGGCGACCTCGACACGAGCGCCGCCGCTGGTGAGGCCGGCCGTGAGGGCCGCCTCGAGCATCGGGCCGCTCAGCCGCGTGTCGCGGCCGATCACGAACAGCGGGTGCGGGCCGGCCTTCTTCGCGAGCACGACGGCCGCCGCCCGGCCCACCTGGACGGCGAGCTCAGGGGTCAGCAGCTCGCCGGCGACGCCGCGAATACCGTCGGTGCCAAAGTACGTGCCCATGCCGCGACCCGTCTCCGTTTCGTCAGTGGGATCCGGCGCGCCGCGCCGATGCACGAGCCATGCTACGCGCGAGCGCAAGGGGTGGCAAACGCCGCTGATCCCAGCCGCCGAGGCTCAGGCGCACGCCGCGGAGCTTCGCCGTACCCCACACCGCGCCCGCGGCGACGCCGAGCGCCAACGCCAGCTTCTTCCGTGTGGGCACCGTGTCGCGCCGCGGGTGCCCGGAGTTCGCGCAACAGGCGGTCGGCACTCTTCGGGATCGGCTGGACGCCGATCGGGGCACCCGCGGAGCAGGCCGGCCGGCGTGCAAGACGGCCGGGGGCCGACGGAGGGGGGAACGACGACGGGCCGCCTCGCGGCGGCCCGTCGGAAAGGGCTGGTCTGCGGCGCAGGGTCAGCGCTTGCTGAACTGCGGCTTCTTGCGCGCCTTGTGAAAGCCGGCCTTCTTGCGCTCGACCTGACGGTCGTCGCGGGTGAGGAAGCCGGCGCGCTTGAGCGGCGTGCGCAGGGTCTCGTCGGCCTCGCAGAGAGCGCGGGCGATCCCGTGGCGCACGGCGCCGGCCTGTGCGCTGATGCCGCCGCCGAACACATTCGCCGCGACGTCGAACTTGCCGGCGGTGTGCGTGGTCTCGAAGGGGGTGAGGGCGATGGTCTCGAGGACCTTGCGACCGAAGTACTGGTCCATCTCGCGACCGTTGATGGCGACCTTGCCGACGCCCGGGGTGAGGGTCACGCGGGCGACGCTGGTCTTACGCTTGCCGGTCGCGCGATAGGTCACTGCATCAGCCACGCCTTACTCCTTGATCTCGAGCATGTCTGGGTTCTGCGCCTCGTGCGGATGCTCCGGGCCAGCGTAGATCTTGAGCTTGCGGATCTGAGCGCGCCCAAGCTTGTTGTGGGGGAGCATGCCACGCACGGCGTGGCGAATGACTTCTTCCGGGCGGCGAGCCTGGAGCTTGGCGTACGACTCGCTCTTGATGCCGCCGGGATAGCCCGAGTGGTGGTAGTACATCTTCTGCTCGGGCTTCTTGCCGGTGACGACGATCTGCTCGGCGTTGATGATGACGACGAAGTCGCCGGTGTCGATGTTCGGCGTGTAGATGGGCTTGCGCTTGCCGCGCAGGCAGTCGGCGACGACGGTCGCGAGGCGACCCAGGGTGTGACCCTTGGCGTCGACGACGTACCACTTCTTCTCGATCGTGGAAGGTTTGGCGACGTAAGTCTTCATGCGCTCACTCGTTCGGTAGCAGGAAGCACGCCCGGCTCGGACGCGCGAAGGGGAACTATAGCGAATCCCGGCGGGCGGCGCAACACGGGCGCCGTCGGGCACGGGCACGGGCGACGCAGGGCCCACGCCGAGAAGCGCTCAGCCGAGCCGCCGCAGGCGGATCTCGTCGCCGGCGTCGAGGCCCAGCACCTCGGCGGCGGAGCCGTTGCTGACGGCCACCGAGGCCTGGCCGTAGCTGTCGATGAGCACCACGATGTCGCTGGCGCGCACGGAGGCAAAAGTGCGCGCCACCTTGGCGAGGAAGCGCTCGTCGCCTGTCAGGAGCTCGACCGTCTCGGTGAGCCGAGCCTTCTCCAGGTCGCGGGCGCGAAGGTTGAGCGCGACGTTGCCGAAGCGGTCGACGAGCACCGCGATGGCGGTGAGGCCGTCGCGGTGGCGCTGCGGCTCGGGGACGTCGATGCGATCGAGCGACTCGGTCTCGACGGCGGCGCCGACCGACTTGATGGTGAGACCGGCGGCCAGGCGAGCCGCGATCGGCGCGAAGACATCGCGGCCGTGAAAGGTGGCGGAGAGAGGTGCGAGCCACAGCTCCTGGTTGCTCAGCTCGAACGCCTCCACGATGCCGCCGTCGGCGTCAGCCGCATGCATGAGGAGCCCGTTGTCGGGGCCGACGAAGAGACGGTCGCCGGCACTGCGAAGGGCGATCGGCCGCCGCGGCCCGCCGACGCCGGGATCGACGACCGCCAGGATGACCGCCGTGTCCGGCATGTACGGCAGCGTGTTGCGCAGCACGACTGCTCCCGCGAGCACATCCCGCTCCGGCAGGCCGTGCGTGACGTCGATCACCCGGACCTGCGGCGCCAGCCGCGCGATCACCGCCCGGCACGTCCCGGCGAAGTCGTCGGTGTACCCGTAGTCGCTGAAGAAGCAGATCGGCCGGTCCATGCCGCGAACCTACGACGAAGCCGGCCGCGGCGCAACAGTTGAGCACGCCGTCGTAGCTGACCGGCCACGGCGCACGCCAGAGCAGCACGCCGCGCTGGCCGCGCAGACCGTCAGCCGGTTCGCGCGTCGTCGGCGATCGCGCGGAGGAGGCCCGCGGCCGTGTACTCCCGGGCCTCCACGGCCACGGGCAGCCCCAGGTCTCGCAGCACCCCGCTGGTGACCGGACCGATCGAGCAGAGGTGGACGCCGGCCAGTCGTTCAACGAGCGGCCGGCCGGACGCGTCGTGCTCTTCGAGCAGCGCCGCGAGCTGTCTCGCGGTGCTGCCGGACGTGAACGTGACGTAGTCGGCGGCCTCGATGCTCGCCGCAGGAACGGCGAGTTCCCGGGGGGGCACCGTGTCGTAGATGTGCAGCACGTCCACGATCGCCCCGCGGGCCCGCAGCTTGTCCGGCAGGACGTCGCGCGCGTCACGGGCGCAGGGGATGAGCACCCGAGCGCCGGCTGCGGCGGAGTCGGTGTGCGCAAGCGAGTCGAGCAGGCCCTCGGCCACGTACTCGTCCGGGACGAGGTGGCAGGGGAGGCCGTGCCCTTCCAGCGCCCGCGCCGTCGCGGGACCGACCGCGGCGACGACCGGCCCTGCGGGCAGCGTCGCCGCCTCGGTGCCCTTGGCGAGGTACCCCGCGAACACGCGCACCGCGTTGGCGCTCGTGAAGACCACGAGCCGGTAGGTCGCGAGCTCGCGCAGGACGGCCGCGACCTGGTCGTCCAGAGGTCGCGGCTCGATGCGAATGGTGGGGACGAGCAGGACCGTGGCCCCGAGCGCCTCGAGAGGGTCGACGAGCGAAGCGGCCTGCTCGCGAGGCCGGGTCACGACGACGGTGCGTCCGGAGAGCGGCCCGTCCGGCGGCATGTCAGCCGGCTCCGCGGACCTCGGCGAGGATCTGGTCAGCACCGCGCGCCAGCAGATCGTCGGCGAGAGCGATCCCGAGCCCCTCGGGCGCCAGCGCCGGTCCCGCAAGCTCCCCGCGCACGGTCTTCGTACCGTCGACGGAGCCGACGTACGCGCGGAGCCGGAGACGGTCGAGGCCCGCCTCGTCCGGCACCTCGGAGGCCTCCGCGTAGCCGGCGATCGGCACCTGGCAGCCCCCCTCCAGCGCGTGCATGAGGCTGCGCTCGGCGCGCAGGGCCAGAGCGGTGCGCTCGTGGATCAGCGGGGTGACGAGCGCCGCGACACGCGCGTCGCCGGCCCGCGCCTCGATCGCCAGCGAGCCCTGCCCGACCGCGGGTAGCATCTGGTGAAAGGCAAACGCGAACGACGCCAGTTCCGGCTGCCCGAGACGCGCCAGGCCGGCGGCCGCCAGGATCGTTCCGGCCATGCCCTGCTCTTCCAGCTTGCGCAGGCGGGTCTGCACGTTGCCGCGGATGTCGACCAGGTCGAGGTCGGGGCGCAGCGCCAGCAGCTGCGAGCGGCGCCTCAGGCTCGAGGTGCCGACCGTCGCGCCCCGGGGAAGGTCGTCGAGGGTGCGCAGCGAGGAAGACGCACCGCCGACGAACACGTCGCGCACGTCTTCACGCGCCGTGAAGGCGACGATGGCAAGGCCCTCCGGGACCTCCGTGGGCATGTCTTTGGCCGAGTGCACGGCGAGGTCCGTGCGGCCATCCAGCATGGCCGTCTCGAGCTCCTTGGTGAACAGCCCCTTGTCGCCGAGCTTGGCGAGCGGCGCATCCAGCAGCTTGTCGCCCTTGGTCTGGATGACCTCGATCTCGACCTGAAGGCCCGGATGCAGACGCAGGAGCTCGTCGCGCACCCATTCGCTCTGGATCAGTGCGAGGCGGGAGCCGCGGGAGCCGATGCGGACCAGGTCGGTCACGCGTCCTCCGTCCCAGTGCCGCGCAGGTGGCGGACGTTGTCGGACCGTTCGGCCGGCTGCTCCCCGGCGTCCGCGCTCGCCGCGCCGGCACCGGCCGCCGTCTCGTCCCCGGCCTCGCCGTCGTCGAGGTCGAACAGCGTGCGTACCGCGTCGACGTACAGGTAGCAGTGGTCGCGACCCGCGACCTCCTTCATCTTCACGGTCGGCACGTGCAGGATCTTGTTGACGATGCTGGCGGTGAGCATCTCGACCCGGGCGCGCTGCTCATCGGTGAGGTCACTCATCTTGTTGCCCAGCCGTTGGAGCTCGCTGCGACGGATCTCCTCCACGGTCTCGCGCAGACTGGCGATGGTGGGGACGACCTCGAGACTGCGCAGCCAGTCGTTCACGCTCGCGAGCTCCTGCTCGACGATGCGCTCGGCGTGCTGGGCCTCCTTCTCGCGCTCACTGCGATTCTGCTCGACCACGTGCTGCAGGTCGTCGATGTCGTAGAGGTAGGCGTCGCGCACGCGGTTGATGTCGGGGTCGAGGTCGCGCGGCACGGCGATGTCGATCAGGAACATGGGGCGATGGCGGCGATGCTTGAAGGCCCGCTCGACACGCTCACGGGTGATGACGTAGTGCGGCGCCGATGTGGAGCTGATGACGATGTCGGCGGCCGAGAGGTGCTCTTCGAGGTCCTCGAAGGGCACGGCGCGCCCGCCGACCCTCCGGGCGAGATCCTCGGCGGCGTCGAACGTCCGGTTCGTCACCAGGATCTTCTCGATGCCGTGCGCCTTGAGGTGCGTCGCCGTGAGCTCGCTGGTCTCCCCGGCGCCGACGATGAGCACGGTGTGGTCGCGGAGCTTGCCGAACACCTGCAGGGCGAGCTCGACGGCGGCGGAGCTGACGCTCACCGGACGCTCGCCGATGGCGGTCTCGGTGCGCACGCGCTTGCCGACTTCGAGCGCGTGCCGGAAGAGGCGGTTGAAGACGACGCTGGTGCAGCCGCCGTCGCATGCCTGCTGGTACGCGGCCTTGAGCTGGGCGACGATCTGTGCTTCGCCGACGACCATCGAATCGAGGCTCGAAGTGACCCGGAACAGATGGGCGATGGCGCCGTCTCCGGAGAAGCTGTAGAGGCTCGGCTCGAGCTCGCCGGAGGCGACGCCTGCGTGGCGCGCCAGGTGGGCGAGCGCCGCCTGGCGCGCCGCCAGCGAGTCGCGCGCGTACAGGTACAGCTCGGTCCGGTTGCAGGTGCTCAGGGCGAGCGCTTCGCAGGCCACGCCCTCTTCGAGCAGCTCCTGAGCCACGCGCAGCGAAGCCTCCTCGTCGAGCGCGAGACGCTCCCGCAGCTCGAGCGCTGCGGTCTTGTGAGAGATGCCGGCGACGACGACGTGCATGCGGTCAGCCCCCGTACGTGTGGAAGCCGCTCAGGTAGGGCACCGCGGCGAAACGGATGACGAGCAGAAGGACGAGACCGGCGACGGACATCCAGGAGACCGCGCGGCCGGACCAGCCGCCGCGCACGCGGCCGGCGATGAGCACCAGATAGACGCCCCAGGCGGCGGCCGACAGCAGCACCATGGGATCGGTCGCCCAGCCCGGCACGCGGAACGTCTCGGCGCGGATCACGCCGGCGGCCATGCCCATGGTGAGGAAGGGGAAGCCGAGCAACGTGGCGTGGTAGATGAGCCGGTCGAGCGCCGCCAGGGAGGGCAGGCGTCCGAGGATGCCGCCTGTCTTGCGACGCCGCAGCAAGGTCTCCTCGACGAGGTAGATCATGGCGGCGCCGCCGGCGACGTAGAGACAACCGATGGCGACCAGCATCACGATGACGTGCACGATCACGATGTCGCTGCGCAAGGCCGGTACGAGTCCCACGGGCGGGTTGTACTCGATCAGGGCCACCGTCAGCAGCACGAGCACCACCGGCATCACGTAGAGGCCCACGGCCTTGATGCGCGTGAACGCCTCGAGCACGTACCAGACAAGGACGATCGCCCACGCGATGAGCACCATCGACTCGTAGATCCCGACGAAGGGGAAGTGCCCGGCGCTGAGACCGCGGAAGACCAGGGCCAGCGACTGGATCGCGACGGCAAGCGCGGCGACGATCATCCCGACTCGGTTCATCCAGGGACGCTGAGTGAAGAACGCGATCAGGAACACGGCGAACGCCGCCGCGTACAGGAGGTACGCAAGCCAGACGAGGATGACGGATGCCTGGTCCATCGGCTCCGGATCAGCCCGTCCGGCGCCCGTTGCGGCGGCGGTGCGTCACTCCGCGCCGCCCTTGCCCGCGGGCGCCTGCCGGCGCTTCGTCTCTTCCTCGAGCAGGTTGACGTCGCGCTGCAGCGCCGTCACGCGGCGCGCGCTCATGAAGTAGTAGAGCACGAGGACGGCCAGGATGATGGCGTAGGCGGCGGCGACGTACTTGACGCCTTCTTCGATGGTCATGTGGTCAGCCTCCCAGCGAGGTCTTGAGGTCGGTGACTCGGTCCTTGAGGTTCTCGATCGCGAGGTCGCGGCGTGTGAGCCCAACCAGGAGCAGCGTCATGCCGATCATACTGATGAAGAAGCTGACGAACATGCTGCCCTCCATGCCCGTGCCCCCGACGGAGATGACCACCGGGTGCAGGCCCTCCGGCAGAAAGCGCGTCGCGAAGAAGGTGATCGGCACATCGATGAAAGCGATGATGGCGAAGACCGCCGCGTAGGTGGCCCTCCGCTGCTCCTCATCCACGACCGAGCGCAGCACCCAGTAGGCAGCGTAGAGGAAGCAGACCAGCAGGAAGGTCGTGAGACGCGGCTCCCAGGCCCACCAGGTGTCCCACGCGGCCTTACCCCAGATCATGCCGGTGAGCATCACGAGGATGCTGAACAGCAGCCCGAGGCGCACGCTGACGTAGCTCAGGCGGTCCCACTTGAGATCCTGAGTGCGCAGGTAGGCGATGGCCGCCACGAAGGCGATCCCGAAGGCGACCAGCGCCGTCTCCGCGATCGGCACGTGGTAGTAGAAGATCTTCTGGCTGAAGCCCATCGACGACGAGTCGGTGGGCGCGTACCAGAAGGCGAGCATCAAGCCGACGATGAGGAAGGCGCCGGCTTCGATGAACAGCGCCGGCGCACTGACGAGCTTTCTCACGCTCACTCTCCTATGGCGAAGTCGTAGGTTCCCCAGGCCGCGACCAGGAACACGGCGTCGAACCCGAGCAGAAACAGGAGCCGGGCCAGCAGGCCACCGAGCCCGGCGCCTTCGGCGAAGATCAGCGTCGTCGCCCCCGTGGCGGCGATGAGGACGGGCACGATCAGCGGCAGAAACAGGATCGGCAGCAGCAGGTCGCGCGAGCGCGTGTTCATCGAGATGGTCGCAAGCAGTGTACCAAGAGCACAGATGCCCGCGTCGGCCAGCAGCAAGACGACGAGGAACGGCAGCATGTCTCCCAGGTAGCTGCGCTCGATGAAGAAGAGCGTGAACACCGGGACGGCCACCGCCTGGATGATCAGCAGGAAGACCAGGTTCCCCACGGTCTTCGCGAGGAAGATCGTGACACGGTCGACCGGGCAGAGCAGCAGCCCGTCGAGGCAGTGCTCGTCCTTCTCCTGGGCGAAGGAACGGTTGAGCCCGAGCAGCATGGCGAAGATGAACGTCACCCAGAGCATGCCGCCGGTGAAGTAGGTGAGGTCGACGCCCTCCTTGACACTGAACGCGTAGTGGAAGATCACCATCGCCAGCAGCACGAAGAGGATCATGCTGACGATCATGTCGCGCGTGCGCAGCTCGCGGATCAGGTCCTTGCGCAGGATCGCCTTGAACTGGGCCCAATCGCGGACCGGCGCCCCTCCGGCGCCCCGCTCGATGGCCTGGCTACGTGGGCTGTTCACACCATGCTCCCGTCGCGAACGTGCTCGCGGTACACGGCGCTGAAGGCTTCGTGATCCACCCCGGCCGCGTGCTCGTAGGCGATGCGGCCACCCTCGATGATCATGAGCTCCGTGCCCCACTCCAGACCCTTGGCGATGTTGTGGGTGACCATGACGAACGTGTGCTCGTCGCGGATCTCCGTGAGCAGACCGTCCAGAATGTCGACGGCGCGCGGGTCGAGGCCCGAGTGCGGCTCGTCGAGCAGGAGCACGCGCGGGCGATGCAGGACGGCCCGCGCGATCGCCAGCCGCTGGCGCATGCCCTTGCTGTAGGTGCGCACCACGTCGTAGCGGCGGGCGCTCAACTCGAGGCGCTCGAGCAGCTCCGTGATGCGCGCCTCGCGGTCCTCGACGCCGTACATGTCCGCGTAGAAGCGCAGGTTCTCCTGCGCCGTGAGGTCGGGGTACAGCATGGCGTTGTGCGAGATGAAGCCGATCGCCCGGCGCACCGGCATGGGGTCCTCGCGCACGTCGTGGCCGGCGACCTTGATAGCGCCGCCCGATGGCGTGAGCAGGGTCGCCAGCACGCGCAGCGTGGTGGTCTTGCCGGCCCCGTTGGGGCCGAAGATGCTGAGAAAGCCGCCGCGGCGCACGCTGAAGGAGAGACCCTTCAGCACCTCGCGGCGGCCGAAAGTCTTGCGCAGCCCCTCCACCTCGATCTCGAGGGGGATCGCGCCGTCCTGCCGGTCGTGTGCGTCCGACACCGGGCGACCTCCGTCAGGCCGTTGCGCCGTCCGCGCCGGCCGTCTCAAGCGCGCCTGCGGCAGGCTCCTGCACACGCGCCTCCTGCTCCTGCCGCCGGCGCTTGGGCCACATGGAGACCACGGCGCCGACGCAGAGCAGGATGGAGCCGATCCACACCCAGCGGATGAGCGGGAAGACGACCATGCGCAGCGCGATGGTTTTCGACGTGCCGTCGAACGGCTCGTCGGCCACGACGAACAGGTCTTCGAAGGGTCGGCCGAGGATGACCGCGCGCACGGCCGCGCCACTCACCGGGTAGATGTCCGTGTGCGGTCCGACAGTGCCGAGAGAGTTGCCGTCCTTGGCCACATCGAAGGTGGCCTCGCTGCGCGTCGAGTTCTGCGCCCCGGTGCTGTCGGTCATGCTTCGGTAGGTGAGCGTGTAGCCCCCGAGGCTCGCCGTCTCACCCGGCTCGATCTTGACGATGGTCGACTGCTCGACCTTGTAGACCGTCGAGCCGAGCAGCCCGGCGACCACCAGGACCATGCCCATGTGAGCGACATAGGCCGCGGTACGCGTGCGGCTGCCGGTGAACGCGCGCCCCAGGCCGGACCAGAGGCTCTTGCCGGGTCCGGCCGCACGGCGCGCAGAGCGCAGCACGAACTGGATGACGGCGCCGAAGGCGAAACCGCAGACGAGCATGCCGATGAAGCCCCACACGTTCGACTGAAAGCCGAGGAACAGCCAGAGCGGCACCGAGAGGACCATGGTCACGGTGGGCAGTATGAGCGTCTTGCGCAGCTGCGCGCCCTCGGTCTTGCGCCAGGCCAGGAGCGGGCAGATCGCGATCATCGCGAGGATCACCACGCCGAGCGGGCGCGCGACGGCATCGTAGGTGCTCGGCCCGACGGTGCGCTCCATGAGCAGCGGCACGACGACGGTGCCGAAGGCGACGGCCACGGCGAACAGCGTGAGCAGCAGGTTGGTGACGTAGTACAGGAAGTCGCGCGAGAGGGCGCTCTCGACCTCGTCGTGGCTATCGAAGGTGCGCCAGCGCCAGGCGATGAGCACGGCGCTGCCGACGGCGGTCACGACCAGCAAGGACGAGAGGATCCAGATGAGCACCGGGTTCTTGCCGAAGGCGTGTACCGAACTGATCAGGCCGGTGCGCGTGGTCCACGTCGCGACGATGGTGAAGAAGAACGTGAGCGCGGCGAGCGCCAGCGCCCAGCGCTTGAAGAGACCGCGAGCCTTGTAGAGCGTGAACGAGTGAAGCAGTGCGGTGGCCGTCAGCCAGGGCACCAGGGACGTGTTCTCGACCGGGTCCCACGCCCAGAAGCCGCCGAAGCTCAGTACCACATAGGCCCACCACGCGCCGAGGCCGATGCCGAGCGAGAGGAAGAGCCAGCCGAAGACGGCCCACTTCTGTGAGCGCTGCACCCACAGCTTATCGCCGCGACCGATGAGCAGCGTGGAGATGGCGAAGGCGAAGGGCACCGCGAGACCCACATAGCCGATGAACAGTGTCGGCGGATGCAGCACCATGCCCGGATGCAACAGCAGTGGGTTGAGGCCAAAGGGCATGGCCCCCGCCTCGGCCTTCAGGAACGGGTTGGAACTCGCGTCGAAGATCATGAGAGCGGTGAAGACGGCGGAGATGACGCCGAGGATGGCGACCGCGCCGCCGGTGAGCCGCTCGAGCCGGTTGAGGTCGATCACAGCGATGACGATGACGGTGATGGCGAGGCACAGCAGCCAGAACAGGAACGAGCCCTGCTGGCCGGCCCAGAAGCCGGCGATGCGGTAGAAGACCGAAAGCGAGGCGTCGGAGTTCTCCGCCACATAGGCGAACGAGTAGTCCTTCTTCAGGAACGCCTGCAGCAGCACCGCGGACGCGACGACCGTGGTGAGGAAGAAGCCGTAGACGGCGTAGTAGCCGTTGCGCTGGAAGTCCTTGCGCCGCCAGAGCACGCCGAGCAGGAGAAACACGACGCTCGCCACGGCGAAGACCAGGGCGAGCGTCAGCGAGAGCCGACCGAGGGTGATCACTGGGGCGACCTCACTGCTGGGCTGCGGGCGATGCCTGCCCCTCGTACTTGCTCGGACACTTCGTCTGTAGCTGGTCGGCCGTGATCAGGCTGCCGGCGGAGGCATACTTGCCGATCACGACGACGTCGACGCCCGAGTCGAACGTGTTGGGCATCTGGCCGCTATAGGTGACCTGCACGGTGGCCGTCTTGCCGGTGAGATCCTCGATGGTGAAGTGCACGCCTGCCGCGTCCCGCTCGATGGTGCCGTCGAGCACCCTGCCGCCGACTTTGACGTTCTTGCCGTCGTATTGCCCGGTGGTCAGTTCCGAGACCTGCCGGTAGTACGCGCCCTGTCGCTGCACGAGGAAGACGACGCCGATCACGAAGACCGCGACGATGATGCCGGTGGCCACAAGCAGTCGAGTGCGAGATTTTTTGTTCAAGCGAATACCCCTGGTTGTATGTGCTGGGAGCTCGACTAGTGTAGCCGACGAGCGGCCTTCTTGCCATTTGCACTGTCGCCGGCGTGAGTACCGCCCGGGGGATGGGCGCCGCCGCGGCGGCAGGAAAACTCTTGGGTGGCGGCGTAGCTAGCAGCATGCCCATGGACAAACGCCGCGAGACGAAGGTCATCGCCGTGGTGTTCGCCGACCTCCATGAGGTGGGCGCCGCGGACCGCGACAAGGTGCGCGGCGCTCTCGAACGCGTCAACCAGCTCTTCCTGCCGGCGATCGCAGAGCCCTTCGGGCTCGCCGGCGACGACCGCTTCGACGGAGCCCTCGCCGACCCGGCACAGGCACCGCTCTGCCTCAGCGTCCTGCGCGAGCTGATCGCGCCGGTGCAGTTCTGGGCCGGCGTGGGGATCGGCGCAGTCGACCACGCGCTCGACGTCCCGGCCGCCGACCGCGACGCCTATTCCATCGCGCGACGCGCCCTGCAGCTCGTCATACGGGACAAAGGCCTAACGCGGTATCTCGGCACCGGCGACGCCGGCGACGTGCTCCTGGGGGCCCTCTGCCGGCTGGTCGACCCGCTCATCCGTGCGCGAACCATCAAGCAGTGGGAGGCGATCGCGGCATATCGGGAGCTCGGCCACCAGCGCGCCGTCGCCGAGCGGCTGGGTGTCACCCGCCAGAGCGTCGGCGACCGGCTGGGTGCCGGGCACCGCCGCGCGGTGGAAGAGGCGGACGCGGCGATCGCCACGTACCTGAGCTACCAGCGCCGGCAGCGGCTCGGCGCCTGAGAGTCCGCGCGGCGGGGCGCCAGGCAGGCGACGCAGGGGGTCTCAGCCGGCTGGCGGCGAGGGCGGAGCGCAGTCGCCGCCCAGGTCGAGCAGCTTCTCCACCCCATGCGGCAGCGCCTTCGCGATCATCGCGAACTGCTCCGTGCACGCGCGCGGGCTCCCCGGCATGTTGATGATCAGCGTCTTGCCGCGGATCCCGCTGACGGCGCGCGAGAGCATCGCGTGCGGCGTCGTCACAAGCGAACCGGCGCGCATCGCCTCGACGAAGCCGGGCGCCTGACGGTCCAGCACCGTGAGCGTCGCCTCCGGCGTCACGTCGCGGCTCGTCATGCCGGTGCCGCCGGTCGTCAGGATCAGGTTGACCGGTGTCTGGTCGGCCCAGCGTCGCAACTCGGCGGCGATCAGGCCGGCCTCATCGGGGACGATCGCCCGCTCGACAGACGCGGCCCCGAGAGCGCGCAGCGCCTCCTCGAGGGCGTCGCCGCTCGTGTCCTCGCGCTCGCCGCGCGAGCCCTTGTCGCTCACCGTGAGCACAGCCGCGGCGATGAGGCTGTTCTTCATCAGCACGATGCCATGCCCGGGGGTGATCTGGCCGCCCTCGATGACCTTGGCGAAGATGCCCTCGCGCGGCATCACGCAGTCGCCGGCCTGATGGAAGATCGCGCAGCGGTCGTGACACTCCTTGCCGATCTGGGTCACCTCCAGGAGTACCTCTCCCGCGTAGAAGCGCGTGCCGATGGGCAGCTCGTAGACGACGACGCCTTCGGTGGTGATGTTCTCGCCGAAGGCCCCCGCCCCGACCGTGGGACAGGACGGCTTCATCTTCTCGATGCTCTCGTTGGCCAGCAGGCTCACCTGGCGGTGCCACGGCCCGGCGTGGGCGTCCCCCTCGACGCCGTGGTCGACGACCAGGGTGATGGACTCGACGGGCTGCTTGCGTACGCCCTTCTCTTCGGCGGTGTTGACCGAGACGATCGTGCCGTCGACGGTGTGTCGGCTCACTGCCTTCCTTCGGTTGCCCCTGCCGCACCGGCCGGGTCGTCTGTGTCGCCGGCATCCTCACGGCGCCAGTGCCCGCTGCGGCCGCCGCTCTTCTCGAGCAGACGCACGCCGGTGACTTCCATGCCCCGATCGACGGCCTTGCACATGTCGTAGACCGTGAGCGCGGCCACCGACGCGGCGACCAGCGCCTCCATCTCGACGCCGGTGCGGCCGCGCAGCCGCGCCTCGGTGACGACGCGCAGGCCGGGCAGCGACTCGTCCGCTTCTATGTCCACGGCCACTTTGGTCAGGTTGAGCTGGTGGCAGAGCGGAATGAGCTCGTGCGTGCGCTTGGCGGCCATGATACCGGCAAGACGGGCCGCCGCGACCACGTCGCCCTTCGGCACGGCCTCGTCCACGATGATCGCCAGCGTCTCGGAAGCCATGATGACGGCCGCCTCGGCCCGCGCGACACGCTCGGTCTCGTCCTTGGCGCCCACGTCCACCATGGCGGCGCGGCCGCGCTCGTCGAGATGGCTGAGCTCGCTCACCTTCACCCTCCGATCTCGGACATCGACCGCTCGTTGGCGAGAGCTTCGCGGCAGCGATCGTACTTCTTGCCGGCGACGGCGGATTCGATGACGGCGCGCAGCGCGTCGGGATCGGCGAGCAGCGGTCGCACATCGTCCTCGCTGCCCGAGAACAGACAGGTCCGCAGGCGGCCGTCGGCGGTGAGGCGCAGCCGGTTGCAGCTCTCGCAGAAGTGGTCGGAGACGCCGGCGATGAAGCCGATCGTGCCGCGTGCGCCGGGCACGTTCCAGTACTGCGCCGGGCCGTGCCCGTAGGGACCCTCGTGCGCGACCAGCACGTAGCGCTCCATGAGCCGGCGCAGGAGGTCACCCGCGGGCAGCAGGCGGCCCTCCCCGCCGAGGTCGTCGCCGGCCACGCGCCGGTCGAGCGGCATGAACTCGATGAAGCGGACGTGCAGGTCGCGCTCGCGCGTGAGGTCGACGAAGGCGTCGAGCTCGTCCTCGATGCCCGGCAACAGCAGCGCGTTGATCTTGACCGGTGCGAAGCCGGCCGCGAAGGCGGCGTCGATGCCGGCCAGCGTGTCCTGGAGGCGGCCGCCGCGCGTGATGCGCGCAAAGCGCGCCGGATCGAGGCTGTCCAGGCTGATGTTGACCCTCTTGAGGCCGGCCTCGCGGAGGTCCGTCGCGAAGCGCGGCAGCAGCACGCCGTTGGTCGTCAGCGAGATGTCGTGGATGCCGCTGGTGCGGCTCAGCATGCCGACGAAGTCCGCGCAGCCGAGGCGGACCAGCGGCTCGCCCCCGGTGATGCGGACCTTGGTGATGCCGAGGTCGGCGGCGACGCGCGCGAAGGCGGCGAGCTCTTCGTAGCTCAGGATGTCGGCGTGACCGCGCGCCTTCACGCCTTCCGCCGGCATGCAGTAGGTGCAGCGCAGATTGCAGCGGTCGGTGATCGAGAGGCGCAGGTAGTCGACTCTGCCGTGCGCGTGCTGGGAGTCGTTCACCAGATCGATCGCCCCTCGGTCGGTGCGGCGGCGGGACGCCGCGATCGTCTCTTGCGGATGCAAGTGTAGCTCCGGCGCCGGCGGGCGTCACTCCCCGATCGCCGGAAGAACGCGAGTCACCCGCCGGGCAAGTCGCGCACACATTCCGGCTGGATGGTAGCGCCGACGACACGACCGGTGTGGACACTGGCGGTCCGAGCTCACGGAGCGTCTCCGGCGCCTCGAACCGGCGCTCCCCGCGTCTACTTGTCGATCATGACCTCGGTCGCCTTGATGACGACCTTGACCTCGTCGCCGGCCGAGAGGCCGAGCTGCTCGGCCGAGTGCCGGGTCACGGCGGCGGCTACCTCGTGGCCGCCGACGTCCACGACGACCTCGGCCATGACGGATCCGAGCACAACGCTCTTGACCGTGCCGGGGAGCTGGTTGCGGGCGCTGATGGCCATGGCTGCCTCCTGGTTCGCGTGGAGTCGGCCGCCGGGGGCGACCGTATCCCGTTCCCCCTACCCGAGCCGTTCCCCTAAGGAACACCGTACGCGGCGACGGCGCCGCAGCGCCGTCGTGGTCCCGGAATCACCCGGCAACAAAGGAGGGGCGGCGGGCCCGAAGGCCCGCCGCCCCAAGCTTGGCGCGGCGCGCGGAAGCACCGCGTGCGGGGCGTCTAGCGCGCCGCACCTCGTAAGTCAGTCAATGTCGCGTGCCTCCTTTCGTCGTGGCTCCCGGTCGTCCCACGGCGGGCTGGCTTAGTCACCGCCGCTCCCGACCGCTTGCCCGTCCGAGCCTCTCCGGGCCGTGCTCCGCGGCGGGCCCTTCGGCCCGCCGGCCTTCACGGCCCCAGCGGCTCGCGCAGGCAAGCGTCGGTGGGTGTTCCGCCGGTCTGCCAGTCCATCTCGCGGATCGCCACCATCTTTAACTCTGTCATTTCCCTAATGGCATACTTCAATCCTTCCCGGCCGATCCCGGAACCCTTGATGCCGCCATACGGCATGTGGTCCACGCGGAAGGTCGGGACCTCATTGATCATGACCCCGCCGACCTCCAGCCGGCGCGCCGCGTACATCGCCTTGTTGAGGTCGTTGGTGAAGACGCCGGCCTGCAAGCCCATCTCGCTGTCGTTGCTGATCTCGACCGCTTCGCAGAGATCGCGCGCCTTGAGGATGCTGAGGACGGGCCCGAACACCTCGTTGGCGCAGACCTTCATCTCGCGCGTGACGTCCGTCAGCACCGTCGGCAGCAGGCGACCGTCGTCCCGGACGCCGCCGGTGGCGAGCGTGGCTCCCTGGTCGACGGCCTCCTCGATCCAGCTCTTGACGCGTTCGACCTCGTCCTCGTTGATGAGCGACGCGACGTCCGTGGTCTCGTCGAGGGGGTCGCCGACGGTGAGCGCCTCCACGGCCGGGACGAGCATCTCCATGAACCGCTCGTACACGGCCGTATTGACCACGACCCGCTGCACCGAGATGCAGATCTGGCCGGAGTTGGCGAACCCGCCGGCCACGACGCGCTGGACGGCGAGGTCGAGGTTCGCGTCGTCGTCGACGATGGTCGCCGAGTTGTTGCCGAGCTCCAGCGTCACCATCTTCATGCCGGCGTCACTGGCGATCTGGCGGCCGACCGGCGGGCTGCCGGTGAAGCTCACCATGTTGGTGCGCTCGTCCATCACCATCTTGTTGCCGATGGTGCGCCCCGAGCCGACGACGACCTGCAGGACGCCGTCGGGGAGGCCGGCCTCGGCCAGCAACTCCGCCAGCCGCAAGGCCGTGAGGGGCGTGTTGGAGGCCGGCTTGAGCACGACGGCGTTGCCGCCGGCCAGCGCCGGCGCGACCTTGTGCGCCACCAGGTTGAGGGGAAAGTTGAACGGCGAGATCGCGGCGATCACGCCGCGCGGCTCGCGGATCGTCCAGCCGAAGCGGTGCTCCCCGCTCGGGTCGGCGTCCATCTCGATGAGGTCGCCGGCCGTGCGCTTGGACTCCTCGCTCGCCCAGCGGAACGTGCTGGCTCCGCGCTTCGCCTCGACACGGGCGTCCTTGAGCGGCTTGCCGCCCTCGGCCGCGATGATGCGCGCGATCTGCTCGGCGTTCTCCTCGATGAGGTGCGAGGCGCGCTCGAGGATCGCCGCGCGCTTCCAGGCAGGAGTCCAGCGGTACGCCTCGGCCGCCATCCGCGCTCTGTCGAGAACGACGTCCATGTCCTCGAGGGTCGCCGTCGGGACCTGCGCCAGCTCGGCGCCGTCCCACGGGGCCCGCAAGGTCATCGGCGCGCCGCCGCCGAAAGGTCCTTTGATGACGAGGCTCGGGGCCACGATGTCGCTGACCCGGATCCTCGCCGCATCCTGCGTGGTGGTGCTCATGCTGGTCCTCCCCCTCCGCCGTCTCCCAGGAGCCGGCTGCGCTCTTCGTATGTGCCAGCGTCCGTACCCGGCAAGCCGGCCGGCTCACGCGCCGCGCGCGGCGCGCCCTCCGGCCGGCCAGGGCTTCCTCGGGGGCGAAGCCGCGGATACCGCTCCGGCGCGCAGCGCCGGGGCCCCGTCCGCGGCCGCCCTTACCGGGTCTGTTCCCTCACGGCCTGCAGTTCTCGCAGAACTCGACCCAGGCCTCGTCCTTCTTGCTCTCGCCCTCGCGGAACGGCCGGCGGTCGCTGAGCGGCACGATCTTGCCGCGCCCGCCGCCCGAGCCACCCTCGCCGGCGCCGCCGTCTGCAGCGCCCTTCTTGCCGCGCTGGTAGACGCCCATCGGCTGGCCGGTGAGGTCGATGTTGATCTGCTTGACTTCCGTGTACTCGTCGAGTCCGTAGCTGCCCAGCTCGCGGCCGATGCCGCTCTGCTTGTAGCCGCCCCACGGAGCTTCGCTGTAGGTGGGGTGATAGGTGTTCACCCAGGTGATGCCGGCGCGCAGCGCCTTGATCACACGCATGGCGCGCGTGACGTCCTTGGTCCAGACGGCGCCGGCGAGGCCGAAGATCGTGTCGTTGGCGAGCCTGATCGCCTCTTCCTCGGTGTCGAATGGGATCACCACGAGCACCGGCCCGAAGATCTCCTCCTGGGCGATGCGCATCGAGTTCTCGACGTTCACGAAAATGGTGGGCTCGTAGTAGAAGCCGCTGCCGCTGAGCCGGTGGCCGCCCGTGGCCAGCGTGGCGCCTTCCTCCCGGCCGATGCCGACGTACTTCTCCACGGTGCCGAGCTGTTGCTCGCTCACCAGGGGGCCCATCTCGCTCTCGGCGTCGAGCGGGTCGCCCACCTTGATCGCCATCGCCCGGCTCACGAGCTCGCCGACGAAGCGGTCGTGGATGGAGCGCTCGACGAGCAGGCGCGAGCCGGCGGAGCAGACCTCGCCGGTGCCGGCGAAGATGCCGATGAGGGCGCCGTCGATGGCGGCCTCGAAGTCGGCGTCGGCGAAGACGATGTTCGGGCTCTTGCCGCCCAGCTCGAGGCCGATCTTCTTCACGTTGTCGGCTGCCCTGCGCATGATGTGCTTGCCGACCTCGACCGAGCCGGTGAAGGCGACCATGTCGACGTCGGCGTGCCCGGCCAGGTAGTCGCCGATCTCCCCGCCGGGGCCGGTGACCACCTGAAAGACACCCCTAGGCAGACCGGCTTCCTCGAAGATCCGGGCGAGCTCGAGGTTCGTGAGGGGGCTGATGGTCGCCGGCTTGAGGATCATCACGTTGCCGGCCGCCAGCGACGGGGCGGCCTTCCAAGCCGCCATCAGCATCGGGTAGTTCCACGGCGTGATGCCGGCGGTGACGCCGACCGGCTCGCGCACCACCATGCTCATGGTCTCGCCGGGCACCTCGAGGGTCTCGCCGTGCTGGTCCTGGACCATGCCGGCGTAGAGCTCGAAGGTGTGCGCCGCGTCGAGCATGTCCACACGCGCCTCCTCCAGCAGCTTGCCCATCTGCATGCTCTCGAGGCGAGCGAGGTCCTCGGCGCGCTCACGAAGAAGCGCCGCGGCGCGGTTCAGCACCTCGGCGCGCTCGACGGCCTTCATCTTCGGCCAAGGGCCGTTGTCGAAGGCCGCACGGGCGGCCTGAACCGCCTCCTCGGCGTCGGCGACGCCGGCCTTCGGTACACGCGCGATCACTTCTTCGGACGCCGGATCCACGACCTCGTAGGTCTGGCCGCTCGCGGCGCCGGTCCAGCGCCCGTCGATATACATCTGGTAGCTCTTCACATCTGGCTTCGGTACCACGGTCGCCATGATTCTCACCTCAAGGGCGGCCCGGCTGCGCCGGACCGCGGGTCTGGACGATGGTGGGCGGCCGGCGTCTCGAACACGCTCTCGCCGCTCCTGGGAAAGCTGACAAACATGCCATTCCCGGGGGACGTGTCCGGATAACACTACGAAGCTAGCGTTCGTTCGAGGGGGTGCGGCGGCGCGACGGCGGACGCCCGGACGCGAGAGGGCCCCGGGACCGCGCCGCGCTCGCCTCACATGCGGCGGCTCAGAAGCAGCCGAGCTGGCACTGCGCCATCTTGATGCCCAGCTCGTTGCAGGTACGGCCTACCTCTGCGATCGGCACGTCGAGGTCCCGGGCGATCTTGAAGGCGTCGGCGCAGGCGATGCGCTTGTCGTCGCCGGCTTGCGCCTTCAGCGTCTCGATGAGCCGGGGGATGTTGCCAGGAGTCATGGTGAGAGTGTAAGCACCCCAGGGCCGGGCGGCAAGGAGCTCCGGCGCGACTCCGCCGAAAGGCCGGCGGCCGGAGCTCAGGCGTCCTCGCGCCGCGCCGGCGGCTTGGTGAGCTTGGCGAAGATGTACACCGCCACATAGATGAAGAGGAAGAGCAGAGCGAAGAGCAGCGTGAAGCCGAGCAGCCGCGGCTGTGAGGCGGGGTCGGTGACGCGGCCGAGCAGTTCGTCGGCGAGCGGGCCCGGGCGGCGCACGAGGTCCCAGCTGTTCCAGCGCAGGAAGCGGCCCAGGTAGATGCCGAAGCTGCCGAGACCGGCGGCGACCACGACGAACACCCAGCCGGCCGCCGTCCCCAGCCCGCGGGTCACGATCTCCTGCATCAGGTACAGCGACACGATGCCGAGTATCAGGCCCGTCCAGGCGAACCAGTACAACATGAGCACGTCGTACCAGCCGGGCACGACGTCTCCCATGCTGCCGAGGTGGAGGAAGTCGGTGAGGATGTACGGCGCGTTGGGGAAGAAGGCCAGCCACACGACGGCCGCTGCGACGATGAGTACGTACAGGACGGCGCGGCGGGCAGAAGCGAGCCGGTAGGCGATCGCCGCGAAGACGAACGGCACCCAGGCGAGCACGAGGTTCCAGAGCAGGAACCAGTAGTGGGAGGTGCGCGAATACCAGAACCGCGCGACGATAAGCCCGACACAGACGAGCGTAGCGGCGGTGAGCAGCCCGATGATGGCGTACGCGAAGCGGTGGCGGCCACGCGGGTGCGCCTGCGGTCCGTGGCCTGCGGCGGGAGTCGCCGGCGGTGGCTCGGATGCCGGCTCGCCCATTGCGGGGCCCGGAGCAGAGCGTGCGGCCGGCGGCTCACGGCGGATGGCGCCGTCGAACGACCCCGGCTCGCCCGGTCCCATACCGCTCACCCGCCCCCCAGCGGCGGGAACAGCGAGACCTCGTCGCCGGCGACGAGCCGGCGCTCAGCCGTTGCATGCAGGCCGTTGACCAGCACCAGTCCGGCTGCGCCGGGCGCGAGGCCGATAGCGCGGGTGACGGCGGCGACGGTCGGCGCGTCCGACGGCGAGAGGTCGTAGGCCGTGCGCCGCTCGCGGGCTCGCAGTTCGAGGCCCGCGAAGAGCTTGACGCGGATCGTGCCGGCCGCATCCATCATGGGTCGACGATACCACTCATTCCCGCCGCCCAGTCTGCCGATACGGAGGGCGGACGCGCAGGACGAGACGCCCGCACGCGGAAGAACATGGTCATGAACGACGACGACATCACAGCGGCGCCTCTCCTCGCGGGAGGCCAAAGTACGCCCAGTGCTCCGGACGAGCGCGCAAGCGAGGACGGCGCACCGGAAGACGTCGCGGCCGACGGCCGCGACGCAGCGCTGCGCGCCGTCCAGGTCGCCCTGATCAAGGAGATCGACGCCTCCATCAGCAAGCTCGAGGGAGCGCGCATCGGTGAGAGCACACGCGAGCACCTCGAGATCCTCCGCAGTCTGCTCAAGGCGCAGGTCACGGCGTACCTCGAGCACTTCGTCGCGCGACGCGCCACGCTCTTCTCGCACACGTCCGTCATGTACGCCGGCGAGGTAGGCTCCCCCGGCGTGATCTCCACGACCTTCCGCGGCCTCCTCGAGGGCGGCACCCTGACCGGCGGCCAGGGCGCCAAGCTCGCCCAGCTCCTGAACGACCGGCGCACGCTGCTCATCTCCGGCGACCGCGCGACTGGGAAGTCGACGCTGCTCAACTCGCTCTTCGAGCTGGTCTCGGTCGACGACCGCTTCGTGGCGGTCGAGCGGGGTCCGGACCTGCCGGCGCTCAAGGAACGCTCGTTCTGCGTCCGCCTCCGCGTCGACGGCGACACCGACGTCCAGTCCCTCTTCTCGAGGGCGCGGCGCATGGACCCGGGACGGCTCGTCATCGGTGAGATGCATGCCCAGGAGGCCCGCGAGTTCTTCAGCTTCCTCGCCGAGGACCCCCGGGTCGGAGGCCTCGCCACGCTGCGCGCGGAGACGGTGCAGCGCGCAGTGAACGGCATCGTCGCTGCCTTCGGCGGCGACGCCGAGTCCGCGCGCGAGCTCGTCGCGCGCGTCAAGCCTGTCTTCGTGCACATGCAGAGCAGCGAGAAGGGCCAGCCGCGCCTGGCGGCGATCTGGAGTGTGGAAGAACTGGCCGACGGCGAGATCGTCCTCGAAGAGGTCCAGACCGGACTCCCCGCCGCGAGTGAGCTGATCGCCGAGACCTGATCGGCGGCGCGCCGCTCACCCCACGTCAACGCCGACCCACCCGCGTCACCCTATGCGCCGTCCGGCCTTCGCGCTACGGTTGCCGTCGAAGGGTCCGGGCTGGTATGGTGCCCGTTCACGACGCCGCAAGGCGGCTGTTCACCCCTGCTCCAGCATACGGGCTGGGGCCGCACAGACCACAGGAGGTGATTGGGATAAACAGATATGAGCTCATGCTCATCGTGAACCCGAACGCGGACGAGGATCGCCAGAAGGAGATCGTCGACCGGCTTCGCACCAACGTCGAGAAGGATGGCGGCGCCATCGCCGGTATCGACGAGTGGGGCAAGAAGAAGCTGGCCTACGAGATCAAGAAGGAATCCGAAGGCGTCTACACCGTCATCACGTTCACGTCGACACCCCAGACTCTCAGCGAGACCGAACGCGTGCTGAGCATCACCGACGAGGTCCTTCGTTTCGGGACCAAGCGGCTGAAGTCCTAGCGGCACGACTGAGGAAAGGGAGTCCACCGTGGCCGGGT
>DASRZL010000196.1:0-6866 GCA_035686425.1 Thermoleophilia bacterium
CTGCTGGTGCCGGCGCTGCTCGGCGGGCGCTCGTCGCCCAGCCGCTTCCTCGCCGGCTTCATCCCCGCGCTTCTCGTCCCGTACATCCCCTACCTCGTCACCGGCGGCTCCTTCGGATCGCTCTTCGAGAGCGGCACCCGCTGGACCGGCGGCTCGTTCGTCTTCACACTGTTCGCGCGGTTCTTCAGTCCGGAGACGGCCCGCTGGCTGGCGCTCGCCGTGTTCATCGCCGGTGCTGCGTGGATGGCGCGGAGGTTCCGCGGACGCGAGAAGACCGCGGAGGCGTTCGCCTGGACGATGACGCTGCTGATCCTTTGCCTTCCCATCGTGCACGCCTGGTACTGGCTGACGCCGCTGGCGCTGGGCCTTGCCGCCGGTCTCTGGCTGCCGCTGCTCATCGGCATGGCGACCCCACTGTATGAGTCGCTGCCTCTCACAGCTTGGATCCCCAGCGCCCGCAACTGGGATCAGGCCGGCGTCACGGTGCGAGCCGGGGTCGTGTTGTCCATCCGCAGAGTCACCGGCATACTGAAGCGATGATGACGCACCGCGACAGGCCGACGAGCCGCGCGCATGCGCGCCGCCGGCTTCCCGGCGAATCCGGGCCGCAGAAGCGAGTCCTCGCCGTGATGGCCCGGCCGCTGATACGAGGCGCGGTGAAGACGCGCCTGGCGCGAGCGCTCGGAGACGACGGCGCCCTCGCCGTCTACGAGCGCCTCCTGCACGGGACGCTGGACAGCGCGGCGGCTGTTCCTGACGCGGCGCTCGTACTGGCGGAAGCGCCGGCAGCTGCCGGCGAGCCGAGGTCCCGGGAGCAGACGGGCACCAGTGGGGCGACGGCCCCTTCTCCGGTCGTCGACGACCCGCTCGCCGGCCGCGACGGCCGCTGGTCGCGCCTGGCGCAGCGCGGTGAAGGCCTCGGCGAGCGGCTGGCCACCGTCTTCACCGATCTGTTCGCCTCCGGCGCCGAGTCGGTCGTCATCGTCGGCAGCGACAGCCCCACGCTCCCGCCGGAGTACCTCGCCCAGGCCTTCGACCTGCTGTCGCCCGGGCGCCTCGCTCTCGGTCCGGCCGCGGACGGCGGCTACTACCTGATCGGCGCCGACCGGGAGACGTGGACAACCGCCGCAGGCGCCCTCACCCGGATGCTCGCGACCTCCCCGATGAGCAGCCCCAGTCTGCTGGCGCACACGCTGCGCTCAGCACGGGCCGCAGGCCTTCAAGTCGCGCAGCTCCCGCTCTGGGTGGACGTGGACGAGCCGGCCGACCTGGGCGTACTCGACCGGCTGGAGGGCCGCTCGCGGCCGCGAGGCGAGCCCCTCGGAGGCTTGCGCGAGGTCTATCTCCACGTCACCCATCGTTGCGGTCGCGCCTGCCGGCACTGCTACGACGCCGCCGCCGCTTCGGCGGACGACGAGTTGACCACCGCAGAGTGGCTCGCCGCGATCGACCAGTGCGTCGCGCTCGGCGCGGGCAGCTTCGTGTTCATCGGCGGCGACCCGCTCCTCCGCGTCGACTTCATCGACCTGCTCGACCACATCACGGGAGTCCACGGCGCCAGGGCGCGGTTCTTCTTCAACAGCCGGATCGACGAACGATCGGCGGGAGAATTGAGCCGCGCCGGCCGAGGGCTGCTCACGCCACTGGCGAGCATCGACGGACCGCGCGTGATCAACGACGAGCTTCGCGGCCCGGGCAGCTACGACGACGTCCTGGCGTCGATCCACGACCTGCTGGCGGTGGGCCTCGAGCCGGTGGCGAACACGGTGCTCGTGCGGCCGGCGCTGCCCGGCCTGACGCAGCTCGCGCGCGAGCTGCGCTCTGCCGGGCTCAGCCGGCTCCACCTCATCCTGCCGCACCAGCGAGGGATGGTCTGCGACCAGGCCGACGACGCCCTGCGGCCCGACCTGGTCCCCACCGGCGAGGAGCTTCTGACGGCGGTCCGTGAGCTGCTCGCCGCCGCTGAGGAGATCGGGCTCACCGTGGACAACCTCCCCAGCTGGCGCCGCCGGATCGGCCGCCGCAACGACCTCTGCGCGGCCGGCTGCCGCGACCTTTCCATCGACCCGGCCGGCAGCGTCCACGCCTGCGTCATCACCGCCGGCGACCCGGCGTTCGTCGCCGGCTCGCTGCGCGATCAGCCGCTCGAGAAGATCTGGCGCACGTCCAGCAGCCTCCGCCTGCTGCGCGCCGCGCGCGCCCGCGACCGCGCCGAGTGTCTCGCCTGCCCGGTCGCCGACGCCTGTGGCGGCGAGTGCTGGGTGCAGGCGCACTACGCTGCACGGGCCCGCGGCGCGGCCGCCGGGTACGCCGCGCCGTTCCCGTACTGCGACCTGGTACGACCGCTGCTGGAAGAATTGACGGCGGAGGCAGCTGCCGCGGGCCCATCCGACGAGGCCGCTGCGCCGGCCGGGGGCGACTGCGCCGCCGGCGCCTGCGGCGGCCAATCCGCGGCCGGCGCCGACGACTACTCGCTCTTCGACTGCATATGAGGCTGCTGACGGCGCGGGCGTGACCCGCGCAGGCTCATTCACGCCGAGCTCGAGACGCGCAAGATGCGCGTTGTGGCAATCCGACTCGGCACCCGAGAACGCCGGTTGGATCGCCTGATGAGAAGGCACCACGCCGGAGTCGGCGGGAGGAGAGCAAGAGCAGCAGCGTCTACCAGGGGCCGATCTCGGCCTCGACGCGCATCAGTCCTCCGCGACGCGCAGCACGGCCGAGCCGCGCACCCTGTCTTCCTCGAGGTCCAGCAGCGCCTCGTTGGCCTGCTGCAGTCCGTACTCCTGGACACGGCTGACGATGGGGATCGCGGCCGCGTCGCGCAGCAGCTCGCGGGCGTCCTGACGCGTCGAGTTGGCGACGCTGCGCACGACGCGCTCGTGATAGATCCACGGGTACTCGATGGAGGGGATGGGCGAGGAGTAGATCCCCCCCAGAGCGACGACGCCGCCCTTGTCCAGACGGCGGAGGGCTTCGACGGCGAGCTCGCCGGCCGGCGCGAAGACGATCGCCGCATCGTAGAGCGCGCCGGGATCGTCGCTCGCCTCGCCGGCCCAGACGGCGCCGAGCTCAAGCGCCATCGCCCGGTGTTCTTCGTTGCGGGCGATGCCGTACACCTGCCAGCCGCGCCAGATGGCGACCTGCGTGCAGAGCGAGGCCGCCGAGCCGAAGCCGTAGATGGCAAGGCGCCGCGGCTCAGCCGCTGAGGCGACAGGGGCTGCGGAATCCGGCACTCCAGGTCCCGCCGGCGTTGAACCCGGCAGCGCGGCGGCGTCGCCGACGATGCCGACCAGCCGCAGGCAGCGGTAGCCGATGATGCCGGCACAGAGCAGCGGAGCCGCCGCCATCGCTGTCATGCCGGCGGGCAGACGGTAGACGAACCCGGCCGGCGCCACCGTGTACTCTGCGAAGCCGCCATCGACGTCCCAGCCGGTGAAGAGAGCGCGCGCGCAGAGGTTCTCCTGGCCTCGCGCGCAGAACCGGCAGGTCTCGTCCGTCTGATGAAGCCACGGCACGCCGACACGGTCGCCGACGACGAGCGGAGCCGCGCCCGGTTCGCCGCCCGGCGCGACGCGCTCGACGCCGGCGCCGAGCGCGACGACCTCACCGACGATCTGGTGGCCGGGGACGACGGGCGAGCGGTGCGGCGGCAGCTCGCCTTCGAGGATGTGCAGGTCGGTGCGGCAGACGCCGCAGGCCAGCACCCGCAGCAGGACCTGGCCCGGACCCGGCTCGGGCACGGGAAGCTCGACGAGCCGGAGCGGCGCCTCTGCCGCAGGAGCGGGCGCCGCCAGCTGCATCGCGCGCATCGTTGTCGGCATGCCTCCCGTCGTGGCGCTCTCACCTCCAGTCGTCACGCGAGCTGCTCCCCTCCACCCCATCTGCGCGCGATCCGTGCCCTGACAGGCACTGTCCCTTCGCCTAGCTCAGCACGTCCTTGCGCCGGAAGACCAAATACGCCGCGAATGTCAGCACGCCACTCCAGAGCGCGAACACGCCCAGCCCCTTGAGGATCGGCCGCCAGTGGATCGGGTCGCGGAAGAAGTTGGTGAACTCGAGCAGATAGTGCGGGAACATCCACGGCCGCAGCCAGTCGAAGTAGCTGAACTGGATGAGCACCGTGATGACGATGTAGATGACGATCGTGGCGATGAGCGCCGTGAGGCTCGAGTCGGTGAGCGTGCTGAAGAACAGCGACAGCGAGACGATGCACGCCATCGCCGCGAGGGCGTAGAGGCAACTGAGACCGATCAGCCCCAGGCCCTGTCCCACGCCGACCGTGCTGCCGGACAGCGTGATCATCGGGTGCAGGCCGAAGAAGATCCCGCCGAAGAGCAGGCCGCCGGCGATCATGATGGCGAAGCCGACGGCGAGGTAGACCATCGCCATCGTCCACTTCGCGAGGAGGAACGAGCCGCGCCGGGTCGGCCGGAGCAGGACGATGCGCAGCGTGCCCAGTTCCGCCTCGCCGGCGATCATGTACCCGGCGACCATCGCGGCGGCCATCGGCAGCAGGAACGGGATCAGCGCGGAAAGCGACGCCAGCGTGACGAACATGCCGTTGGAGGTGATGCGCTCGAAGAAGAGCGGGCCCTCGCCGCCGTGCGGATCTGACTTCGCGAGATACAGCGCGAGGCTGATCAGGAACGGAATGAGGAAGGCGCCGCCCCAGATGAGGTAGCTGCGACGCTGGAAGAGCAGCTTGATCCACTCGCGACGCAGCGCGCCCCAGGCGTGGCCGCGCATGCCGGCGGCAGTGCTGCCGTGCGAGGGGCCGGCGGTGGACGGGCGGACAGCGCCGGCCGGCGAAGCCGAGCCGGCCAGGGCGGCGGGATCGACGACGCTCATCGCCGGCCTCCAGGGAGCAACCGCGCGAGGCCGGCGCGCCGCTTGCGCCGTTGAGGTTCGCCGGCGGCGTCGGCGCCGGTGAGCTCGAGGAAGAAGTCCTCGAGCCCCTGCTCCGGGGCCGGGACGACCGCGCGGACCTCGATGTCGCCGGCGACGAGCCGGCGGATCATCTCGGGCACGGCAGCCTCGTCTGCCTGAACGACGAGGAAGCTCTCGTCCTCGATCACTCCGCCGGCGCCGAACTGATCGCGCAGCACCTCGGCGGCGCGGCCCTGGTCGCCGGTGAGCACCTTGACCGCTTCGTTCTGGGGCCGCAGCTCGCTGACCGGCCCCTGCACCACGATGCGGCCTCTGTTGAGGATGACGGCGCGCGTGCACACCTGCTCCACTTCGTGCAGCAGATGCGAGCTCAGAAAGACGGTGGTGCCCGCCGCGCCCAGCTCGCGGATAAGCTCGCGTACGTCCTTCATGCCGCGTGGGTCGAGGCCGCTGGTCGGCTCGTCGAGGACGATGAGCTCGGGGCTGTGCAACAGCGCCTGGGCGATGCCGAGGCGCTGCTTCATGCCGTGGCTGAAGCCGCCGACGCGGTCCTCCGCCCTGTCCGAGAGCGCCACGATCTCGAGCACCTCGTCGATGCGCTCCTCGCTCACCGGGCCGGTCATGCTGCCGAGAAGGCGCAAGTTGCGGCGGGCGCTCATGAGCGGGTAGAACGTCGGGTCGTCGACGAAGCCGCCGACGTGGCGCAGCGCGTCCTGCAGCTGCCCGGGAACGCGGTGACCGCAGACCTCCGCGTACCCGCTCGTCGGGTGGATCAGCCCCAGGACGAGCCGGATGACCGTCGTCTTGCCGGCGCCGTTGGGGCCGAGAAAGCCGAAGATGTCGCCCTTGCAGACCTCCATGTCGAGGCCGTCTACGGCGCGCAGGGTGCCGAACTGCTTGGTGAGCGCGTGCGTCGTCAGGATGGGGGCGCGGCCTCCGCAGCTCTGCTGCTCGGGCCGCGCCCCCTCAGCTTCACTCGACATCTGCGCTTCCGCGACGTCTGGCGTCACACCGCCGTCCACATCAACGAACGGAACTGGCGAAGGCCTGCAGATCGCCCACCGGCACCATGCCTCCGGCGACGAGCGTCGTGTCGCCCTGCTGCCAGACGATCACACCGCCGAGAGGTGTGCCCACGATCTGGGCCTTGACGCCACCGATCGTCGTCGTGCCGAGGATCTGCGCGGTCTGCTGCAACTGCTGGAGCTGCTTCTCGAGATCGGGAGTGGTCTTGGTCTGCGCGAGGGCGATGGCGCCGAAGCCGTCGCCGTAGAGCAGCACGCTGCTGGGGCCGGCCGCGGCAGGCGGAGCGCCCTCGGGGGAATCAGGCACCTGCGCGAGCGCGCCGGCGTCCATGCCGGTCACGGCTCCCAGGATCTTCATCAGCGGGTCGCCCGAGGCGGTCAGCGGGCCGCCCTCGCCGAACACGTAGCCCCACCGGAAGGGGCGGGCTTCGTAGTCGCGCGCCCACGCGAGGTCATAGGGGACCAGCTTCTCGACCTGCTCCTTGGTGAGCAGAGCACGCTGCACCTGCTCCTCGGCTGCCGCCTTCTGCGCGTCGGTCGGCTCTGCCTTGCCGGCCTCGGCCTCCGCACGCATCTTGTCGCCATCGATGGTCTCGGCCGTCACCGTGGCGCCGTCCGGCGGCGTGAAGGCGAACATCGCGGGATCGATCGCGTCGTAGCTCACGCTGTCGAAGCCGAAGCGGAGGACCGGCGCGGTGCCGCCCACGGCATACACGGAGACCTGGAGCGGGACCATGGTCGTGCCGTCGATCGCCGCCTGGACGTAGCCAAGGGCGGTGTCGTCCGCGACCGGCGTCATGCGCAGCAGGTAGGCGTCCTGGCCGGCGACCTTGGCCTGGCCGGCGACTTCGACGGTCGCGAAGCGGGCGACCTGCTGCAGGTAGAGCGTGATCGCCGCGGGAGTCATCAAGGCGGCGGACGGCGCCGGAGACACGGTCTCCGCCGGCGCCT
>DASRZL010000197.1:0-2734 GCA_035686425.1 Thermoleophilia bacterium
CGGCACGACGACCCAGCCCTCGTATTCGAGCCAGCCGACGGTCTCATCGTCGCCGTCGATGTGGCCGGCGACGAACGTCCAGCCTTTGTTCTGGCCGCTGTCGATGAGCACGTCTTCGAGGGCGCAGAGGGTCTCCCACTGAGGGCCGGCGCCGTCGATGCAGTTGACGAAGCGGCCACCCCTGCCGCTCCCGACAAGCCACCGGATGACCTCGGTGGCGACGGGCGTTCCATCCGAATGGTGCTCCATAACGATCAGGGGCGTGAATTCGCTCAAGTCCGTCTCCCCAACACGACCTGCCAATGATCGTGCACAGCGCGACCGTCACCAGCTGGCCGACGCCGTCGACGATGGGCTCCGAGACGGCCACCGAGTTGACGCGGGAGAGGAGGACGGTGGTGTCCGCGACGACCATGCTCGAATACATGCAGCCCGGATAGCTTTGGCTGGTCCCATGGCGGAGGCCCTGAACTGCTCTGTGCGCTCGATGTGCTCGAGGCATGTCTGCCTGCATCACACAGACATACCCGCGTCCACCCCGGGCGTCACCTGCGAGCGGCATCGCCCCGGCCACGCACTCGCACGTGATGCCCGGCATGCGGGAGGAGGCCCCGGCGAAGATCGACGCGGGACCACGGGAGGCTCTGGCCGGGTGACGTCGCCGGCCCGCGATAGACTTGGGTGAGCTCGATTCCGCGAGGTGAGCTGGCCGCATGCCCAGTCCTCCTCCGCGGACCGTGTAGGGAGGGAGGCAGGACCTGTGCGGGTTCTCACAGGGAACATCAACATGTTCCACTCGGCGCAGACGGCCGACGTCAGCGCATCCGCTACCGGCTTCCACCCCGCCGAGCCGGGCGCCGCCGGCACCTTCCGTCACAGCGGCCCGATTCGGGCCATCCTCAAACACTGCCTCGGTGTGCCGCCGGAGAAGCGGGGAACCTTGTCCAGCAGCCACGGCGTCTCGCGGCTGGAGTTCTGCGGCGGCTCGATAAGCGTGCGCTGCGTCAACGCCAGAGGTCACTCGACGGCCTGGCGACATAGCCTGGCAGACCCGGCCTGAGCGCCGGGGGCAAGGAGACCACCATGGAGATGCGCACACTTGGTCAGACCGATGTCGAGATCACGCCGATCGGTCTCGGCTGCTGGCAGATGCAGCGGGGCAAGGGGATGACCGGGGCGATGTGGTCGGTCCTCGACCAGGCGACGATGGATGAGATCGTCGCAGCGGCGCTGCGCGGCGGCACTACCTGGTTCGACACCGCCCAGGCCTACGGGAACGGAGCGTCGGAGCGCGCCCTCAGCGGTGCCCTGGACCGTGGCGGGGTCGCGCCAGGCGCGGTCGTGGTCGCAACGAAGTGGCTGCCGATCCTCAAAGCGGCCAGCGACATCCCGCGCACCATCGGCACACGGGTCGAGTGCCTACGCCCCTACCCGATCGACCTCTTCCAGGTCCACATCCCTTGGAGCCGGTCGCCGATCAAGGCGCAGATGCGGGAGATGGCGAAACTCGTGCGCGCTGGCACGGTCCGCGCCGTGGGCGTCAGCAACTTCTCCGCCCGTCAGATGCACCAGGCCGGGGCGGCCCTGCAGGCCGAGGGTCTGCCGCTTGCCTCCAACCAGGTGCGTATCAACCTGCTCGACCGCGTCATCGAGACGAACGGCCTGCTCGAGATGGCGCGGCGGCACAAAGTGACGTTGATCGCCTACTCGCCACTCGCCCAGGGCATACTCACCGGCCGATTCCACGACGATCCGTCGCAGGTCAAGAGAGTGTCGAGGGGTCGCCGGTCGCGCATGAGCGCCTCGGGCCGGTTCCTCACGCCCGAAGGTCTGGCGCAATCCGCTCCGCTGATCGACGAGCTGCGCGCCGTCGGCGAGGCGCACGACGCCACGCCGGCCGAGGTCGCCCTGGCGTGGCTGGTCACGTACTACGGCGAGACCGTAGTCGCGATCCCGGGCGCCTCCAAGCCAGAGCACGCGGCCGAGGCCGCGGCGGCCATGGACGTGCAGCTGGACGAGGACGAGCTGTCGCGCATCGACCGGCTTTCGGCGGCGATCGCAAAGCGGTAGTGGGAACGCCTCGGGCACACCAACGTCGGCGGCGCCGGCGGGATAGCCAGAGGCGCCATCCGTCCGAGGGTTCGCTCCCGCTTGCGGCGCCCTGACCGTAGACTTGTCGTACCGTGAAGAACGACTACAAGGAGAAGTCGCGCGCCTCGTTCGACCGCCAGGCACGCGAGTACGACAGCAAGCCGTACGGGCGCCACGCCCGGCGTCTGCACGATGACGTCATGGCAGCTGTCGAGAGGTTCGGGTTCGAGGACGTTCTCGACGTGGGCTGCGGCACCGGTGCGACGCTCGCCGCGATCGCGACCCGGCGTCCCGGCGTGCGTCTTCAAGGCATCGACCTTTCACCCGCGATGATCGACGTCGCGCGCGGACGGCTCGGCGACGGCGCGGATCTCGCGGTGTGCGACGCGGAGAGCCTGCCGTTTGCCGACGCGTCCGTGGATCTCGTGACCTGCGTGGACTCGCTCCACCACTATCCTCAGCCTCATGTCGCCCTCGCGGAGATGCATCGCGTCTCCCGGCCAGGAGGCGGGCTGGTACTCGGCGAGTGGCGCATCGCCGCGCCGTTCCGCCGGCTCATGAACTGGCTGCTTCCGCTGATGCCAGAGGGCGACGTGCGCATCTACACGGGTCGTGAACTAACCTCGCTGGCCGAGGGGGCCGG
>DASRZL010000198.1:0-2365 GCA_035686425.1 Thermoleophilia bacterium
CGCCTGGACGTGCTCCCAGGTCGCAGGGTCGACAAGGGCACCGAGCGCGGACGGCTCGCCGGTCCGCAGGCGGCCGGCGTAGAAGGGGTTGGTCAGCACCTCCGCGACATGCGTCGGTGCGAGCCCCGTCCCAGCTGCGACCTCGCGGTCTGTTCGCCCGCCTGCCGCGAGCTCGTAGGCCCGGCGAACGAGCGCCATCGCATCCTCATCGACGGTGATCGCGCGGCCATCCCGCACCGTCCCGAGGGGCGCCTTGTTGCCGCCCGGGACGCCGAGGCGCCGGCGCTTCGCGGCGTAGCCCTCCCGGATCCGCTTGGCCAGCCGCCGGCTGTACGCCTCGGCCTCGACCGCTTCTCTGGCCCAGCGCTCCCACTCGTCCTCATCCGACGACAGCACGCGCTCGTCGGCAAACAGGATCACCGCCCCCCGGGCGTGGAGGTCGTGGCGGGCGTTGACCGCGGTGCGCAGGTCGCGGGCGAAGCGGCTGACGTAGCCCACGACGAGGACCTCCCAGTCCTCGCCGGCGCCGGCGAGCATCTCGGCCCACTGGCCGGTCGCCGCGATCGTCCGCCCGGAGTGGGCCACCTGCCAGGCGCCGCCCGTGTCGAGCAGGCCCCAGCGCTCGATGGCGCGGGTCTGCTGCTCCAGCTGGGCATCGGGCCCGAAGTTGTCCGCCTGGCCCGCGGTGCTCTCGCGGATCTAGCGCGCCGCACGGCGGCCGCGGAGGTCCTCGAGCGAGCGGGGCAGGGCGCGGACGGTCATGCGACCTGCGCCTCGGGCTTCTTGGTCATGGCGACCACATTCCCTCTGCTTGGCGCCACAGGCAAGGCCGGCTGCTCCGCCTCGAGCCGCACAGCCTCGCGGATCGCGAACGCCAGCGCGGCGGCGATCGGATCGGTCCGGCGTGGGGCAGGGCTCTCGGCCATCAGTCGCTCTGGATCGTGTAGGTGACCGCGATCGCCAGGGCCGACCAGACGTCGCGAGCGATCCCGTACAGCGGACCGGGGGCTGCCTTGCGGCCGACGGCCGCCGGCCCGCCGAAGCGGTCGAGGAGTGCCTGGCGGATGTTGGCGTCCTTGACCATGGTCGAGGAGCTGTGGGCCGCGTATCAGGAGGCGCTCGCCTCGGTCCGTGCCGGCCTGACCGATCCGACCACCAGACTCGGAGACCGCGCGAAGGCGCTGGACGTCCTCGGCAGCAAGCACGCGCTCCTATCCGGTGGCGTCACCAACCGGACCGAGGTCATCGGCGGCGCGGGCGGGCAGGACATGGACGCCTGGTGGACGGCCACCCTCGGCTCTCCGCTGACCGAGGCCGAGTTCCAGGTGGTCGAAGCCGCGATCGCCGACACGCTGGCGCACGTCCTCCAGGACCTCCGCGCCCGACGTGAGCGACAGCTAGGAGACGGACGATGACCGAACCGGCCCCCATCCCGCCGCTACACGCCACCGAGGCCGAGGTCCTCGAGGCCGTCCAGGACGACACCGGCGTCTGGTACTGGCCCGGCTCCCCTGCCGTCGTCGGTCGCCTCGAGCCGGTGAAGGTCTCGCCCGAACTCGCCCGCCTGATCACCATCCTCGAGGAGGAGAAGCCATGAATGGCAAGTTGTACTCGCAGACGTGCCCGCACTGCGGCATCACCGAGGCGGCCGGCGCCTACTGCACGCGCTGTCTCGCCCGGACCGAGCGGCTCACCGCGGCGTAGACTTCGACGAGGTGGGACCCGGTCGACCGGGGAGCCAAGGAGGGAGGGTCATCGTGCGCAGGACCGCCATCGCCGTCGGATCGGCCGTCATCGCTCTCGTCATCGCGGCGTGCTCACCGGCGGGGAGCGGTGGATCCACGGATGCGCCGCCTGTCAGCACGCCGGACGCCGCCACCCCGGCCGCTGCCACACCGGCCGCGACGGTCACCGCCGGAGCCTGTGGGGACGGGTCGGGCGCTCCCGGCCCGATCGTCCGGATCTTCGATCTTGCGTTCGAGCCGCCCACCGTCCAAGCGAAGGTCGGAGAGCCCGTCGGGTGGTCGAACAAGGACGGCGCTGCCCACACAGCGACGATGGACTCCGGTGATTGCGCGACTCGAACGCTCGACGCGGGCAGGGGCGACGACACGCTCGTCTTCAACGAGCCCGGGGAGTTCGCGTACCACTGCTCGATCCACCCGTCCATGAAGGGCACGGTCGTCGTCACCAACTAGCTCGCTCATCGTTCCGCCACGTACACGGAGCCCGCGGACGGCCCGCCGAAGCTGGATGGCACGACGGACATGATCGTGACGGCGGCCCGGCGAGTGACCCGCACCGTCTCGACGGAGATCACGACGGCCTGGCGCGCGAGAGTCTGCCCTGACGAATCGGAAGGTCG
>DASRZL010000199.1:0-4796 GCA_035686425.1 Thermoleophilia bacterium
GAGCCGGTGACGCTCACCCGCGACCTGCCGGGCTACCTCGCCAACCGGCTCTCCGCCGCGCTGTGGCGCGAGGCCGTAGACCTCGTGCTGCGCGGCGTCGCCACCGTCGAGGACGTCGACAAGGCCGTGAGCTACGGCCCCGGCCTGCGCTGGGCCGCCATGGGGCCGCACCTGCTCTACGACCTCGGCGGCGGCGAAGAGGGCATCGAGGGCCACGTGGAGCATCTCGCCGCGGTCAAGGAGGGCATGCTGCGCGACCTGGCGACCTGGACGGAGTTCCCGCCGGAGACGGGCGAAGCCCTCGCCGGCGGCCTCGCGGCCGAGAAGGGGGCGCGCACCTACGACGAGTTGGTCGCGGAGCGCGACGCCCTACTCGTCGCCTACCTGCGCGCGCAGCGAGAGCGCCGCGGCACGTAGACACGCCGCAGTCGGCCTCGCACTCACGCAGGGTTTAACATGAGTCCGTGGGTCTCTTCAGCACCGACAGAGAGAAGTACCGGACGCTCGCCACGGCGTGGGTCATCCCGGAGCCGCGGCGCTGCGTGCAGTGTGGTGTGTGCTCGTTCAACTGCCCCATGGGCGTGGACGTCCGCCGGCACGTCTGGCTGGGCGTGCCCGTGCGCGACAGCCGGTGCCTGACGTGCGGCGAGTGCGTCAGACGCTGCCCGCGCGGGCTCCTCCGCTTCGAGCCGATCGCGCCGGAACCGGCCGGGCCCGATGAGCCCGTGACGACGGCGCCCGCACGGCGCAAGAGCCGGGCCCGCTGACGTGGCCCGGCGTCACGTCCTCATCGGCGGCGGGGCCGCCACGATGGCCGCGGCCGAGGCGATCCGCGGCGCCGACGATGGCGCCGAGATCGTCGTCGTCAGCGCCGACCCGCACGGCTACTACTCGCGGCCGGGCCTGGCCTACTACCTGACCCGAGAGATTCCGGAGGACCGGCTCTTCCCGTTCACGCCCGACGACGTCCGCCGCCTGGACCTGGCGTGGGTCACCGAGAGCGCCATGGCCATCGACCCCGCCGGGCACCGGGTGACGCTGGAAAGCGGCCGGCAGCTCGTCTACGACCGCCTGCTGCTCGCCACCGGGTCCCAGGCCATCGGCGCCAGGGTGCCGGGCGCCGAGCTGGACGGCGTGGTGAAGCTCGACGGCATGGACGACGCCCGGGACATCATCCGGCGAAGCGCCCGCGCCAAGGCCGCGGTGGTGGTCGGCGGCGGGATCACGGCCCTCGAGATCGTCGAGGGCCTCCGGGCCCGCGGCCTCCACGTGCACTACTTCATGCGCAAGGATCGCTACTGGAGCAACGTGCTGTCCGAGTCCGAGTCGCGGATCGTGGAGCGGGAGCTGCGCCGCGAGGGCGTGGAGATGCACACGTTCACCGACCTCGCGGCCATCCGCGGGCGTGGCGGCCGGGTGACGGCCGTCGAGACCGGCGATGGCGCGGTGATCCCCTGCGACCTCGTCGCCGTGGCCGTGGGCGTGAGGCCGCGCATCGATCTGGCCCAGAGCGCCGGCCTCCCGTGCGCGCGCGGCGTCCTCGTGGACGAGTATCTGCGCGCCGGCGACCCCGACATCTACGCCGCCGGCGACATCGCCGAGACCGTCGATGCCCACACCGGGCATCGCACGCTGGAAGTGCTGTGGAACCCGGCGTTGCTGAAGGGCCGCGTCGCCGGCCTGAACATGGCCGCCGAGCCTGTCCACGTGTACGAGCAGGACGCGTCCATCAACGTCACCAGACTGGCCGGATTGCACACGACCATCATCGGCACCGTGGGCAGCGGCACGGACGCCGACCTGGAGGGTCTCTCGCGGGGAGACAGCCAGATGTGGTCAGAGCTGAGCGACGAGACGACCGTGGAGGCACAGCGCGGCGATGCTCACGTCAGGCTTGCGCTCGGCGAGCACACCATCGCCGGCGCAGTAGTCATCGGGGACCAGACGCTCTCGTATCCGTTGCAGGAACTCATCGACGCGCGCGTGCGCGCCACCAACGTCGTCGCAACACCGGAGGCGCCGCTCGTCGAACTCATCAACGGCCTCTGGACGGACTGGAAGGCCGGTCGCGCGCAGGTGTGCCGTGCCTGATCCGGCGGCGGGAACCGGAACGTTGAAAGCAGGGCCGGGGGCGACGAAGCGTGGGCGTGAGCTCTGGTACGCGCTCGCCGCCATCGTCGCGATGACCGCGCTGTACGTGGTCGCGTATCTGCAGGCGAGCGCGTTCCCCATGGCATCGAGCTGGGCAGGCCACGGCATCGGGATCGCCGGCTTCATCCTCATGCTGATGACCGCGACTCTCTACTCCTTCCGCAAGCTGCGCACCGACGCGAGCTGGGGCAGCACGGCGTCGTGGCTGAAGTTCCACATGGTGACCGGCCTCGTGGGTCCGTACATGGTGCTGCTGCACACGGCGATGCGCTTCCACGGCCTCGCCGGGCTGACGATGCTGCTGACCGTCATCGTCGTTGCCAGCGGCCTGGTCGGCCGGTTCCTGTACACGCGGGTGCCGCGCTCACATGAGACGGCGGCGCGGCGGCGCGCCTTCGCCACGTGGCACCTCGTCCACCTGCCGCTCACGTGGGCGCTGTTCGCCGCCGCGATCCTGCACATGGTCGCGGCGCTCTACTACGCGACGCTGCAGCGGTGATGTGATGACGGCGACGCCGCAGACGCGACCATGAAGCGGCGCCCGGGCTTCGTCTCGGCCACCGGGATCGTGGTCGCCGTCGTCGTGCTGCTCGGCGCCGGCGCGGTGACCCACCTCGTGGGTCCGGGGCTCTTCAGCCCTGGACAGCTGAGCGCGCAAACCGGCGCCGATTCGCTGGACCCGACAGCCAGGGCCGAGCCGCTGGGCGGCGTGACCAGCCACGCCCAGCTCGGCGACGACTGCGGCGCCTGCCACCCGGCCCCCTGGACCTCGCGCACCGTGGCCGACGCCTGCCTCGACTGCCACACAGGCGTGAGCGACGACATCCAGGCCGCGGACGGACTGCACGGCCGGCTGGAGGGGATGCGGACGTCGCCCACCTGCACCGGGTGCCACCCGGAGCACGGCGGGCCAGACGGGCCACTCACCGCGCTCGACGAGGCGAGCTTCCGCTCGGCCCACGACCTGACCGGCTTCTCCTTGGCAAGTCATCGCGAGACGGACTCGGGCGGCGGCTTCGCCTGCGCGGATTGCCACCCGAAGGACTGGGCGCCGTTCGACCAGGCCATCTGCACCGACTGCCATGCGGGCATCGATGCCACCTTCATGAAGGGGCACGAAGCCACCTACGGCGCGGACTGCCTGCCCTGCCACGACGGCACCGGCCGGATCGGCGCGGACTTCGACCACGGCACCACGGGCTACGCGCTGACCGGAAAGCACGGTGACGTGGCCTGCAAGGACTGCCACGAGGGCGCCCAGTCGGCCCGGGACCTCAGGGACACGCCGCAGAGGTGCTACGCCTGCCATGCCAGGGACGACGAGCACGACGGCGCCTACGGCCGCCAATGCGGCGACTGCCACTCAGCGGCGGGCTGGGACGAGGTCACCTTCGACCACAAGGTGTTCCCGCTCGACCACGGCAGCGACGAGCGCAAGGCCACGTGCGAGACGTGTCACCCCGCGGGCACCGACACGTACACCTGCTACGGGTGCCACGCGCACACCAGGAGCAGCGTGCTCGGCAAGCATGAGGGCCGGTCGCTCGCCGAGCTCAAGGACTGCATCCGCTGCCACCGCGGCGGGCGGACCGAGGGCGACTGACGTCCACTCGCCGCGAGCGTCGACGTGCTGCCGGCCGGTCCGGCCGATGCGCAGGGTTCAGCCGACGATCACGATGCCGAGGTAGCCGTCAACGGTGACGCGGTCGCCGGTGTCGATGAGCTCGACCGCTTGCGGTACACCCGTGACGCAAGGCAGGCCGTATTCCCGGGCGATGATGGCGCCGTGGATGAGCATGCCGCCGCGGCGCTCGACGATGCCCGCGGCAAGCGGGACGACGAAGGTCATCTCCGGCTCGATGGCGTCGCAGACGAGGATCTCGCCGTCCTCGAAAGCCACGAGATCCTCGCGGCTCCGGATGACCCGGGCCCGGCCGACGGCGAGCCCCGGGCCCGCCGGCTGGCCGACGATCTGGCGGGCCTGGGTGCGCACGCCGGCCGTGGCCGCCCGCCCGGCTCCGGCTTCAACCTCGACCACAGGCTCAGACGACTTCGGGCCGGCACCGGGCGCGACCGGCGCCCCCAGAGGCGACGGCAGCGTGACCGGCCGCGGACGCCACTCGTCGTCGACCGGCAGGCCGCGGCGCTCCGCCTCCTCGATCGCCCCTGTCAGCAGGTGCTCGAGGCGTCCTAGGTACAGGTTGTCATCGTCGCGCAGGCGCCAGCTCGCGCGGGCGAGGTCGAGGAGCGCGGCCGCCCGCTCGCGCTCTGCCTCGGGGTGAGCCTCGACGTAGCGTCGCACCCGACCAGCCAGGTCCGGCCGCGCCGGTACTTGAGCGCCGGAGCCTGCGGCCGGCATCGGAGAGCCGGCAGCGGCGGGCCGCGCAGCAAGCCGGAGCGCCAGCGAAAGGACCTCGGCGAGGGCGGTGGTGTCTGCCACGGTGTTGGCACCCGCTGTGGCGCCGTCAGTGGCGCCGTCTGTCCTGCGGTCTGGGGTGTCGTCTGCGGGGCCCTCTGCAGAGCCACTACTCGCCGCAAACACGCCGGCCCCAGCGCCGGACCCACCGAAGCCGGCGGCATCGCCGAACTCGGCGAGGAAGTCGGCCGCGGCTTGGGCTGCTGCATCCTTCTCACCGTCCCGCAGG
>DASRZL010000200.1:0-3055 GCA_035686425.1 Thermoleophilia bacterium
CGACGAGGATGGTCCGGCCTACGTGGACCACGCGCGCGACATCGTCGCCAATGTGAACCGGCTGATCGACCTGTTCCGCGCCGAGGGCCTGCCCATCGTCTTCGTCAAGCATCAGCACCGCGCCGACGGCAGCGACGCCGGGCGCATGGGCGACTTCTCCGCGCCCGACGAGGAAGACTCGTTCGTCGAGGGGACGCCGCGCGTCGAGTTCATCCCCGAGCTGCACGTGGAGCCGCTCGACGTGGTCGTGGTCAAGCGCCGCTACAGCGCCTTCCTCGGCACCGACCTGGAGGCCGTGCTGCATGCGGCCCGCACGCGGGCGGTCGTGATCTGCGGCCTCATGACGAGCTTCTGCTGTGAGACCACGGCGCGCGACGCGCACGGCCGCGACTACGAAGTGCTCTTCGCGGCCGACGCCGTCGAGGGCCCGGACCTCGAGGACGCCGCAGGCCGCGAGGTCCCGCACGACGTCGTGCTGGCCAACACGGTGACGGCGCTCGCCGCCGGCTTCGCCGAGATCGTCAGCGTCGACGACGTCGTCGCGCGGCTGGGCTGAGCGGCCGACGCCGCGTCCCCAGATTTGCCGCCGTGAGCGCAGGGCTTCCCTGGCGGGAAGAGGCACGCGGAACACCAGCGTTGCGAGCAACAGCGGCCGCGCGGAATGAGGCATGCACCGACTCTGCTGCGTGCCGGCAGCGCGCTCAAGGATGACAACGGCCACTCCCGGTGGAGTCGGCGAACGTCACCCCCCGCTCCGCGCCACGCGCGATGCGTCTTCGACCGAGTTCAGGACGCTGAGCGCGGGCGGGGCCCGCCTCAGGTCACTGCGACGCCCGAGCGGCGGCAGGCTGACGCCCGCTCGCCGGGACGAGCCGGATCTCGACCTCGCAGCCCACGGCTCTGGCGTACCTCCTCAGCGTGCTCACGGACGGCGAGTGCTTGCCGACGGCCTCGAGCCGCGACACGGCGCTCTTGGTGGTGCCCATACTCTCGGCGACCTGCTCCTGAGTGAGCCCGGCCTTGGCACGCGCGGCGAGAAGTTCGCGCACGAGCCCGTACTCGTCGGCGCCCTCTGCGTAGGCGCGCGCAAACCCCTTGCGCTTCATTGCGCGGACGAGGAACTCGTCGTGGTCGTGGGCGACAGGACGGTACTCACGGTCGGCCATAGCGCACCTCCCTCATGCAGCGGCGAGCGAGCCTCAGGTGCCGCTCGGGCGTCGCCCGGGTCTTCTTGACGAAAGCATGGAGCACGACCACCCGTTCGCCGCCGACGCAGCAGTACAGCGCGCGACCGCGGCATCCGCAGATAGGGCCCGAACTCCATGAGCAACTCGACGAGGCGCGCATCGTCGGCAAGCAGGCGGTCGGGCCAAGCCTCGATCTCGCCGAGGACACGCTCGTTGAAGTACTCGATGGAGTACGGCATGAAGTTAGCACATCCGCTAACTCTCAGCAAGAGGCGAGGGCATGTCGTCAGTCTGGGGGGTGAGCGTCTGCGCAGCCAGAGCGACAAAAGCGGATGCGTGGTGGACGTACGACGCGGCGAGCGATCCCCCACGCGTCTCGACGCCGCTCGCGAGTCTGGACCTCGACTAGGGAGTGGGCGCGCCGGTGTAGAAGCCCGCCGCTCGCCGGCGCATCAACTCGCGGACTTGAGCGGCGGTATCGTCCGCTCAGGCCGCGTGCGCGCCAGGTCGTAGGCGGCCTGCAGGTTGAGCCAGAAGTCGGGCGTCGTCTCGAACGCCTGTGCGAGCAGCCAAGCCGTCTCGGGCGTCACGCCGCGCTTACCGCGCACGAGCTCGTTGACCCGCTGGACGGGTACTCCGATGTGCGCCGCCAGCGCCACCTGTGTGATCCCGATCGGGACCAGGAACTCCCGGCTCAGGATCTCGCCGGGGTGCGTCGGGATGCGGTTCTCCGGAAGCAGCATGTCGCTCCTGGTGGTAGTCGGTCAGACGCGAGCCGACCGTCTTCTGTGGAACAGGTCTTCCGTCGCCCGATCGCCGAACGACGCAATCATCTCGAGCAGACTAATGACTACACGGTAACCGTGCAAGTATGCAAACCGCTTGGCATGACTTGATGCTGAGCCCCGCGCCGGCTCGCCGGCCAGAGTGACGATGCGAGAGGGCGGGAGACGATCAGGCTGGTCCGCGAGCCTGCGCTCGGCGGCGCCCGCGTCCCGCGCTCAGGTTGCGCGCGTGTAGTCCGTATGGTCCGCCACCGCGAGAAAGTCGGCTCGTGACAGCAGGTGCCGGCGGAGGTCGACCCCACGCACCGACAGAGATCGGGGGCGGCCCGCCGCCGGAGCCCACGCGGCTACCTCGCAGGCAGGCGGACCATCTGGGCGAAGCGTGAGCACAGCTTCGAGCGCAGGAGCCAGGTCCGTGTCGCTGGAGAAGAGGACGGCGACGTCGCATTCGTCGCGGACGAACGCCATGACGATGTCGATGGCGAGCGCCACGTCGATACCCTTCTCTTGGGCGGGCCGCGCCGGCCAATCCGGCGGGTAGCGAAGATCCCGCGATATCAGGGTCACCAGGCCGGCTCCGCGGCCGTTCTGCTTGGCTGTCTGTCGCCTGAACGCGGCATACGACCGAGGATCGCGGTGTCTGCTTGGGCGGCCGCGATAAGAACGCACTCCCGTGAGCCGGCCTCCGGGGACGCGGCCGGCGAGCAGCAGACCAACAGACAGGGGGTCCACCTGGCCTTGCCTCGCGACGGCGTCACGAGCGCAGAACGCTTCGCGGGCACGGTGATAGACATTCTGGTAGTCGAGGAAGACGACGACTCGCCGCGAGTCGGAGCCACTTACGCTCGTCGCCCGTCGAAGACAAAAAGAAGCCCCGCCGGTGCGGGGAGACCCGGACGGCGGGGAAGATTGCACTCAGTGTACCGCGCGGTCCCCAAGGCGCAAGCCCGATGTGGCGGCGCAAAGGCGACGATGTCCGCGAAGTGGGGCATTCGCCGACTCTGCTGCTTGCCGGCAACCCGCTCAAGGATGACAACGGCCGCTCCCGGTGGACGCTCAGAACAGGGGCGATGCCGCGTGCAC
>DASRZL010000201.1:0-10681 GCA_035686425.1 Thermoleophilia bacterium
GGCAAGCAGTACTCCCCGCCGCGCAAGACGACGCTCTCTCCCTGGGCCGTCGCCCACCGCTCCACCATCTACTCACCCAAGCGCATCCTCACGCCGCTCAAGCGGATCGGCTTCGACCCCGACGGCGAGCGCAACATCGACAAGCGCGGCGAGTCCGGCTACGAGCCTATCGGCTGGGACGAGGCGCTGGACATGGTCGCCGCGGAGATGGTCCGCATCAAGCGCGAGCACGGGCCGGCGGCGATGCTGTCGACCGCCGGCTCCCACCACTTGTGGGGCAACGTCGGCTACCGCTTCAGCGCCTACAACCGCTTCATGAACCTCGTCGGGTTCACCTACGCCGAGCACAACCCGGACAGCTGGGAAGGCTGGCAGTGGGGCGGCGCCCACATGTGGGGGTTCGCCCACCGCCTCGGCATCCCCGAGCAGTACGACCTCCTCGAGGACGCGCTCAGGCACACCGAGCTGATGGTGTTCTGGTCCTCGGACCCCGAGACCACCGGAGGCGTGTACGGCGCGTTCGAGAGCACCCCACGCCGCTTCTGGCTGAAGGAACTTGGGGTCAAGATGGTCTTCATCGACCCGTTTCACAACCATACCGCCGGCCTCTTCGGAGACACGTGGCTGTCGCCGCGCCCGGGCACCGACGTGGCGCTGGCGCTGGGCGTCGCCCACACCTGGCTCGCCGAGAGCACCTACGACAAGGAGTACGTCGCTGAGCGCACCACGGGCTTCGACGAGTGGAAAGCCTACGTCCTCGGCACCAGCGACAACGTCCCCAAGACGCCGCAGTGGGCGGAGGCCGAGTGCGGCGTCCCCGCCCGGCAGATCCGCGCCCTGGCCCGCGAGTGGGGCGCGAAGAAGACCATGCTCGCCGCCGGCGGCATGGGCGGCTGGGGCGGCGCCTGCCGCGCCTCCAGCGGCAACGAGTGGGCACGGGCCATGATCGCCCTCGCGGCCATGCAGGGGCTGGGGAAGCCGGGCAGCAACATCTGGTCGACGACGAGCGGGGTGCCGTTCGACACCGGGTTCTTCTTCCCCGGCTACGCCGAGGGCGGCATCTCCGGGGACACCGCCAACACGGCCGCCGGGCGCAAGCTGGCCAACCGCATGTGGCCCGACGGTGGCACCTTCTCCAACCCGCAGCACTCGCCGGAGGGCCAGACGGTCCCCCGCCTGCGCATCCCCGAGGCGATGCTGCACGAACGCCTCGAGTGGCGCGGCAAGGGCTTCTGCGGCTCGTCGATCGAGTCCCAGTTCCGCGAGTACCACTACCCCGCGGCCGGCTACCCGCACGTGCAGATGTACTACCGCTACGGCGGTTCGTTCATCGGCACCATGACGGAGACCAACCGCTACGTGAGAGCGTATCGGGAGGGCCAGATCCCCTTCGTCGTCAGCCAGGCCGTCTGGATGGAGGGCGAGACGCGGTTCGCCGACGTCATCCTCCCGGCCTGCACCAACTTCGAACGCTGGGATATCGGGGACTGGGCGCACGCCTCGGGCTACGGCATGCACAAGTTCGAGCAGTGCAACCACCGCCTCGTCGTCCTTCAACAGAAGTGCATCGAGCCGCTCGGCGAGAGCAAGTCGGACTACGAGATCTTCTCGCTGCTCGCCGGCAAGCTGGGCGTCGGCGATCTCTACACCGAGGGCGGCCACACCGAGCTCGACTGGGTGAGGCGCATCTTCGCCGCGAGCGACCTGCCGAAGCGCGTCTCGTGGGAGGACTTCACGGAGAAGGGCTACTACCTGGTGCCGGTGCCGGAGGACCACGCGCCGACGCCCGCGTTACGGTGGTTCGCGGAAGGTCGCAAGCGCGACACGCCCGATTGGGGCCCGCCGCCCTGGGATACCACGGCGGGCCGCGGCCTCGCGACACAGTCCGGCAAGATCGAGTTCGTGAGCTCGAGCCTCACGCGCTTCTACGCCTCCGGCGACGTCGTCGACGAAGAACGCCCCGTGCTCGGGCCGCAGTACCTCGAGAGCTGGGAGGGCCACCGCACCGAAGAGCTCACGGCCCGCTATCCGCTGCAGCTCATCTCGCCGCACCCGCGCTTCAGCTTCCACACCATGGGCGACGGCAAGGACGGCTGGGCCGCCGACATCGAGGACCACCGCGAGCTCAAGCGCGACGGCTGGTACTACTGGCTCATCCGCCTCAACAGCGAGGACGCGGCGGCGCGCGGTATCGCCGACGGGGACCTCGTGCGCGCCTACAACGATCGCGGCTCGGTCATCCTGTGCGCGCGGGTGACGGAACGCATCCGGCCGGGAACGGTGCACTCGGCGGAGTCGTGCTCGGACTACGCGCCGACCGGCGCCCCCGGGCACTCGCCCGACCGCGCTGGGTGCGTCAACATCCTCACGTCCAAGCGGTTCATCACGCCTACCTCGCCCGGCCAGGCGTGCAACACCTGCCTGGTCGAGGTGGAGCGCTGGGAGGCGGGGGGCTGAGACGGCCTGCCGCCCGCGACGACGGCGCTGATGGCCGGCGCCGAGGTGAGGGCGCCATCCCGCCTCAGTGGGCCCCTGTGGGCGAGGCCCCTTCGGCACGCGCGACGATGGCGGACAGCTCCGCGGCGACGTCGGCAGGTAGCGGCTCCGACTTGTGCTCGGCCAGGATCTCCCGGGCCTTGGCGGTGGCCCGCGCCCGCATGTCGAGGGCCCCGTCCGCCTCCCACTCGGAGCGCACGCGACGGTCGAGCAGGTCTGAGACGCTCGAGTCGCGCATGTGAGCGTAGGTGTGGTCGGTCGAGAGGTAGTCGCCGAAGGGGCCGATCGCGTGGATCTCGTCGAGCGCCAGAGTCTCGTCGTCCACGACCACGCCGGCGACGTAGCCGCGGATCATGCGCGCGATCTCATCGTCGATGACCATCATCGCGCAGTCGAGGGTGTTGCCCGAGTCGAGCATCCCCGGACCGTAGATCAGGTTGGTCCCTGCCAACGCTGCTGCGAGTCCGGTGAGGGTCTTCTCGTGTCCGGCCTGGGCGTCCACCGTCTTGGCGTCCGTCTACAAGCCCGCCATCCACGAGGGCAGGTCGTAGCGGTGCGCGAGCTGCGGCAGGCAGCTGCTCATGAGGCTCATCTCCGGCGTGCCCACGCAGTCCTGGCCGTAGCGCATGTCCAGCGCCGCCGAGAACGAGCCGTACACGACCTTGGTGCCGCGCTCCACCAACTCGGCGTAGGTGATGGCGGCCAGCATCTCGGCGTTGTGCTGCACCAGCGAACCGGCGAGCGTCACCGGCGAGGTGGCCCCGGCCATCACGCCGCTGATGAGGAGCGTCGGCAGCCCCGCCCGCGCCCAGACGCCGGTCACGTCGCTGAACTGCTTGGTCAGGCGCAGCGGGCTGACGATGGCGCAGCCGCCGCTCACGATGGGCCGCTCGCGCAGCGCGTCCTCGCCGCCGGCCACCAGGGCCGCCATCTCCACAGCGGCCTCAGCTTCATGCTGCGTCATCATCGGCAGGTGGACGTGCTTGGTCGTGTTGTTCAGCATCGCCTCGAGGCCGTGCGCGGTCGGCGCCGCCACGCCGGTGTCGCGGGCGCCGACCGGCGAGGCGACCGCATCGATGTCGCCGAGGGCGTCGACGAGACGCGAGATGTCGGCGACATCGCGCTTCACCGAGGGCCGGTTCACGCCGGTCTCGAGGTCGTTCATGAGGATGCCCTCGCAGAAGGTGACGAAGCCCACCCGGTTGGACCCGATCATGAAGTCGTGCTTCGGGTCCCGGCCGCAGAGGGCATAGGTGGGCGGGCAGGCCGCGAGCGCGTCCATGACGACGTAGGCCGGGAGCTTCGCCACGCTACGGTCGCGGTCGACGCGGCAGCCGGCGTCCGCGAACACGGCGAGCGCCTGGTCGTCCTCGACGAACACCCCGGTGCGCTCGAGGACCTCGAGCGAGCCTTGGTGGATGGCGTCGAGGTCGGCGCCGGAGAGGGCGTTGATGCCGACGCCGTCTGACTGGAGGCGGCCGGCGTGCTGGTTCCTCTTCATGCTCCTCCTCCCTCCCGCCACAGCGGTCGCGCGCCTGCGGCGGCCCCCGACCGCATCAGGCGTAGTCGCCCGTGTCCAGGCCGATGGCGATGTTCAGGATCGGCCTGTCGACACGCTCGTAGACCAGCGGACCGTGCGGCAAGTCCTTGGGCACGTAGATCACGGTGGTGCTGGTCAGCGCGAACCGCTCGGCGTCCTCTCCGTCGCCCATGCCCCACGAGACCTCGCCACCCAGGTCGCGCAGGTCCTTCGGGTCCGATCCGACCAGCAAGACGATCTCGGCGAACGGGTGGGAGTGGAGCCCCGGGAGCTCCGGGGGGTCGGTCTTGTCCCAGATCCACACGATGTCCAGCCAGGAGTTCGCCTCTGGACAGAGGTCCTCATCGAGGTAGACCTCGTCCGGGAACGTGAAGCCGCTGACTCTACCGAAGTCGTGGAAGGCGAGATCCCTGACCAACTTCGGATCGTCGATGACGTACTTGCCGTACTTGCCTGGCACCATGTGCTGCCGTCCTCTCATGCCGGCCGACGCGGCAGGGCCGGCTCTTTGGCGCGGGGGCCTCGCGACCACCGGTCGTGAGGCCCCCAGCAGTCGCTTCGTTCCCTCGCGAGACGGGAGCTCGCGGCGCATCGGGTCTTGCGTCGGGTCAAGCCTCGTCGTCCCCGACGCCGAGGTGCTTGCTCTTCACGGCTTCGTTGTCGATCAGGTCCTTGGGCTCCGAGCCGTAGACGATGGAACCCTTGCTCATGATGTAGGCGTAGTCGGCGACGCTCATGGCCATGCCGAAGTCCTGCTCGACGAGCAGGATGGACTGCCCCGCCGCCTTGAGCCGCTCGATGATGCGGTACACCTCCTGGACCACGATCGGAGCCAGTCCCTCCGACGGCTCGTCGAGCATGATGAGGTCGGGGTTGGTCATGAGCGCGCGGGCGATGGTGAGCATCTGCTGCTCGCCGCCGCTCAGGAGGTTGCCCTTGTTCCTGGTGCGCTCCTTCAGCCGGGGGAACGTCTCGTACACCTTCTCCAGGGTCCAGGGGTCGTCTTTGCCCCCGGTGCGCGCTGCCATCGTCAGGTTCTCAGTGACGGACAGCGACGGGAAGATCATCCTGCCCTGCGGCACGAGGCCGATTCCGGTGCGCGCTATCCGGTTCGGGGAGAGCCCGACGAGCTCCGTCCCGTTGAACTTGATGCTTCCCTTGCGGGGCGGCGTGAGGCCCATGATGGAGCGGACCGTGGTGGTCTTGCCCATGCCGTTCCGGCCCAGGAGCGCGATCACGGTCCCGTCCCTGACCTCCATGTCGACGCCTTGCAGCACGTAGCTGTCGCCGTACCAGGTGTGGATGTCGTTGATCTCCAGCATCCTCGTTCACCCGCCCGCGGTGCTCGCCTTGTGCGAGCCCATGTAGATGTCCTTGACTGTCTGGTTGGCGCGGATCTCGTCGCAGGTGCCCTCGCAGGAGATCTCGCCGAAGTGCAGCAGGATGATGCGCTCCGCCACGCCGAACACGAGGTCCATGTCGTGAGCGATCATGAGCACGGTGATCTTCTTGCCGAGCGCGCGGATGCGCTCGGTGATGTCCGCGCTCTCCGAGGGAGTGAGGCCGCAGCTCGGCTCGTCGAGCAGGAGCAGTTCCGGCCCGCTCGCGAGGCCGAAACCCATCTCGAGCTTGCGCTGCTCGCCGTAGGCCAGCGAGCTGACGACCTCGTGGCGCTTGTGCCACAGGTCGATCGACTCAAGGAGCTCCTGCGCCGCGGCGCGCAGCCCCTTGTCACGCGTGAAGACGCCCCAGACGCGATAGCGGCCACCGCGTGTGCCTTGCAGCGCGATGAGCGCGCTGGTGAGCACCGTCTCGTTGGGGAACAGGCTGGTGATCTGGAACGACCGCGCGATCCCGAGCTGAGTGCGGACGTAGACCGGCTTGTGGGTGATGTCCTGGCCCTTGAAGACGACGTGACCTCCCGAAGGCTTGAGCTGCCCCGTGAGCAGGTTGAACAGCGTCGTCTTGCCGGCGCCGTTGGGGCCGATCATGCCGAGCCGCTCGCCCTCTTCGATGGTGAAGCTGACGTCCTTGACTGCGGCGAGGCCGCCGAAATGTACGGAAAGGCCAGAGACCTCAAGCAGCGCTGCCACGGAACACCCTCCTCCACAGGTCGAGGAGCAGCACGCCGACGCCCTTCGGGATCACCATGATCGCGATGACGATGATGGTGCCCATGATCAGTGGCCAGCGGTCGGGCACGTAGACGCTGGCCAGATACTCGATGCCGACGACCGCGACCGCCCCGATGACCGGGCCGAAGTACACGGAGGCGCTGCCCAGGATGACGATGAGGAAGACGATGTCGGTCATCGCCATGCCCATGTTGCCCGGCACCATGACGCCGCCGAAGTAGGCGAAGAGGCAGCCGGCCACTCCGCCGAACGCGCCGGCGATGATGTACGACGTGTACTTGTACAGCCACGTGTTGTAGCCCAGCGCCTGCATGCGGCGTTCGTTGTCGTGAATGCCGCGGAGCGCGTAGCCGTAGTGGGAGTTCACGAGCCGGTAAACGAGGATCAGGCAGACGGTCAAGATGCCGAGCACCAGGAAGTAGAAGCTGTGGGAGTTGATGGTGATCCCCGGGATGCCGAGGTCCGGGTACGGGATTCCGGCCAGACCCGTCGACCCGCCGGTGAGCGCGCGCGCGGAGATGGCGACCCGCACCAACAGTTCTCCGAAGGCGAGCGTCACCAGCAGGAAGTAGATGGGGTTGTCCGACGCCCCCACGCCGTAGACACGGAAGGCCGGGATGCCGAGCCCGGCGCCGAGCAACGCGGTGAACACGATCACCAGCAGCAGGTTGACCCAGAAGTTGGAGATGCCCGCCTGGATGATGAGGATGCCGCAGACGTAGCCGCCGAAGCCGAAGTAGGCGGCGTGACCGAACGTCGGGATGCCCCCGTAGCCCCAGAGGATGTTCATGCTCACGCCGAAGAGGGCGAAGATCATCATCTTGGTGACGAGGCTCTGGATGTACGACGGGACGATTCCGGGAAGCGCGAGGAGCAGCGCAAGGATGACGATCGCGGGCAGCCAAGCCTTGAGCAGCGCCGTTGCGCCGCCGCGCTCGGCGGGCACCGGCGCCGCCACGGCCTTTCGCGTCAGACGGCCCACCAGGAAGCCGGCGGGCCGCATCGGCGTTGCCATCAGAAGACCTTTCTTCCGATGAGGCCGCTCGGCCGCACCAGCAGGACGGCGACAAAGATCGCGTAGGACGTGAAGAGGGCCACCGACGGCACGTAGGTCTTCCCGAACGTGTCGAGCAGTCCGATGACGAGGGCGCCGAGCATGGTGCCCTGGATGAAGCCGGTGCCGCCGACCACCACGACCATCAGGGTGAGCAACAGCAACCCGTCACCCATGGAAGGGTAGGCGCCGAGGATGGGAGTGCCCATGATGCCGGCGAACCCGGCGAGCGCCGCGCCGAAGAGGAACACGAGGGTGCTGACGACCCCGTAGTTGATGCCCAGACTGCGGGTCATCTCCTTGTTGTCCATGCCGGCACGGATGATGGCGCCCACTCTGGTCCTGTCCTGCATCCACCAGAGAACCACCAGGACGAGCAGGCCGATGCCGATGATGACGAGCCGGTAGATGGGAAAGGCGAGGGTGCCGACGCGAACGACGCCGGTGAAGGCGGACGGCGTCATGCCCATCTTCGCAAACGGTCCCCAGACCCAGAGGATGATGTTCGCGAAGGCATAGCCCAGGCCGATCGTCAGGACCGCCTGCTCCGGGATCTTGCCGTAGAGGTGACGAAGGAAGAAGTAGTAGATGCCGAGGCCGACGAGGCCGGTGCCTGCGGCAGCGACCACGATGCCCAACCAGAGCGTATCCAGCTGACTGACGACTGCGAGGCCGAAATAGGCGCCCAGCACGAAGAGAGCGCCATGGGCCAGGTTGAGGACCCCCATGACACCGAAGGTCAGGGAGAAGCCGGCCGCGAGAAGAAAGAGGATGAAGGCGTATGAGACGCCGTTCAATGTCGTGATGATGAAAGTGCTCATGCGCCCCCTAGCGTCGACACGTGCACTACGTCAGCGGTCCGGCGAGCGCCGGCTGGACGAGTCGATCTCGTTGAGTCTGCGCGCACCTCCCGCACGCTGCCGTATCGCCGGCGCCCCACGCCTGGTGCGCGGAACGACCGACCGAGCTCTTCGCGGCGCCTCGAGCACTGCATCCGGCGAGGTGGCCGAACCGTACAGCGCCCGGCAGGCTCCAGTGACGCATGATCGCGAATGATATACCGATATCACGATACTGCAAGTGAGCGGGTCTTGAATCGCTTGGTGCCTCCCGCAACTTCGCCTGTCTCCGCCTGTCACGCCTCCCGTCCTCACGGCTTGAGGCGATGCCGTGTGGTATGCGTGTTTCACAGGAGGCTGCCGCAACTGCGGTTCAGTATGCCTCATTGAGGATGGTCTCGACGTCCTCCCGGCCGAACGGGCGTGCGTTGGATTCGAGGAAGTCGTCTATCTGACCCCACGAGAGGTTCGCGACGGCGCCGATCTGGTCGCGCCTGAGACCGTAGTCGCGCAGCCTGTGAGCCACGGCCACGCGATCGAGAAGCTCCTCGACGGCCACGACCGAGTGCCTGGCGGCCTTGAAGTCCGCGATCCCGTCTGTCCGCATACCGAAGATCTCGGCGATGCGCACGAACGGCGCCGGGCGCGTCTGCAGGTTGTAGCGCATCACGGCCGGGAGGATCGCAGCCATCGAGCGCCCGTGGGTGAGCCCGCAGACCGCGGCGACGCCGTAGGAGATGCCGTGGACGGCTCCGATGAACGAGCTCATGTAGGCCCAGCCGCCCATGCTCGCCGCGAGCGCCAGGTTGTATCGTGCCTCGCGGTCCGATCCATCGGCCACGACCGCCGGCAGATACGTCGCACAGATCCGCAGGATGCTCTCGCTGTACAAGTCGGACAGGGGGTTCGCCTGCACCCCGGTGAGACATTCGACGCCCGTGACGAGCGTGTCGAGGCACGTGTCGATCGTCGCCTCGGCCGACATCGTCAGCGTCAACTCCGGATCGTTGATGACCGTGTCGGCCAGGAGGTGGCGACTGTCGACGACGCCGTGCTCGTGAGTCTGGTCGTCGATCTGCAGCACCGCCGCCGAGCCGGTGTCGGCGCCGGCGACATGCGTGGTCGAGACGACGATCTTGGGAAGGCCGCGGCGTGGTACCCTGCCGTGCCCCAGCATCTCGCGCACACCTACGTCGTTGGTCGCGGCGACGGCCACGCACTTGGCGATATCCATCGCGCTGCCGCCGCCGAGGCCGACGACGATATCGCAGCCCGACGCCCGCAAGACCTCGACCGCCTCGTCCACCAGGCCGATGGGAGCGTCGGGCAGGACGCCGTCATAGGTGGCGAAGGGGACGCGGCCCTCCTCGAGCGAACGGAACGCGGGCGCCACGTCGCCCCGCTCGACCATGGACCTCTTGGTGACGACCAGCGGCTTGGTGCCCCCGAGCGCCGTGACCTCGTCGGCAAGGCGCGCGCAGGTACCGAACCCGAAGACGAACCTGGTCGGCGACAGGAACTCGAGACCGTCCAAGTTGGAGCTCATCAGTACGCACCTCCGTGCGGCCGGTGACTCTTCTCCCCTGAATCGAGCCGTTGGTGGCAACATGGTACCCCGCGGCACGCACGCACCGTCCGGCGCGCCCGGCGTCCTTGTGACGGACGAGTCACCTCGACTCCCGCATGCGAAGGGGGGCTCACGGCATCCCGCCGTGAGCCCCTCTTCGTTCCGACTTGCGGCGTCGCGCACCGGCGTGACGCCGCTGAAGTGCTATTTCTGATCGTGCAGCAGACCTTCGAAGGTGTACACGGGCACCCACGCGATGCGGTCGCCCACCTTCTTGGTCTCCATCATGAAGTAGTTGCCCGTGCCGACGTACATGTCCTCATACTTGCTCATGCTGTATGGACCGGCAGGGGTGTCGATGGTGATGCTCGACATCGCGTCGATGAGCGCGGATGGAGTCGTGTCGCCGCCCGTCTTCTTGACCGCCTCGGCGAACAGGTTGACGGCCAGCCAGGCGCCGAAGGACTGCATGGTCGGGTATTCGCCGCCGTACTTGGCCTTGTACGCATCGACGAACTGCTTGTTCATGGCGTTGTCGACCTCCGGCGAGTAGAACTCCCCGCCGATGAGGCCGAGGGAGACGTCGCCGAGGTCGGCGAGCTGCGGCTCGGTGAGGTTGCTGGCCATGGCCGTGATCAGCGGGGCGGTGAGGCCGTAGTCGTTGTACTGCTTCACGAAGGGCGCGGCACCGTTGCCGAAGATCCACCAGTAGGTGCAGTCGGCATCCTTGAGACTCGTGAGGTACGAACTGAAGTCCACAGCGTCGATGGGCACGTACTGCGTGCTGAGGACCTTGCCCCCCGCCTCCTGGAAGCCCTTGGTGAAGCCTTCCTGGAGCTGGCGACCGGCGGTGTCCTCGTAGTTGATGCAGTTGGCCGTCTTGTAGCCGAGCTGCTCGGCGGCGTACTTGCCGGTCTCATAGCCGGCGAACGAGAACAACCCGCTGGGGACGAACGAGAGCCCGTTGGCCGTCTTCATGTTGTCGATCGGCTGCCCGTAGATGGAAATCGACGGGATGCCGCCGTTCTTGGCGAGATAGTCGGTCACGGC
>DASRZL010000202.1:0-39689 GCA_035686425.1 Thermoleophilia bacterium
CTTGGCGATGCCGTTGGCGTCGACGATCGAGAACACGTACATCAGCAGTCCGCCGGCCATGCGACCGACGGCCGAGATGTCAGGCGTCGTCAGCATGAACGTGATGAACGCCCCAAACACCATGCCGGCCTGCATGATGACGCCTCTCGCCGGGGCCCCGTTGAAGACCTGGCCGCTACCCGGGAGCACGAACGCCATCACCGTGACGAACCGTACCGAGCGTGGCTTGGTCAACACGCCCTTGGGTGCCTGTTTGCGTCGTCGAGGCGCGCGTCTCGCCCTCGTCACGTGAGCTCCTCGTCGCTGTGCAGCTTGCGCTCGATGTCGCGCAGGAACCGGGCGGTCTCGCTCACCAGCTCCGGCTTCACCGAGTCCTCAGCGAAGTCCGCCGAGCGCAGAACCCTGTACGTGGACACCTCGGCTCGGGCGCAGCGCATGATGACCTTCGTCTCCACTTCGCTGAGTGTGAACATCTTGAGGCCATCATACGCCGTGAAATCGAAGTCACGAAGGCGACGCGCCAGCATGGCGCTGTCCGGGCCCTTGCCACGCACGACGACCGAATCCGGCCAATCACTGGGCGCGATCAGGCGCAAGCCCTCGTCGACGTCATCGCAGAAATACTCCATGCCGTTGGCGGCGAGGATGACGCAGAGCCAGGCATCGTGACCACGTGCCCAACGCATCTCGAGCCAGAGCGTGGGCAGGGTCCTGGTGATGAGCGAGTCCGGGATAAGGCTCACCCGGGCAGGTCGCGCGTCGAAGGTGCCCTGGATGAACTCATAGCCCCAGGGGCTGCGTCCGACGCGGGGGTCGTCGAGCACGGGCAGGAACTCGTCCAGCATGTGCTGCGTCGACCACCTGTCGCGACGCACGTAGCTGACTAGGAGCCAGCCCAGAAAGAGGGCCGCAGCCGCGAAGATCGCGATCCTGAGGGTGAGGGAGGCGTCCATGCTACTCTCACCCCTCCATGCCGCGGCTGCGGCCCCGCTCACACACCTATCTGACCACCGTCACGGGACAGTGGGCGTAGTGCACCACGTTCTGCGCGACCGAACCGAGCACGCATGTCGCAAGCTGGGTCTGCCCGGTCGACCCGATGACGATGTGATCGGCACCAACGGCGACGGCCTCTTTGGCGATCGCGGCGGCGACGTTCTTGCCGTAGATCTCATCGAGCTCGTAGTTCACCCCGGCGGCCTGCGCCACCTTCTCCGCCCTGGCCAGGGCCTCGGTCGAGATGCGGTCGCCGGCATCTTGCAGCGAGATGTCCACGTCCGGCGGGTTCGGCTCGGAGCTCTGAAGTCTCACCATCCTCTCCGAGGTCACGGTGCAGATGATCAGCCGGGAGTCGCGGTCCTTGGCGAACGCGACCGCGTACTCCACGGCCTTCTCCGCCGCGTACGAACCGTCGGTGGCTACCATCAGCGTTTCAAACACGATGTCCTCCCCCCATCAGTAGCCCCTGGGCCGTGGCCACGGCATCGTATAGAGCTTGGCGCGGTCGACGTACTTGAACCGGTGAAGAACGAACCAGATCGAGCAGAGGCCGTAGAACACCAGCGCCGCCACGAGATTGCGCCAGTAGCCGAAGTACATGGCGAGGAACGTCAGGCCGACGAACAGCCACAGCACATACGACGGCAACGGATGGAACGGAGAGACGTACCCCCGTTTGATGGAGTCCATCGGATACAGGCGCCGGAAGCGGATCATGTTCAGCGGCATGATGAAGTAGATGAGGCAACCCGAGATGATCGAGAAGGTGATCACCTGGTCGAGCAGCCCGGTGTAGCCGAAGGCGATCATGATCGGGACGAGGAACAGGATGGCGCGGTACGGCGTCTTGTAGCGCGGGTGGACGCCCCCGAACCACCTCGGGATGAACTGGTCGCGGCCCATGGCGAACCACGCTCGCGAGGCGTCGTTGATGCAGCCGTTGGCCGACGCCAGACAGCTGAGCACGGTGCCGATCCAAAGGACGACCTTCAGCCAGTTCTTGCCGGTGTTCACCGCGGCGTCGTACAGCGGGTAGACGGACTCACCCAACGTGATCCAGTTGACCAGGGACGTACAGATGTACCAGGTCATCGTGGCGGCCACCAGCAGGGTGATCAGACCGGACATGGTGCCGACCGGCAACGCGCGCGGCGCGGAACGGCACTCCTCTGCGGTCTGGCACGTGCCCTCGATACCGAGGTAGTACCAGATGCCGAACTGCAGTGCGGCGAGGATGCCGAGCCACCCGTACGGCATCTTGGGGTCGGCGCTCCCTGGAGGTTGCGCGAACAGCTCCTTGGTCTGCGTGATCGCGCCCGGGTTCCAGAACTCGGCGCCCACGATGAGCACGAAGATCGTGATGAACGCGATCGCCGTGATGATGAAGTTGAACGTCAGGGTCGTGTGCACCCCCCGGTAGTTGAGCCAGGCCAGGAAGGCGATGGCGAGCACCACGAACGGCGTCGGGCTCAGCGTCGCATCGAGGCTGTTGACGATGGCCCCGACGACGAGGCTGTCGCCGGCCGCCAGCATGCAGTACTCGAAGATGATGAACAGTGCGATGTTGAAGGCGGCGAGAGGGCCGAGGATGTGCTTGGCCTGGGCGTACTGCCCGCCTGCGGAGGCGACCGTCGAGCTGACCTCGGAGTCGATCATGGCCACGCAGGAGTAGAGGATGCCGGAGAACCAGCAGGCTACGAGGCCACCGAAGACGCCGCCCTTGGCCACGGTGAAGTTCCAGCCCATGAACTCGCCGACGAGCACGATGCCCACTCCGAGAGCCCAGACGTGCATGGGCCCGAGCACGCGCAGGAGGCTGAGGCGCTGCGGCGCAGCGGCCGCGCCAGAAGGTACCGCCACTTGCTCGGTGGCCATCAGTTACCTCCCTCGGGCGGTGTGGTCGGATGCCCGTGATCGAGGATCTCCTTCTCGATCTCGCCCTCGACGGAGCTGACGAGGAGGTCATGGTCGTAGGTCGTCTCGATGCGGAAGGCGTCAATGACCAGCCACACGAGGATGAGGATCCCGATCGCCCAGACGACGTAGTTCAGCCATTCCATGCCGGTCACCTCCCGTCCTGCTTGGGCCCGAAGTGGGCGTCGATGATCTTCTTGAACTCCGTGTTGGAGATCCGGAGCACCAGGATGTAGTAGACAGCCAGGAGGCCGAAGGTGAGGAAGAAGCTCCACCACACCCAGTTGTAGTCGAGTTCCGGCGCCACCATTCCCTCTGACGTCTGGATCTCCGTGCCGTTGGACGTGATGATAACTCCGCCTTCGCCCTCAGCGGCGAATGCCGCCCCCGCGAAGACCATCACGACGGTGAGACAGAGCAGCGCGAGCGCAAGGAGGGAGATGATACGACGCGTCCTGTGCCCGGGACGCAGCCCGGGGAGTGTGAGGCGGTCCATGTCAGTTCCCCACCAGGACCTTGCCGGTGAGCAGGATCGGGATCAGCAGACAGACGTAGCAGAGAATGAGCACAAAGAGCACGTCGATGACCTGCCACAACGTGCTCTGCTTGGGCGCCTTGTAGTCCTTGTAGGGGACCCATTCCTCGTTCTTGTCTTGATCAGCCATGCGTAGCCTCCGTATCGCGCGGTGAGCCGTTCATAGGAGCCCCTGCGCCTTGCGGCGCTTCTTCTCGTCCTGCCAGAACAGGTCCTGCGAGTAGAAGCGCACCGCCTCGTGCTTGAGCCGCCGCGTGTTGGAGATCATGCCGACGCTGTTGAACACCGAGGCGAACAGGCCAAGTCCGATGAGGAGCCAGCGCAGCGTGTTGTCGGTGATCTCCGGGTTGGCGACGAGGAAGAACACAGACCACAGCGCCAACCACAGGGCGATGACGAAGATGTAGATGACGATGACGTCCTGCCGGTAGAGCTTGTCGATGCGCGGATCGTGCTTGCCGCCGTGCGCTTCGGCCTCGATCGCTTCTTCGACGACGTGGTCGACTTCGTGCTCTCCCGTGCCGGGTGTGCTCATGTCCCCCCCCTCGTGATGCACTCTGCGAACAGTCTCATCATCTGGCGACCTCCAGTACGTGTCGTTGTCTGGTGCCTCTTGATGGATCTGTCTGGCGCCGAGATCTTGTGCCGGGAAGCACTTGCTTAGACAATTCGGCGCAACTACGCACTTCTTGGGTGCCATTATGGACACTCCGGCGACTACGTCAATGCCCTCAGTGTTTGTGATTTCCACCACAACACGACAACGGCCGTTTGCGACTCTGCGCAAACGGCCGTCGAAAAGATGAGGGGCGGCGCCCGCTCGTCGGGCGCCGCCCCAGTCGCACACAGGCCGCTTGCCGCGGCCTTTTCTCCCTTACTTGATGCCCAAGAGCTTCTCGATCTTCCTGACGCCGTCGTTGGCGTCCGCCGCATACGCGTCGGCGCCGATCGAATCGGCGTACTCCGGCGTGCACGGGGCGCCGCCGACCACGAACTTGTACTTGTCGCGAATGCCGCGGTCGTCCAGTTCGGCCAGGATCTCCGCCTGCTTGCGCATCGTCGCCGTCAGCAGGGCGCTCGCCCCGATGACGTCGGCATTCACTTCCTCGGCCTTGTCGACGAAGTCATCCACCGGCACATCGCGACCGAGATCGTGGACTTCGTAGCCGTTGGCCCGCAGGTACGCGCAGACGATGGCCTTGCCGATGTCGTGCACGTCACCTTCGACGGTGCCCATGACGACGACGCCGCGGGTCTCGCTCTCGCCTTCCGGCAGCGCCGCATTGCAGATCTCCATCGCGGCTTCCATGGCCGCGGCTGCCAACATCAGTTCGGGCAGGTACACTTCGCCCTCGTCGAACTGGTCGCCGACCCTGCGGATGCCCACGACGAAACCGTTCTGCATGATGTCCTGCGGAGTGACTCCGGCGGCGATGGCCCGCTTGGCCACGTCTTGTGCCGCGTCCTTGTCGTGGTTCACGAGGGAGTCGATAGCCTCTGTGAAGAACGCCTCATTTGCCATTTCCCTACAGCCTCCTCGAACTCGGCGTGATCGCTGTCCAGACTCCTCTTACCAGAGCTTGTAGTTGACGCCGAGACTCTGCAGAGCGGCGCAGGCCTTGTCGTAGACCTCGAGATACTCGTCGGTCGGGACCACTTTGACCGTGTCGTAGCACTCTGGGTAGAACTTGCCTTGGTCGGCGGTCTTGTAGTCGCCCTCATACATCTTGACCAGGGCGTCGAGGACCTCGTTGGTCTGCTCCGTGGGCAAGCCGGCGACGGCGTGGGCGCACTCGCCCATGAACCGCGCCTCCATGCCGGTGGTCTTGTCGGTGATGACGCCCTTGGCGGCGGCCACGCCGGACATGAGCTCACGGCCGCTGGAGGTGTCGGTGATCGCCTGGGCGGCCGTCTCGAGCAGGCACATGACCGTGCACGGCCCGGCCATCGTGTAGTACTGGTTGCCGCTCAAGAGCTGCGGCCAGACGGACTTGATCGCCATGATGGCGTGACCCGCGATGGCCAGGGCCTCCCTGGTCGTCGTGATGCCCCACCGCATGTGGACCGGGCCGTCGAGATGCCACGTACCGTTGAACGTGGTGAACGAGTTGAGATGCGTGGCCACGTTGACGATGGTCGTCTCCTCGAGACCACCGGCAAACCCGCCGAAGATCGGCATCTGCTCGACCATCACGACGTCCGAGCTGAGATTGTAATGAGCGGTGAAGGTCAACGCGCCTATGTCGCACTTCAGCTCATTCAGCTGCGAGACTTCGTGGTTGTCTGATGTCCGCATGCCGCCCGGGAAATCCTGCGAGATCGTCGCGGCAGCGTTCAGAGTGGTCTCAGGGCCCTACAACCCCATGCCCGAGCGGCCGCACTTGGCTTGCGCCATGCGGACCATCATGATCTCCTGGCGCCCGGCGAGGATCTCCCAGGGGGTGTCCGGAGCCGGGTTGTAGCCGTTCACGGTGGAGAGCACGCCGTCGACGATGCAGTCGACGATGCCCTCCTTGACGTACGACTCGTGGATGCCGAAGAAGTTCTCTTCGCTGCAGGGCGCGCCGGTGGGGCCGCCCTGGACGAGCGGTGGACGGGTGTCCTTGTGCGAGCGAGGGAACATGCGTCGCGAGTGCAGGCCCTCACCGATCACACATTCCTTCGGCGCCGTGGCGAGGTTGAGGAGGACTTCCTCTTCGGTCCACTTGATGACCTTGCCGGTGTCGATGCAGTAGACACCGCACTCCACGAGCATCTCGAGCCCCGCCTGGTAAAGCCGCTTCATCATGTCGGGATCGGTCGGGACCATGACGCTCTTGTCCATCTCGATCCCGTACTTCTCCTTGAGGCGCGTGGCCGTCTGCGGGATGAGCTCGAAGTTCCAGACCGCCTCGTCGACCTTGGGCCCCTTGCGGGCCCGCTCGTACGCTTCAAAGACCGTCATGCGCTCGCGCTGGGCTTTCGTCCCAGGTCCAGCCATGTGGTCCCTCCTTCCAGACTCGTGGTGCAGAAGCCTATCGAGGAATCGTTGCCGTCTGTGCTGTGGCGCACCACCTCCCTGCGGAGCGCATGGATGAGAAGAGCTGCGATCGACCCTGTCTGACTCGTAGTAGGGTGAGTATACGCATCGGCGCAAGCCTCCGGTCAAGCCTCTACCGTTTGTCCACCGCAGGTGAAGGTGGGGGCGTGACGGTGGCCGGCCCGCCTGACGGCACTGCGTGACGATGATGGGGTCGGTCGGCGCTCCTGCCGGCGGCGCAGCGTTCCGAACTGCTGTTGCGTGGCGAACGGACGTCGTGAGATACATAGCTCATCTCGCCAACGACCTTCCGCGAAAAGCGCTTCTTCGCACAGGTCCGAGAAAGGGGTGCACCAGTGCCAAAGGTCCTCGTGGAGCCGATCGGCGTCACCGTCGAGGTCGCCGCCGGCGACACACTCCTGGCCGCCGTGTCGAGCGCAGCGGTCGATCTCCCCGTCGACTGCGCCGGTCGCGGCACGTGCGGCAAGTGTCTGGTCCGTCTCGGCGCCGGCGAGCTCAGCGAGCCGACAAGCGTCGAGCTCAGCAAGGTCACGCCCGAGCGCCGTGCCGCAGGCTGGCGGCTGGCGTGCCAGGCCAAGCCACTCTCGGCACGGGTCAGCATCGAGGTCCGCCAGACGGCGGGCCGCCGACAGATCCTCACGGCGTCCAGGCTCACGCACGGCGAGGCTCACCCCGCGGTGAGCAAGCGGGCCGTCTCCCTGCCGCGAGCCACATTCGACGACGCGCGGAGTGACCGAGAGCGGGTGCGTAACGAGTTGGGCGCCACGACCGTGCCCCTATCGGTGTTGCGCAAGCTTCCCGCGATGCTGCGTGAGGGGCGGTTCTCGGCCACGATCACGATGTACGAGGGAAGCCTCATCGACGTCGAGCGCAAGGACGCCGGTGTGAGCGCCTACGGGGTCGCCGTCGATATCGGCACGTCCAAGATCATCGTCTACCTCATGGACCTTCAGGAGGGCCGCCTGATCGACCAGGAGGCGATCGAGAATCCGCAGATGCACCACGGCGAGGATGTCGTCACGCGGATCACCGAGGCCCTGGAGGCGGATTCACTGACCGAGCTGAATCGTCTCGTCGCGGAAGGCATCAACGTCGCCCTCGCGAGCGTCTGCGCGCGTCGGGAGATCGCCGCACAGCACGTCTACGACATGGTGATCGTCTGCAACACGGCCATGCATCATCTTGCCCTCGGGCTGTCGCCACACGGCCTGAGCGGAGCTCCCTTCGCGCCGGCGCTCGACGAGCCGATCTCCCTGCGGGCCGCCGATATGGGCGTGACCATGAACCCGGAGGGGCGGGTGTACTTCATGCCGCCGATCGCCGGCTTCGTCGGGTCCGACTGCCTGGCCGTCATCGCCGCTACGCATCTCGAGGCGAAGCGCCTGCCGGCGATGGCCGTCGACATCGGCACCAACACGGAGATCGCGCTGGTCAAGGACGGCGTCGTCCATGTGACGAGCTGTGCGTCGGGACCGGCGTTCGAGGGCTACCAGATCACCTGCGGGATGAAAGCCACGGAGGGGTCGATAGAACGCGTGGCGTTCACGGCCGACGGCCATCCGCGGAAGATCGAGACCATCGGGCGCGTCGAGCCGCAGGGCATCTGCGGTTCCGGCGTCGTCGACATCCTCGCCGGCCTCATCACCACCGGGGTGGTGGACGCGACGGGTCTCATGCGGCCGCACGAACGCGTGCGTCGCGGGGCGCACGGGCTGGAGTACCTGGTGGCGGAGGGCGCCCAGGGTGACATCGTCTTCACGCAGAAGGACGTGCGCGCCCTCCAGCTCGCCAAGGGCGCGATCGCGGCGGGATGGTCGCTGCTGCTCTCGCGCGCCGATCTGGAGCCGGCCGACCTGCGCCACATCTACGTCGCCGGCGCGTTCGGCAACTACCTCAACCTCGACAACGCGCTGGCCGTCGGCCTGCTGCCGCGCATCGCCAAGAGCCGGATCGCCTTCGTCGGGAACGCCGCCGGCGTCGGTGCGCAGATCGCGCTGATCGACGTGCGTCAGCGGGAGCGCATCGCGGAACTGAGGAAGAAGATCAGGTTCCGGGAGCTGGCGATGGACGCGCAGTTCCACGAGGTCTTTCTGCGGGAGATGGCATTCGCCCAGTGACGCGGGTACGGGCCGGGGCTCTGCGGTCCGGGTGTCGCCGGGCCGGGCGCGACGCGCCAGATTCAGGCGGCGCGCCCGTCAGTCCGCCCGGGGAGCCTCCCCGTCGGCCCACCGCCGCACGGCGGCGTAGGCGAGCGATGAGGAGAACCCGCGACGAAGAAGGGTCTGATACGCGCGCCTGCGCTCGGCCTCTCCGGGCTTGCCCGGCGCGCCCTTGCGGCGCAGGACCGCGAGGGCGCGGTCGAACTCGTCGCCCTCGCCCTCCGGACCGCCGGCGAGGACATCGTCCACGATCGACGCCTCGACATCGAGCGCGCGCAGGCCACGGCGGATGCGCTCGCTGCCCCAGCCGCCGAGGCGACGCTTGTCGGCGACATAGCTCCGCGCGAAGGCGGCGTCGTCGAGAAGACCATCGGCGGCGAGTCGCTGCAGGGCGTCCTCGACCGCGGCCTCCTCGTGCTCCTTCTCCAGCAGCCTGCGCCGGAGCTCGCCCGCGCTTCTGGCGCGATGACCGAGGAGCCGGTAGGCGTCGCCCATGACGCGCTCGGCGGACGCGGACGCGCGGACCTCGGCCACATCGGCCTCGTCGAGCTCGCGACCCTTGAACAGGCGCCAGCGCGCCACGAGCGCCTCGCTGACGACACAGACGTACTCGCCGTCCACGTGCAGCGCGACTCCCCCGCGCCGCGTGGCGCGGAGCGCCGTCACGACGGACACGGCTACGCCTGCAGGACCTCGCCGGTGACCGGATCCACGCCGGCGGGAACGACGGGCTCCGTGGATGCGTCGGCGGCGGAGCTGGCAGATCCCGATCCGGGCAGGCCGGCCTTGGCGCGGATCTGCGCCTCGATGGCATCGGACATGTCCGGGTTCTCCTTGAGGAAGGCCTTGGCATTGGCCCGGCCCTGGCCGAGGCGCTCGTCGTTGTAGCTGAAGAAGGCCCCGCTCTTGGCGACGACATCGTAGAGCACGCCCAGGTCGAGCAGCGAGCCCTCACGCGAGATGCCCTGGCCGTACGTGATGTCGAACTCGGCCTGCTTGAACGGCGGCGCGACCTTGTTCTTGGCGACCTTCACGCGTACACGGTTGCCGACGGCCTCGGTGCCGTCCTTGAGTGTCTCGATGCGGCGGATGTCGAGGCGGACGGTGGCGTAGAACTTGAGCGCCTTGCCGCCGGTGGTGACCTCGGGGTTGCCGAACATGACGCCGATCTTCTCGCGCAGCTGGTTGGTGAAGCAGCAGATGGTGCCGGACCGGTTGAGGGTGCCGGCGAGCTTGCGGAGCGCCTGGCTCATGAGGCGGGCCTGCAGGCCGACGAAGCTGTCGCCCATCTCCCCCTCGATCTCCGCCTTGGGGGTGAGCGCGGCGACGGAGTCGATGGCGACGATATCGAGCGCGCCGCTGCGCACGAGCATCTCGGCGATCTCGAGAGCCTGCTCGCCGTAGTCCGGCTGCGAGACGAGGAGGTTGTCCACGTCCACGCCGATCGCCTTGGCGTAGATGGGGTCCATCGCGTGCTCGGCGTCGATGAACGCCGCCTGGCCGCCGAGCTTCTGCGCCTCGGCGATGAGGTGATAGACCATGGTGGTCTTGCCCGACGACTCGGGGCCGTAGATCTCGACGATGCGGCCACGCGGGATGCCGCCGACGCCGAGAGCGATGTCGAGGGCCAGCGAGCCGGTGGGGATGAATTGCATGTCATCGCTCACGGGATGGTCGCCGAGGCGCATGACGCTGCCTTTGCCGAACTGTCGCTCGATCTGGGTGACGGCCGCCTCGAGGGCTTTGTCCTTATCCAAGGTAGCGCTCCTCTCCTGCTCAGGACGCGGGGAAATCTGCAACAGGAGCGTGCACGGCGCCCGCTCGCTCCAGGTGGCTACTATACAGGACCATCCGGACGACACCAAACCTCTGAATGTTCACGTTTTGCAGGGAAAAGGGGTGACCTGGACGGCGGAATCTGGCCACAGTGACGTGGGGCAGCCAGGGGCGGCTCTCGGGCTCGTACAGACCTTCGGCCGCGAGCCCCCCGGCCACCTCCCCCTGCAGGCGGCGTAGCGTGCCGGAGGGGTCGTCCAGCTCCAGAGCGACCACCCGGCGCCTGCCCGGCGCGGGAAGGAACAGCGGCTCCTTGAAGCTGCAGCTCGCCGGCTTCCAGGAGATCGCCCGGAGCACGCGCTCGAGATCCGGCACGCGCGATGCGGCGACCTTGCCAAGAAAGGCCAGCGTGAGGTGGAGCGTCGGCGCGAGGCGGAGATCGCGGTGCGGTCGCAGCTCACGCTCCTGCCAATCCCGGACGGCGCGCGCGGCGTCAGCGGGCAGGTCGCAGGCGACGAAGAGCCGCAGGTGCTGCGCCGTCGCCTCGCCGCTCACGGGCAAAGCGTCGCGCGCAGGAGGTGGAGAGCCGACGTCGCGGCGAACATGCGCACGCTGTCGCGGTCGCCGGGGAAGGAACTCTCGCGCACGCGACTGCCCTCCGGCCCGGCGCACCCGATGCAGACCAGCCCGACCGGCTTCTGCGCCGTGCCGCCGTCGGGGCCGGCCACGCCCGTGATGGAGAGCGCGTAGTCCGCGCGCAGCGCGCGTCGCGCTCCTTCGGCCATCGCCTGCGCGACCTCGGCGGAGACTGCCCCGAACCGGGCCAGCATCCCCGGAGGTACGTCGAGGAGGTCGATCTTGGCCTGGTCCGCGTAGCTCACCACGCCGCCGAGAAAGTAGTCCGAGCTGCCGGAGCGCGCTGTGAGGCGCGCGCCGAGGAGGCCTCCCGTGCAGGACTCCGCGACGGCGAGCGTCGCTTGGCGGCCTCTGAGCTCGGCGGCGATGATGTCATCGACGGTGCGGCCGTCGGTGGAGTACACCGGTACGCCGCTCTGGAGGGCGGCCAGGAGGGCGACGGCCTGCCGTCCGGCGGCGGCGTCACGGCGGTGGCGGATGCGGACCGCCACCTCTCCCCCGCCGACGTTGATCCCGAGCTCGAGCAGATCGTGGGGCAACCCATCCAGAATGGGTCCCACCTGCAGCTCGCCGACGCCGAACACCCGGATCGTGCGCACGATCACGTCCGGGAAGAACCCCTCGTCGTCGAGGCGGGCCGCCGTCGCCCTCCACATCTGCTGAAATTCGTAAGGGACACCGGGATAGGCGAAGACGCGCGTCCGTCCGTACGTCGCGGCGATGCCGGGAGCGACACCGGCCGGCGGTACGGGAGCGCTGCCGGCCGGGAGCCTGGCCTGGCGTCGCGCCAGAGCGAACGTCTCGTCGAAGTCGAGATGGCGGCGCGCGGCGACGGCGCGCGCGCTCGCCTCGACGAAGGCCAGCGCGACCGGATCCTCGGCGAGCGGGACGTCGAGCACGCGCGCGAGGCACTCTGCCGTGAGGTCGTCGTGGGTGGTGCCCAACCCGCCGCCGACAACGATCAGATCGGGTTCGGCGGACAGGACGTGGCGCAGCGCCGCCGTGAGCCGCTCTGCGTCGTCGGCGATGGTGAGCAGCTCGGTGACCTTGACACCGCGGCGGCTGAGATCGCCGCAGACGAAGGCGCCGTTGGTGTCGCGCGTGCGGCCGTCGAGGAGTTCGTTGCCGCTGAGGACGACGGCGGCGCGCGGCGCCCCCGGAGGCATCAGGCGCTGCTTCCGGGCATGCGGATGAGACCGCGGGCGTTCCGGAAGTAGTTCACCCCGCTGGCGAGCGTCACGATCACCACGACCACCGCCAGCACCCATTGGATGATGACGGCCACGCCGGTGGACACGTGGATGATCTCGGCGATGTCCTCCGTCGGCACGAGAACGTAGACCACATAGACGATCTGCAGCACCGTCTTGAGCTTGCCGTACTTGTCCGCTGGGATGGAGACGCCCTGCGAGACGCCGATGATGCGCAGCACGCTGACGGCGATCTCCCGCCCGATGATGACCATGGCCACCCAGGCGGCGACCCTGTCCTGGGCGACGAGAGCGATGAGCGCAGCGGCGATGAGCAGCTTGTCCGCCAGCGGATCGAGGAACTGCCCGAGCGTGGTGACCTGCTTGCTCCGCCGCGCAACGTAGCCGTCGAGCTTGTCGGTGGCGGCGGCCAGGATGAACACGGCGGCGGCCAGGATGTCGCCGTACGGCTCGGGGATGCCGGAGAGCAACAGCACGAGGAACACGGGGATGAGCAGGATCCGCGCGATGGTGATGGTGTTGGCGAGGTTCAGCTGGCTGCTCACGATCCCCCTGTCGCGGCGACGGTCTCCACATCATACCCAACACTCTCGCGCACCACGGCGTGAACGATGTCACCGCGCCGTGAGCGTGTGCCGCTCACCGTCGTCCTGCCGTCGACGTCCGGCGCCTGCAGGGTGCAGCGGCCCACGGTGGCGCCGTCCGGGCGAGAGGTCCCGCGCTCGACGAGGACCTCGACGGTCTGGCCGACAAGCCCGGTCCAGAAGCCTTGGGCCTCGCGATCGATGACCTCGCTGAGGCGGGCGGCGCGTTCGAACGCAAGCCCTCGAGGCACCGCGCCCGGCATGCCCGCCGCCGCCGTGCCCTCCTGCTCGTCGTAGACGAACACGCCTGCGACGGCGAGCTTGGCCGCGCGGACGAAGGCGACGAGCTCTTCGAACTCGGCATCGGTCTCGCCGGGGAACCCGGCGATGAACGTGGAGCGCACGGCCGCGCCGGGCAGAACGGACCGGACGCGCTCGAGGAGCGCCAGATGGGCGTCGCCGTCGCCGGAGCGCCGCATGCGACGCAGGACGGCGCCCGAGGCGTGCTGGAGCGGCACGTCCACGTACGGGACGGCGTGCAGGGCGATCGCCTCCAGCAGCCGGTCGTCGATGCCGTCGGGCTGCAAGTACAGGAGGCGCAGCCAGGCTGGGCCAGGTTCCAGACCCGCCAGCTCTCCGAGCAGGCGGCCCACGTCTCCCCAGCCGGGCTGCACCCACCGCGACGTGTCCTGGCCCACGAGCACGAGTTCGCGCGCGCCCGCAGCGAGCGCCGCGCGCGCCGTGCGGAGCACCTCCGCGGCCTGCACGGTCTCGTAGTCGCCCTTGATGAGGGGGATGGCGCAGAAGGAGCAGCGGCGGTCGCAGCCGTCGGAGATCTTCACGTACGCGCTCACCGGGCGCGGCCTGCGAGGCACGGGGACGGCGGCCGCGGGGACTTCGCTGCCGGGCGCCTCTTCCCCGGCTTCGCGCAGAGCCGCGAGCAGCGGCGCCATGTCCAGGCCGCACCAGAGGTCGACCTCGGCGATCTCCACGGCCAGCTCGTCCCGGTAGCGCTCCACGAGGCAGCCCACGGCGGCGACGCGGGCGCCGCGCGCATGCGCGGCCTCCGCGGCGTCGAGGATGGCCTCGATGGACTCTTCCTTGGCCGCATCGATGAACCCGCAGGTGTTCACTACGACGACGTCCGCGGCGTCCGCGGCGGCGGCCTGGTGACCGGCGGCCCGCAGGCGAGCGGCGAGCGCATCGGAGTCGGCCTCGTTCTTGGGGCAGCCGAGCGTCTGGATGAAGAAACTGCTGCCCGTGACGGGCCTCAGCGGTAGTTGACGAACTGGACGGGGACGCCCCAGTCCTCGTCGCGCAGCGCGCCCATGGCCGCCTGGAGCTCATCCTTGCTGCCCGAGAAGACACGTACGGTGTCGCCCTGGATCTGGACCTTGACCTTCTTGAACCGTTGCCGGAGGAGCTTGTTCATGGCCTTGGCCTTCTCGTCCGGGATCCCCTGGGCGATGGGGGCCCGCTGGCGGACGGTGCCGCCGAGCGCCTCTTCGATCTTGCCGTACTGGATGGCCTTGAGCGGCACCTTGCGGCGCACGAGCTTCTCCTCCAGGACGTCGACGACCTGCTTGAGCTTGCCCTCGTTGTCGGAGACGAGCACGATGGCCTCGCCCTCAAGTGTGACCGAACTCACGCTCTTCTTGAAGTCGTAGCGCGTCGCGATCTCCTTCTGTGCCATGTTCACCGCGTTGCGGACCTCGTTGATGTCCGCGCGCGACACGACGTCGAACGAGAATTCCTTCGCCATGGTGTCTCCCTCGGTCTACTGGCCCTGGGTGACCCGGCCCTTGACGATCTCGACCGTCCAGGGACCCACGTCGCTCTTGAGGGCGACCTTCTTGCCGGCCGCCTCAAGCTGCACGCTCGCCGGGTTGCCCAGGCTCATCCAGATGTCCTTACCCTTGAACTTCTTCATGTCGCCCTTTTTCACCGTGCCGGAGAACAGCACGACGCCCTGGGCGTCGTTTCGCCGGACCTCCATCCAGCAGTCCCCGCGGACGGCTTCCACCTTCACCAGGTCACGCTGCCACGCGGGGACCGCGGTCTTGCTCGCAGCTGGCTTGGGGGTCTTGCTCGCCGTCGGCGACGGGCTCGTGATGCCGAGCGCGCTCGGCGTGGTCTGCGGCTCCTCGCTCGCGCCCCAGTCCATGCCCAGGGCGTAGATGGCCGCGAGCACCAGGAGGCATACGACGGCCAGGATCACGATGGTGTTGCGTCCCCGGTGACTGCGTGGTTTGCCGATCACCGACGAGCCGCTGAACGGCTCGTGATGCTCGGCCGACGGCACCATGCCGCGCGAGCGGAACTCGCCGATGATGACGTCCGGATCGAGCCCGAGATACGTGGAGTACGTGCGCAGGAAGCCCTTGACGTAGGTGACGCCGGGCATGACGTCCCAGTCCTCGTTCTCCATGGCCTGGACGTACTTGACACGGATCTTCGTGTCTTCCTCGACCTGCTGGAGCGTGAGGGTACGGCGGACGCGGGCCTCGCGCAGCGTGTTGCCGATCTCAAACACGGTGGATGGCGTTCTCCTCGCTCGTCCCAAGACATGCGGTCGCGGCGGTCACCCGAACCTCCAGTCTAGTAAGCGGGTGGAGGGAAGACAAATGGACGCGGCACGGAGCGGGCGATCAGATGGCGTCGGCTGCCGGCGCGGCCGGCGCAGGCGGCTCCTCCGGCTCGTCGGCGATGACGAGCGCCTCCGGCTGCTCGGCCGGGCCGTCGCCGTTCAGCCGCGCGAGCGCGGCGGGCAAACCGGCCTCGTCGATCAGCACGGCGCGCGCCTTGCTCCCGTCGTAGCCCGAGATGATCCCCATCTCCTCCATGATGTCGACGAGACGCCCGGCGCGCGCGTAGCCTACGCGGAGCCGGCGCTGCAGCAGCGCGACACTCGCGGCGCCGGTGTTCACCACGGTCTTGATGGCCTCACCGAGAAGCTCGTCACCGCCGGCCGACTGCTGCGCCTGCTCCGCGTCCGGACCCGCCGGGTTCTCGAGCAGCTCCTCGTGGTAGTCCGGCTTGGCCTGCCTCCGCCAATGCTCGGTGACGAGCTTCATCTCTGCGCTCGTCACGAGCGCGCCCTGCACGCGCAGAAGCTTGCTGCTGCCCATGGGGCTGAAGAGCATGTCGCCCATGCCGAGCAGGCTCTCGGCGCCGCCCTGGTCGAGGATGATGCGGGAGTCGGTCTGCGAGCTCACGGCGAACGCGATGCGCGACGGGATGTTCGTCTTGATCATGCCCGTGACGACGTCGACGGACGGACGCTGCGTGGCCACCACCAGATGGATCCCGCAGCTGCGGCCGAGCTGGCCGAGGCGGATGATGGAGTCCTCGACCTCCGAGGGGGCCACCATCATGAGGTCGGCCAGCTCGTCGACGATCACCATCGTGTACGGCATCGGATCCTCGCCCGCGCGCACCAGCTTCTTGTTCAGCGTGCGGATGTCCTGGCAGCCGTTGCGCGAGAGGACATCGTACCTCCGGTCCATCTCGCGGCAGATGTTGTCCAGCACGTAGGTCGCCTGCTTCATGTTGGTGACGACCGGGGCCAGGAGGTGCGGCACGCCGTTGAAGTTGCTGAGCTCGACCTTCTTGGGGTCGATCATGATCATGCGCACCTGATCGGGAGTGGCGCGCAGGAGGATCGATGTGATGAGCGCGTTGAGGCAGCCGCTCTTGCCGGACCCGGTGGTGCCGGCGATGAGCAGGTGGACCATACGCACGAGATCGGCGAGCACAGCCTTGCCGGTCACATCCTTGCCCAGCCAGAAGGCCATGGGTGAGGCGTGCTGCGGGAACAGGCCGTGGATGTCGCCGAGCGAAACGTAGTTGGCCCGGTCGTTGGGGACCTCGACCCCGACCGCGGTCTTGCCGGGGATCGGCGCCAGGATGCGCACGTCCGTCGCCGCGAGCGCGTAGGCGAGATCGGCCTTGAGGCCGGCCACCCGGCTGACCTTGATGCCGGGCGCCAGCTGCAGCTCGTACCTGGTGACGCGCGGCCCGGAGATGGTGCCGATCACCTGCGACGGGATCTTGAAGTGATTGAGTGTGTTGACGAGACACTCGGACACGCGATCGATGGAATCGGGGGACTCCCCATCTCCCTGGCCGAGGCGGCGCAGAAGCGCCGGGTCGGGAAGCTTCCACTCGTGCCTCTCGGCCGCGGCGAAGGCGAGAGCCACGTCCTCCCCTGCGGCTTCCTTCTCTGCGACGCCGGCTCCCGCCAGGGAGAGCTGGACGCCGTCCTCGCCTGCGACGATCGGTTCGGGGGAGGGCTCATCCGCCGGCGGCGAAGGCTCGCCGAAGATCTCCGGGGCCTCGGACACGCCGTCGATGAGGTGCGCCCCGCCGGCCGGGACGGGCGCCGAGAAGTCGAGCGCCGGCGCGACCGACGTGCGCATGAGGTCGCCGCCGTCGATCGTCGGCGACTCGTCGAGGTCGACGATCCGGGTGCCCGCCGCGTCCCGGCGGCGGGCCCCCATGACCTCGGCCTGGTTCCGGGCGGCCCGCCCGGCGGCGGCCACGCCCTCTTTGGAATGGGAAGCCCACTGGTGCAGCGATGAGCCCGTCACCAGGAGGACGCCCGCGGCGATGAGCGCGATCACGAGCACGTCCACGCCCAAGCGGCCGATGAAGGGACTGAGGACCGCCCACTGGGCCTCACCGAACATGCCGCCGTGGGCGCTCATGTACTCGTCCCGGAAGAGCGCGACAGGGCGCTCGCCGGCGAAGATGCCGAAGGCGTCCGCCGCGGCGGCGAGCGCCACGCCGGTCACGATGAGAGCGATGCCCCAGCTCATGCCGCGCCGGGGGCGGCGCTCCTCTTTGACCACGAGCAGATAGGCGATGAAGCCGAGGATGAACGGCAGGGCGAAGGCGAGGATGCCCACCAGCCACCGGGCGGCGTCGCCGAGCCAGCGCCCGAGCGCGCCACCGTCCCAGCCCAGGTAGAGCACGAAGGCGAGGAAGACGGCGACCGCGAGGAAGGCGATCGCCCCCAACTCGCGGCGATGCCGCGAAGCCGGTGGCTGGGCCTTCGGGGTCTCTGGAGTGGCGCGGGGGCGCGTGCGTGACGCAGCGCCCGCGCGCCTCCGAGCCTGCTTGGGGCGTGCAGTCGCCATGTAGGGGTGTTCGACGCGCCGGCGCGAATCCCTAGAACGCCGTGCGCTTTCGGCGCCCGGCGAACGTCCCCTCAGACCTCGACGACCACGGGCATGATCAGCGGCCGGCTCCTGGTGCGCCGGAAGACGAGCTCGGAGAGCCGCTGGATGATGTCCTCGCGGATCAGCTTCTGACCGGTGACATGCTCCGCGCCGAGCTCCTCCATGAGCCCGTCCAGCGCCTCCCCGCATTCTTCGAGGACGCCTTTGAGGCGCTCGTCGTCGTGCAGGAAACCGCGGGCGACGAGCTCCGGCGGGGCGACGGTGTCTCCCGACTGTGCGTCGACCGTCACCACGGCTATCAGGATGCCGTCCGCGGCCAGTTGCTGGCGGTCGCGCAGGACGAGGCCCTCGGCGTCGCCGAGCTCGAAGCCGTCGACGAAGACCATTCCGGTCGGCACCTTGTCGACGATCTCCCCGTTGTCCTCATCCAGCTCGAGAACGTCCCCGTTCTCGAGGATGAAGATGTCCTCGTCCGCCATCCCCGACTGCCTGGCGAGCTCGGCGTGGAGGTGCTGCATGCGGTATTCGCCGTGGACCGGAAGCAGGTACTTCGGCCGCACCAGGTTGAGCATCATCTTGAGGTCTTCCTGGGCGGCATGCCCACTGACGTGGATGCCGCTGCGTTCGCCGTAGATCACCGTGGCGCCGACCTTGAGCAGGCGGTCGATCGTGGCCGTCACGCTGCGCTCGTTGCCGGGGATCGCCTTGGCGGAGATCACGACGGTGTCCCCTTCGTGAAGCTCGACCTGCGGGTGGTCGTTGAACGCCATGCGGGTGAGCGCGGAGAGCGGCTCGCCCTGGCTGCCGGTCGAGAGGATGAGGATCTCCTCGGGCCGGTAGTCGTCGATCTGCGTGAGTTTGATCATCGCCCCCTCCGGCACGTCGAGATAGCCGAGGTTACGGGCGATGTTCGCGTTCTTGACCATCGAGCGGCCGGAGAGAGCGAACTTGCGGCCGTGCAGATGAGCGATCGTTATCGCCTGCTGGACGCGATGGATGTGCGACGCGAAGCTCGCGACGATGACGCGGCCCTCGGCTTCAGCGAAGATCTGGTGAAACGCCTGTCCGACGGTGCTCTCCGAGGCCGTCGAGCCCGGAGCTTCGGCGTTGGTCGAGTCACCGAGCAGCGCCAGGACTCCGCTCTCGCCAAGGCGTGCGAACGCGTTCACGTCGGTGATCCGGCCGTCGATCGGCGTGTGGTCGAACCGGTAGTCGCCCGTCAGCACCACGGCGCCGAGGTCTGTCCCCAGCACGATGGACAGCGAATCCGGCACGCTGTGGCTCGTGGCGACGAACGAGACGGCGAAGGGACCGATGTCCAGACGTGAGCGGTCGTTGACCTCGACGAGGTCGACGGACTTGAGCAGGCCGTGCTCGTCCAGCTTCGACTTGATCAGCGCCAAGGTGAAGCGGCTCCCGTACACGGGCCTGTTGATCTGTTTGAGGACGAACGGCAGCGCGCCCTGATGATCCTCGTGGCCGTGCGTGATGATGAACGCGAGCACGTCGTCACGGCGCTCGACGAGCCACCTGATGTCGGGGAGCACCAGATCGATGCCGAGCATCTCGTCGCTGGGAAACTCCACGCCGCAGTCGAGCACGACGATCTTGCCGTGGTACTCGATCGCGGTCATGTTCTTGCCCACCTCGCCGAGTCCCCCGAGGGGGATGATACGTACGGCGTCTTCAGTCATGTGAATACCTCTCTGTGCGGGTGGCCGCAGGACTCAGGCGTCGGTCAGACCGAGCCGCCTGAGCTCGGCGGCCACCACGGATTCTTCTTCAGGGGTCGCGGGCAGGAGCGGGAGGCGCAGGCCTCCGACCTCGTGCCCGAGCAGATTCAGCGCCGCCTTGACCGGGATGGGATTGGCGGTCACGAACAGTGCTTCGTACAGGGCGTGGAGCTGGCCGTCCTCGGCGGCCGCGGCCGCGCGGTCGCCCTGACGGCAGAGCCGGGCGATCTCGGCCATCCGCGGCCCCACGAGGTGGCTGGCCACGCAGATCCCCCCCGAGCCGCCGCGGGACATGACCTCGTACAGCATGTCGTCGTTGCCGGCGTACACGCGCATGTCGCTCAGTTCCATGAGTCGGTCGGTCTCGCTGAGATCGGGGTTGGCCTGCTTGACGGCGACGATGTTCTCGGTCCGGGCCAGCGCAGCAAGGGCCTCGGGTGAGAGGTTGACGACGCAGCGGCCAGGGATGTTGTAGATGATCACGGGCAAGTCGGTCGCGGCGGCGATGGCGCGGAAGTGCGCCAGCAGGCCGCGCTCAGGCGGCTTGTTGTAGTAGGGGACGACGGCCAGGATGGCGTCCACGCCGCAGGCCTCGGCCGCGCGCGTGAGCTCCACGCTGTGACGGGTGTCGTTGGAGCCCGTTCCCGCGACGACGGTGGAGCGGTCGCCGACCGCCGAGACGACGGTGCGGAACATCGCCAGCTTCTCGTCGTCGGACAGGGTCGGCGACTCGCCGGTGGTCCCCGCGACCACGAGGCCGTCGGAGCCGTTGGCGAGGAGGTGGTCGGCAAGCTCGGCGAGCTTGCCGTGATCGACGGCCTCGCCGGCGTCGAAGGGCGTCACCATCGCGGTCAGGATAGTCCCAAGACTCTCACTCACGTAGCTCCCCCCTCATCTGCGGTCTGGTCACATCGGTCGATCAGTCAAGGAGGTTCTCGAGGCCGATCACCGTTCCGTCGACGCCCCCGACGCGGCGCAGCGCCAGCAGCACGCCGCCCATGAACGAGCGCCTGGACAGCGAGTCATGCCGCAGCGTGAGCAGCTCGTCTTCCCCGCCGAAGATGACCTCCTGATGCGCCACCGCGCCCGGCAGGCGGACGCTGTGGACGGTCACGCGGTCATCGGCGACGAGGCCACGCGCGGTCTGGCCGGCGCCGGGCGGGGCCGCCAGAGCGGACCCCGGCGCCTCGGCCATCAGGCGCGCCGTGCGCAGCGCCGTGCCGGATGGCGCGTCGATCTTGGCCTTCTCGTGCGTCTCGATGATCTCGGCGTGCTCGTAGAACCGGGCGGCCTCGGCGGCGAAGCGCATGAGGAGCACGGCCCCCATGGCGAAATTGGGGACGATGACGAGCCCTGCGCCGGACGCCGCCGCCTTGGCGGCCAGGGCGTCGACCTGCGCGTCGTCGAGGCCCGTCGCTCCGACGACGGTAGGCACTCCGGCGTCCAGCAGCGCCGCCGCGTTCTCGAAGACGGCGGCGGGCACGCTGAACTCCAGAGCCGCCGCCGGCGTCGTGAGGGCCAGCGCGGCGCCGACGTCACGGAACCACGGCACCTCGCCCCCGTCGCCGGGCGTGGGGTCGACCAGCGCGACGAGCCGCAGATCGTCCTGCGCGGCGATGGTGGCGGCGCTCAGCGAGCCCATCTTGCCGGCAGCTCCGGTCACCAGGACGTCGATCATGACGCCCCCTCTTTCGGCGTACACAAGCGGGACATCGTAGACATACCGCTTATCGCTCCTCCCGGAAGAACCCTTGCGTCACGGCCCGGAACGGCTCCGGCCGGGGTCCGATACAGGCCGTCGACCACGTCTCCGGGTCATAGTACCGCCGCACGGCCTCGATGACAGCGTCATGATCGACGGCGTCGATGCGCGCCAGCACCTCGTCCACGGTCAGGACCGGCTGTTCCAGCAGGACGTTCCGGCCCAGGCTCTGCATGCGCGCGCCGGGGCTCTCCATGCTGAGCACCAGCTGGCCCTTGAGGTGATTCCTGGCGCGGTCGACCGCGTCCGTGGTCATGGCGGCCTCGAGGTCTCCGAGCGTGTCGAGGATGACCGTCATGGCCTCCTCGACGGCTTCCTCGCGCGAGCCGAAGTAGACGGCCGTGAGCCCGGCGTCGGCGTACAGCGATGCGTACGAGTACACCGAATAGGCCAGCCCGCGCTTCTCGCGGACCTCCTGGAAGAGATGCGAGCTCCAGGAGCCTCCGAGGATCGTGTCGACGACGTAGACCGCATACCGGTCCGGGTCGCCGCGACGCGGACCGGGGCCGCCGAGACACACGTGATACTGCTCGGTGTCCTTCTGGGTGAAGCGGGCGAGGTGGCTCAACTCCGGCGCGCTCAACTCGGCGCGCCGAACCACGGCGCCGGGTTCCGGGCGGAAGTGCTCGGCTGCCAGATCGCACAGGTGATCGTGATCGACGTGACCGCTGGCCGCGATCACGACTCCGGGATTGACGTAGTGCTCGTCGTGATAGGTGCGCACGGTGTCGAGGTCGAGCGCCGCCAGCGTCTCGAAGTGCCCGATGATGGGCCGCCCGAGCGGATGCTCTCCGAAGACGACCTCACAGAGGTCGTCGTGGATGAGCTCGGGCGGCGAGTCCTCGTACATCGCGACTTCTTCGAGCACGACCTCGCGCTCCTGGTCGAGGTCGGCGAAGGTCGGCCGCGCCACCATGCCGGCGATCACCTCGAACGCGATGTCGAGGTCGTCGTCCAGCAGGCGCGCGTTGACGAGCGTGTACTCCTTGGACGTGGACGCGTTGGGCTCGGCGCCCATGTCGTCGAAGATGTGGGCGATGTCGGCCGCCGAGAAGCGGTCCGTGCCCTTGAAGATCAGGTGCTCGATGAAGTGCGAGACGCCGCCGAGCTCGACCGGCTCCAGCCGGGAGCCGGCGGCGACCCAGAACCCGAGGGCCACCGAGCGCACGCTTTCAAGGCGCTCGGTGGCCACTCGCAGGCCGTTGTCCAGCGTTGACAGGCGGTAGGCCTTCGTGGCCCGCTCCCTGCTTCGCTTCTTCTCTTAGTCCGCTGCGCTGGCACTACGTGCCGGCGCAGCGCTCACTAGCGCTTCGTGTTCGAGGCGCTCTACGGGCATTACTCCGCCTCGGGCGGCTTCAGCAGCGTGAGCCCGATGCGGTTGCGCGCCTTGTCGATCTCGACGACCTCGACGGTCACCGAATCGCCGCGCTTGACGACGTCCTCGACGTTCTTCACGCGCTCGCCCTTGGGGGCCAGGCGCGAGATGTGCAGCAGGCCGTCCGTGCCCTTCTTGAGCTCGACGAAGGCGCCGAAATCGGTGGTCTTGACGACGCGTCCGGTGAAGACGTCGCCTACCTCGACCTCCTTGGTCATCGACTGGATGCGGTTCTTGACGCCCTCCGCAGCCTCCTCGTCGGGGGCGCAGATGAAGATCGTCCCGTCGTCCTGGATGTCGATGTCGGCGCTGAACTCCTCGGTCATCCCACGGATGGTCTCGCCGCCCTTGCCGATGACGAGCCCGATCTGATCGGGGTTGATCTGGATGCTGAAGATACGCGGCGCCCACTGGCTGAGCTCGCTTCGCGGCTCGGCGATCGTCTCGAGCATCTTGCCGAGGATGTGGAGCCGGGCCTTGCGGGCCTGCTCGAGCGCCTCGGTGAGGATCTCGAAGGTGACGCCCGTGATCTTGATATCCATCTGGAGGGCGGTGATGCCCTTGTCGGTGCCGGCGACCTTGAAGTCCATGTCGCCCAGATGATCTTCGACGCCGGCGATGTCCGTGAGGACGGTGTAGGCGTCGCCTTCCTTGATGAGACCCATCGCGGTACCGGCCACCGGGGCGCTGATCTGCACGCCGGCGTCCATGAGCGAGAGCGTCGAGCCGCAGACGCTGGCCATCGAGGACGAACCATTGCTCTCGAGGATCTCCGACACGATACGGATCGTGTACGGGAACTCGACCTCGCTCGGCAGGACCGGCAGCAGGGCGCGCTCGGCGAGGGCGCCATGACCGATGTCGCGGCGCTTGGGGCCGCGCATGAAGCCGGTCTCCCCCACCGAGTACGGCGGGAAGTTGTAATGGTGGATGTAGCGCTTCTTGTCTTCGATGCCGAGGCCGTCGATGCGCTGGAACTCGCCGGTGCCGCCGAGCGTGAGCAGGCTCATGGCCTGGGTCTCGCCACGCGTGAAGAGGGCGCTGCCGTGCGTGCGCGGGACGACGCCGATCTCGCTGCTGATCGGCCGGACTTCGTCGACGGCGCGCCCGTCTGGGCGACGCTTCTCGACGGCGATGCGCCGGCGGATGATGTCCTTCTCCATCTTGGATACGGCGCGCTTGACCTGCACCACCCGGTCGGGGTCGGTGTCGTCGGTGATGAGCTGCGCGTACACCGCGTCCTTGACCTCCGCGGTCGCGTCCATGCGCTCCTTCTTGCCGGGCACCTGGGTCGCGGCGTCGAAGGCGACGCCGAAGCCGTTACGGACCTCGGCGAGCACGCCCTCGTCGATCGTCCACGCGGGGACGTCCCACTTGGGCTTGCCGACGAGCTTCTGCAGCTCGATCTGCACGGCGACGAGCTTCTTGATCTCCTCGTGCGCAAGGCTGAGCGCCTCGACGATGACACTCTCCGAGACCTGATCGGCGCCGGCCTCGACCATGACGATCGCGTCGGCGGTGCCGGTGACGACGAGGTCCATGTCGGACTCGTCCTGGAGCTCCTGGAGCGTCGGGTTCACCACCAACTGGCCGTCGATGCGGCCGACGTGCACGGAGCCGATGGGGCCTCCGAACGGGATGTTGCTGATGGTGAGCGCCGCTGAGGCGCCGAGCGTCGCGAGGACGTCATACGGCAGCTCGAAGTCGACGGACAGCGTGGTCGCGACGACGTGGATCTCGTTCATGAAGCCCTTGGGGAACAGCGGCCTTATGGGGCGATCGATCTGACGCGCAGCCAGGATCGCCTTCTCGCTGGGACGCGATTCGCGCTTGATGAAGCCGCCGGGGATCTTGCCGGCGGCGTAGTGCCGCTCTTCCACATCGACGGTCAGGGGGAAGAAGTCCTGCCCCTCGCGCACGTCTTCGCGCATGACTGCGCTGACCAGGACGACCGTGTCGCCACAGCGCACCAGCACGGCGCCGTTGGCCTGCTTGGCGAGGCGACCGGTCTCGAGGGTGATGGTCTGACCCCCGACTTCAACTTCAATCGTGTTCATTTCTTCCTTCGTCTCTCTCGACCCGGCGCCCCATTGCGCGCGGGTACTCTCTCGTCGGCGTGGTTGGCACGGGGACGATGACAACGGCGCGTCTGGCGCCGAAGGGTGCTGCTTACTTGCGGAGCTCGAGCTCCTTGACGAGCGCGCGATAGCGCTCGAGGTCGCGCGCCTGCAGGTAGTTGAGCAGACGGCGACGCTGACCGACCATCTTCAGCAGGCCGCGCCGGCTGTGATGGTCCTTCTTGTGCGTCTTGAGGTGATCGGTGAGGGTCTCGATGCGCGCCGTGAGGATCGCGATCTGTACCTCGGGGGAGCCAGTGTCGCCTTCGTGCTTGGCGTGCTTGGCGATGATGGTCTCTTTGATGTCTTTGGTGATGGCCATAGATTTCACCTCCCTCTGGGGAGCATCCGTAGACCCAGTCGCGGGTTGGCGGCCCGTGACCGAGAAGGCGGTCGGGCAAGGGTAGCACAGCGGAAGCCGGCGACAAACCGCGTCGCCGCGGGCGGCGACCTCAGCCCTCGGCGACCGGAAGAGGCGGCAGACCGATCGCGTCGAGCTCGGCGTCGACGAGTGACGCGGTGGCAGCGATGTCCAGGCGCATCTGCGCGACGAGCTCCCCGACACTGTCGAAGCGCCGCTCGTCGCGGATCTTGTGGAGGAAATCGAGGCGGATCTCCTCGTCGTAGATGTCGCCCTCGAAGCCGAGGAGAAAGGCCTCGACGGTCACGTGCGCGGTGGGCGCCTCCCGGCTCTGAAAGGTCGGGTTGTGGCCGATGTTCACGGCGGCGCGATAGCAGGCGCCCGCCACGAAGACACGGGCGGCGTACACCCCGCGACCGGGAAAGATCGTGCCCGCCTCGACGTCGACGTTGGCGGTGGGCACGCCCAGCATACGGCCGCGCTTGTCGCCGTGGACGACGACGCCGGCGGCCGACGGCGGCCTGCCGAGGATCTCGCGCACCTCCTCGAGCTCCCCGTCGTGCAGCAGCCGGCGGATGCGGGTCGAACTGATCGCGGTGCCGTGCTCGGTGATGAGCTCGCAGATGGCGACGTCGAAGCCGTGTGCGGCGCCGCAGGCGCGCAACTGGGCAGCGTCGCCGGCGCCGCCGGCGCCGAAGTTGAAGTTCTCGCCGACGACGACGACCCGCGCCTGGAGAGCCTGCGCCAGCAGATCGGCGCAGAAGGCGGCAGGAGTGAGCGCGGCGAGGTGCTCGTCGAACGGCAGGAGGATCAGCTCGTCTGGTTCCAGCTCGCCGATCAGCCGGACCTTCTCCTCCGTCGAGGTCAGAAGCCGCGGCACCCGTGAGGGATCGATGATGGACAGCGGGTGCCGGTCGAACGTGACCACGGCGCTGGTGAGGCCGCGCTCGGAGGCCAGGCTGATGGCGCGGCGGATCACCGCTCGGTGGCCGGCGTGCACGCCGTCGAACGTACCGAGCGCGAGAGCCCGGGGACGCCGCTCGAGCCGCGCGATATCGGCAATGACCTCCATCAGAGCTTGACGAGCAGCCTGAGGGCGTTGCCCTCCTCGGCGGGCCCGTAGATGGCGATGAGCTCGCCACGGAAGGTGAGGCGCACGGGCTCTTGCGGTCCGCCGGGCAGCCGTGCCCCGTTGCGCACCGCGGCGACCTGCGCCGACGAAAGCTCGATGCCGGGCATGAACTCCAGCGCCGCTGCCGGCGGGATGAGTCCGGGGATGTGCTCGTTGCCGGCCTCGCGCGCCTCGACGGCCTCCTCGAAGGCGGCGAGCGTCTGTGCCTCGGTGAGCCGGAGGTCGCCGACGGCGGTGCGCGAGAGCTGCTCGAGGTGCCCTCCTGCGCCCACCGCCTCGCCGATGTCGATGGCCAGCTGCCGCACGTACGTGCCCTTGGAGCACGCGATGCGGCAGCGCATGGTCTGTGCGGCCTCGTCGAACTCGAGCACGTCGATCGCCTCGATCTCCACTTCCTTGACGGGCGTCTCGACGATCTCTCCCCTGTGCGCCTTCTTGTAGAGGCGCTCGCCGTCCACCTTGACGGCGGACGTCATGGGCACGCTCTGCATGATGCAGCCGAGGAACCCGGGGATCACTTCGTCCACGGCCTCCCTGGTCGTCGCGAGGCCCGTCTCCTCGAGCGCTCCGGTGAGGTCGCCCGAGTCCGAGCGCACGCCGAAGCGGACGGTGCACTCGTACTCCTTGGGCAGGTCGACGAAGAACCGGGCCAGCTTGGTGGCCCTGCCGACGAGCACGACCAGCAATCCCGTCGCGAACGGATCGAGCGTGCCTGCGTGACCCACCTTCTTCACGTCGGGACGCAACTGCCGCCGCACCCGCGCGACGACGTCGTGCGACGTGAAGCCCTCGGGCTTGTCGATCAGCAGGATGCCGTCGAGAGGAGCCTTTCGAGTTCGGAACTGAGCCACGCGATCACCTCCCGGGGGCTGTCGTCGCTCGAGAACCCGGCGGCAAGGCGATGGCCTCCGCCGCCCCGAAGGGCGGCAAGCGCGCTGACGTCGATCGATTCCGAGCGCAGGCTGACGCGCACACGAGCGCCGACGTCCTGCTCTTTGACCACCGCGGCGACAGCGACGCCGTCCACGCCGCGCAGACTGTCGGCGATGCCCTCCGTCTCCTCGGGGCCGGCGCCCGTCGCGGCGAAGTCCGCCTTCTCCACGGCGGCGACGAGCGCGCGGCCACCGGCGATGGCGACGGTGCGGTCGACGGCTCGCGCCCACAGGCGCAGCGCGGCGAGAGAGCGGCGCTCGTAGAGGAGAGCGTACAGGCCGGTCACGTCGACGCCGAGCTCGACCAGCCACGCGGCGCACCGGAACGTCGCCGCCGACGTGGAGTCGTGGTGGAAGTGGCCGGTGTCGAACGAGATGCCCGCGTACAGGGCCGCTGCTGCTTCTGGTGACGGCAGCAGTCCGAGCGCGAGGGCGATCTCGCACACGAGCTCGCTGGTGCTGCTGGCGTCGCCGCGCACGAAAGCAAGGTCGCCGTAGCGCGGGTTGTCGTGGTGGTGGTCGATATTGACGGCGACGCCGTCCCACGAGCCCTCAGGCAGGGCGAGCCTCTGGGGATTCCCGGAATCGAGCGCGTACAGCGCCGCGTCGCCGGGAGGGGCGCCGCGGCGCACGCGTGCGTCGGGCAGCAGCTCGTCGCCGAGCGGCAGGAGTTCTCCCTCGGTGACGTACAGCCCGGCGTCGACGCCGAGCTGGGCGAAGAGGTCGAGCATGCCGACGGCGGCGCCGAGGGCGTCCATGTCGGGCTTCTCGTGGACGGCGAGCGCGACGCTGCGCTCGGAGCGCATGCGCCGGCAGACCGCGTCGAGATCAGCGGCGAGCGCCTTCAATCCCGTTCCTCGCCGCCCTCGACCCGTGCGTCGTCGCCGCCGAGATCGGCCGGCGAGGTGCCGTCGTCCGTCTGGGACGTGTCGTCTGCGTCGTCGGCGCCGCCGACGACGATCTCCGGCGCCTCCTTGCCGAGTACCTCTTCTTCGCGCTTGAGGGCGCGCTCGATGCGCAGCGCGTTGTCGAGCGTGTCGTCGTAGAGGAAGAGCAGCTGGGGCGTGCGCCTCATATGCAGCGAGGCGTTGATCTTGGCCTGCAGGAAGCCGCGCGACTTCTCCAGGGCCTTCATGGTCAAGTCGCGCTCGGTCTTGCCCCCCAGCACGCTGACGTAGACCTTGGCGTGCTGCAGGTCTCGGGACGTCTCGACCCCCGTGACGGTGACGAATCCGATGCGGGGGTCCTTGAGACCCTCCGCGGTGATGACCGTGGAGAGGGTCTCCTTGATGCTCGCGTTTATTCTCAGTAGTCGAAGTCCCATACCGTGTCCACCGGGTCGGCCGTTTTGAGCAGTACGCGCGCCACCTCGTAGTCCCGCGCGTGGAGGTAGCGGTCGATGTCGTCGAGGCGCTCGCGGGTCTGCTGCAGCGACGACGTAGCCAGCACCACGAGCACGCGCGCGCGCTGCCACGCATCCTGCAGTCCTACCTCGCTGAACGAGGCGCGAAACCGCGTCTGCATCACGTCACGCAGCGAGGCGAGCGGCGCGCGCTTCTCCTTGAGTGTCCGGCCCCCTGGGAAGTGCAACTCCGCGAGAAGGACGCCGATACAGGCGTCAGGCCTCACGGGCGACTTCTCTGGTCTCGTACGCCTCCAGCACGTCCCCTTCTTTGAGGTCGTTGAAGCCGTCGAGCAGGATGCCGCATTCAAAACCTTCCAGGACCTCGCGCGCGTCTTCGGCGAAGCGCTTGAGCGAGGCCATCTTGCCGTCGTGCACCACCACGTCGTTGCGCAAGACACGCAAGCCCGCATTGCGGACGATCTTGCCGTGCGTGACCATGCAGCCGGCGATAGTGCCCAGCTTGGAGGCCTTGAACGTGGTGCGCACCTCCGCCTGCCCCAGAACGATCTCCTCGAGCGTCGGCTTGAGCATGCCGACCAGGGCCGCCGTGATGTCCTCGGTCACCTTGTAGATCACCCGATAGGTGCGGATGTCGACGCCTTCGGTCTCGGCCAGTGCCGTGGCCTGCGGGCTCGGCCTGACGTTGAAGCCGATGATGATGGCCGTCGAGGCGCTGGCGAGCATGACGTCGGACTCGTTCACGCCGCCCACGCCGGAGTGGATGACACGCACCTTGACCTCGGGGTGCTGGATCTTGAGCAGCGCGTCGCTGAGCGCCTCGAGGCTGCCCTGAACGTCGGCCTTGACCACGAGGTTGAGATCGAGGACCTTGCCCGCCGCGATGCGCGCGAAGACGTCGTCGAGCGTGAGCGCGTGCTGCTTGGCGAGAGCCTCGGTCTTGAGTCGATTGGCGCGCTTCTGGCCGAGGGCGCGCGCGGCGCGCTCGTCCTTGACGACGCGGCAGAACTCTCCGGCCACGGGGAGCTCGTCGAAGCCGATGATCTCGACCGGCGTGGAGGGACCGCCGCTCTTGAGCGGCTCGGCGCGGAAGTCACGCATGGCGCGCACGCGGCCGCTGGCCTCTCCGGCCACGACCGCGTCGCCGACCTGAAGGGTGCCGCGGTTCACGAGGACTGTGGCTACGACGCCACGTCCCGGGTCGACCTTGGACTCGATGACGAAGCCGCTGGCCGGCGCGTCCGGGTTGGCCTTGAGGTCGCCGACTTCGGCGACCAGAAGGAGCATGTCCAGGAAGTTGTCGAGTCCGATGCGCTTCTTGGCGCTCGCCTCGACGAAGACGTTGTCGCCGCCCCAGTCCTCAGGCACGACGCCCTGTTCGGCAAGCTGCTGCTTGATCCGCTCGATATTGGCGTCGGGCTTGTCGATCTTGTTGATCACGATGACGATCGGCACCTGGGCGGCCTTGGCGTGGTCGATGGCCTCCACGGTCTGCGGCATGACGCCGTCGTCCGCCGCCACGACGATCGCGGCGATGTCGGTCACCTTGGCGCCGCGCGCCCGCATGGCCGTGAACGCCGCGTGCCCGGGCGTGTCGATGAAGGTGATGAGCTGCCCGTTGTGCTTGACCTGGTAGGCGCCGATGTGCTGGGTGATGCCGCCGGCCTCGCCGGCCGCGACCTCGGTCTCGCGGATCGCGTCGAGCAAGCTCGTCTTGCCGTGGTCGACGTGGCCCATGACGGTGATCACGGACGGACGGGCCTTGAGGTCCTTGGGGTCGTCCACGGCCTCCTTCTCGAGCTCGGCCTCTTCGTCGGCCGCGTGAGTGATCTCCACCTCACGCTCGAAGTCCGTGGCCAGGACCTCGATGGCCTCATCACTGAGTGTCTGCGTGATGGTGACCATCTCGCCGTAGCCCATGAGCGCCTTGATGATGTCGGAAGTCGTGACGCCGAGGAGCTGAGAGATGTCCTTGACGCTCGACCCGGACGGCACCTTGACGAGGCCGGTCGGCACGACCGGCGCCGTCTGCTGTTCCTCCCGCTCCCGACCGCGACCGCGGCCGCGGCGCCGGTCGCGGCCGCCAGGGCCGCCACCCCGGCGCGAGGCGCCGGCATCGATGATGACCCTGCGCTTCTTGCCCCCTGGGCCGCCGCCGGAACGCCGGCGCACGGCGCCACCGGCCGACGCGGCGTACGCTTTCTCGATTGCCGCGTCCTCGACGTCGACTTCGCCGTCTACGACCTCGATGCCCGCCTTCTTGAGGTGGGCGAGCACATCCTCGACGCTCGTCTTCCGCTGAGTCGCGATGTCCGAGACTTTACGTTTCGCCATTCACCTCACCGCCTTTCGTCAACAGCCGCCGCAGACACACCATCGTGCAGGGCGGCGCAGCTGCACTGCACCTTTGCCGCCGCAGGCTCGCCGTCAGGCGGGCTTGCGTGGCTGGACCGCGCGTCCCCGGGCCGCGTGAAGACCTCACGCACCGCGGGATCGAGCGTCACCGGGCCGCGAAAGGCGCGCGCGAACGCGCGCTTCTTCTCCGCGGCCTCGAGACACGCTTCTTCTGGACACAGATACGCGCTCCTGCCGGGAGCGCCGGGTCGCGCGGGTACGACGCGTCCCCGTGCGGCCACGAGCCGGACGAGCTCGTCCTGGCCGCGCCGGCGACGACAGCCGACGCACGTCCTCTCCGGCGTCGCCACCGCGATCACTCTTCGCTCGCCTCCACGACCTCGACCGGCCCTGCAGAGACCTCGGCAGCCGGTTCTTCCGCCGCCGCTTGGGCCTTGGGAGGCTCGACGTAGTCCGCGTGGATGCTGCAGTACCGCGAGCTCGGCTCGGCTTGGTTCGGGCAGCGCTTGCCGCTGCGCCCGATGGCCATGCACTGGCCGTCCACGCCTTCTTCGTCGCCGAACTCGAGGCTGTTCTCGGCCTCGGCCATCTGCTGCTGGCTCTTGATGTCGATGCGCCAGCCGGTGAGCTTGCTCGCCAGTCGGGCGTTCTGACCCTCCTTGCCGATGGCGAGGGAGAGCTGATCGTCCGGGACGATGATCGTCGCCGTCTTCTCCTCGTCGTCGACGATGACCTCGCGCACGCGGGCCGGCGAGAGCGCCTTGGCGACGAACCGCGCCGCGTCGTCATTGTAGGGAATGATGTCGATGCGCTCGCCGCGCAGCTCGCTCACGACCATGCGCACGCGCGATCCGCGCGGTCCGACGCAGGCGCCCACAGGGTCGACGCCGTCGGCGTTGGAGATGACGGCGATCTTGCAGCGCCCGGGGGTGGGCTTGCCGTCGCGGCCACGGTAGCCGGTCTCGCGAGCGACCTGCTTGATCTCGACGAGGCCGTCGGCGATCTCCGGGACCTCGAGCTCGAACAGCTTGCGTACGAGCTCCTCGCTGCGCCGCGAGAGCTTGACCTGCGGACCCTTGGCCGACTCTTCGACACGCATGATCACGGCCTTGATGCGAGCGCCGTGCTCGTAGTGCTCTGTCTCGATCTGCTCGCCGCGCGGCAGCTCGGCCTCGACCCTGCCCAGCTCGACCAGCGTGTTGTGGCGGGGATCGCTCTGCTGCACGATGCCGGTGACGAGTTCGCCGACCCGGTCGATGTACTCCTCGTACATGAGGTCGCGCTCGGCCTCGCGGATGCGCTGCAGGATGACCTGCTTGGCGGTCATCGCGGCGATGCGGCCGAAGTCGTCCGGCGTGACCTCGATGCGCTCGACCTCGCTCATATCCACGCCGCTGAGATCGAGTCCCACCTCTTCCCCGGTCTCTTCGTCGTGGATCTTGAGCGCCTCGGTGTCGATGTGCTCCGGGAAGATGAGCTGGAAGACCCGCATGTCGCCGGTCTCCGTGTCGATCTCGACCGCGGCGTACTCGGCCGCGTCCGGCGACTTCTTGTAGGCGGACAGCAGCGCGTCCTCGAGAGCCTCGACAAGAGCCTCGAAGGCGATGCCTTTCTCGCTCTCGATCTGGCGCAGCGCCTCGATGATCTCTCTACTCACGATGGCCTCCGTCGGTTTCATGGTTGTAGACCACGTGGGCTTTCCCGAGAGCGGCCAGCGGCAGCGTGGCGCTGCCCCCGTCCTCCAGGGTGAGGGTGATGGAGTCGCCGCCGGCCGCCGCAAGGACGCCGCGGAAGTTGCGGCGGCCCTCGACGGGCTCGGTCATGGTGACCGCGACGTCGCGGCCCACCTGGGCGGCGAAGTGCGCCGGCTTGCGCAGCCGCCGGTCCAGGCCTGGCGAGGAGACCTCGAGCGAATACTGCTCGCGGACGTCCTCCAGCGCCTGGCTGACCGCCGCGCACAGCTCGAGGTCGACGCCGCTCGGCCGGTCGATGAACAGCGTGAGCGCCCCAGCCGACCCGCCGCGCACGTCGACGTCGACGAGCTCGACGTCCGGGAATCGCTCGGCGAGCGTGGCTTCGATGACGGTCTCCAGTTGCTCTCTCTTCTCCCTCATTACGACCCCTAACACGAGAAAAGTCGGTTGCCCACCGACTTTTGACGCAAGAGTCCGCCTCGTGGTGTGTTGTCCTTCCCGAGAAGTATACCACTGGCTTCGCAGGCCGTTCAAGGCGGCTACGCTCAACCGCTCGGGCCTCTTGCCGATACTGGGAGGGAAACGAGAAGTCCGGAGAGAGGCAGGCCATGGGAGAGTACACGACGTTCGAGTGCCGCCAGTGCGCGTACACGGCGGACCGCATCCGCTGGGGTGTCAGCGTGTACGATCCGCGGCAGCGCTTCATGCCGGCGTACTGCGTGGAGTGCGGGACCATCGTGGAGGTCGATATGACCGGCGCGGATATCCACATCGACGAGTTCCACTGCGTCATCTGCGGTAGCGAGCTCTTCTTCCTCGATAAAGCGGCCTCGTACACCTGCCCCAAGTGCAAGGCGCACGATATGCTCCTGCATCAGGGCGAGTACTGGTAAGGGGAACGCGGCGCGGCGGGTCGCAGGCCGGTCAGGGCGTGATGACGACCGGGCTGCCCGCGGGCACGAAGCGGCTGACCTCGAGCACGTCCTTGTCGTGCATGCGCACGCACCCGTGACTCACCGCCTTGCCGATAAGCTCGTCCTGGTTGGTCCCGTGGATGGCCACGGGCCCGCCCTGCGCCCAGTCCGGGAGCTTCGGCTGAAACGCGCTGATGCCGATCGCCAGCACGCCGTAGGCGCCTCCCGGCGCCGGCGGCTTCAGCTTCTGATTGACGAAGAAGAAGCCGGTGGGCGTGCTGAGACCAGGCTTGCCCACCGCGACCGGGTACGTATCGACGAGCCCGCCGCGCCGATAGACGCTGAGCTTGCGCTCCGAGAGATCGATGGTGATCTTCGCGGCGGTCGTGTAGAAGGCGAGCTTGCCCTCCGGGACCCAGCCCCGGCTCTCGTTGGGGCGGATGGCGAGCCAGACGCGGTACCACACCCGGCCGTCGACTTCGCGGGTCGAGTCGACGAGCACGAGGTTGGGGTAGCCGTTCTGGTTGAGCTTGCCCAGCTTGGTCTTCACCGCGGCGGACGTGCTCGGGCGCGTATACACCGTGACCGGGCCGACAGCTTTGCCCACCGTCCAGCGCTCGTAGGCCGGCTCGATGGTGGAAGACTCCGGTTTGGGCGTGGTCGTGGGCTTCGGGACCGGCGCCAGCACCTGCCCGGTGCCGGAACCTGCGGCCCTGGCGCGGACGGCGGCGTACCCGCCGAAGGCCGCCGCCAGGAGGATCGCGAGGCCGAGCGCCAGAACCAGGATGTCGCGGGTGCGTGGCTTCATCTCGGTCCTAGGATAGAGAACCACCCCGGCTGTGTACAAACGGTCATGTGGTCGATTCCCCCGGGTATCGTAGACTACTCGCGAGCAAGGGCACCCAACGGAAGGAGCGCCGGTTGATCGCCGTCATCGTTCTCATCGTCATCGTGGTCGTGGTCGTGGCCGTTCTGGCCGGGATGTACAACAGCCTGGTCAAACGGCGGAACCAGGTCGACAACTCGTGGAGCCAGATCGAGGTACAGCTCAAGCGCCGGCACGACCTCATCCCCAATCTGGTCGAAGCGGTCAAGGATTACATGTCCTACGAGCAGGAGACGCTCACCAACGTCACCAACGCTCGCGCCGCCGCCATCGACGCCGGCAGTCGCGGCCCGCAGGCGCAGGCGGAGGCGGAGAACGCGCTGACCGGCACGCTCAAATCGCTCTTCGCGGTGGTGGAGAGCTACCCGGACCTCAAGGCGAACCAGAACGTGCTCAGCCTTCAGGAAGAGCTCACCTCCACGGAGAACAAGATCGCCTTCGCGCGGCAGTTCTACAACGACAGCGTCCTCACCTACAACAACAAGATCCAGATGTTCCCGTCGAACCTGATCGCCGGGATGTTCAACTTCACCACGCGCCAGTTCTTCGAGGCTCCAGAGAGCGACCGCGCCGTGCCGACCGTCGACCTGAGGTAGGCGAGCCAGGCCGCCGGAGGCCGCATGTACGAGCAGATCCGTCGCAACCGCCGGGCCTCGTGGCTCCTGGCGGGTCTCGTCGTGGCGATGCTCGCCGTGCTGGGCTTCGCCATCGGCTACGCGACCCTCGGGGGCGCCCCGGGCGGGCTCGGGCTTCTCGGCGTCTTCGGCATCGTAGCGATCGCCTGGAGCATCATCGGCTACTACAGCGGCGACAAGATGGTGCTCGCCGTCAGCGGCGCTCGCCGCGTGACCCACGCCGAGGAACCACAGCTCTTCAATGTCGTCGAGGAGATGACCATTGCCGCCGGCCTGCCGCAGGTGCCGGCGGTGTACGTGCTCGATGAGGCCTCGCCGAACGCGCTGGCCACGGGTCGTGACCCGGAGCACGCCTCCATCGCCGTGACCCGTGGGATGATGGAGCGCCTCAACCGCGAGGAGCTCCAGGGCGTCGTGGCGCACGAGATGGCGCACATCCGCAACTACGACATCCGCTTCGAGACCCTCGTCGGCATCCTCGTCGGCATGATCGCGCTCATCGCCGACTTCTTCCTGCGCTGGAGCTTCTGGGGCGGGATGGGTCGCCGGAGGGGCGGTGGGAGCTCCGGCGGCGATCAAGCGAGCGCGATCTTCGCCGTGATCGCCCTCGTGCTCGCGCTCGTGGCGCCCGCCGCGGCCTACGCGGTCCAGTTCGCCGTGTCCCGCCGCCGCGAGTACCTCGCCGATGCGTCGGCGGTCGAGCTCACGCGCAACCCCCTGGGGCTTGCGCGAGCCCTGACCAAGATCGCCGCCGATCCGAGCCCGCTGCGCCGCGCCAACCGGGCGACGGCCCACCTCTACATCGAGAACCCGCTGAAGAAGACCAAGGAAGTGACCGGCGTCTTCGACACGCACCCGCCGGTGCGCCAGCGCATCGCCGTCCTCCTCGACATGGCGCATGCAGGGCCCGAGGCGCTGGCCGAAGGCGCCGCGCCGCCGGTGCAGGGACCGCCCCCTCCCCCGGCGTGACCACGACGCCTCCGCTCGCGCCGGCGGCGACGCCCCCTCAGTCGATACCGTCGAGCGGCCGCCGGTAGGTCTCGTTCGTGGGGCGCAGGGCGCGGGCCAGCCGCAGGTGACCCCGCGCCTCTTCCGCGCGCCCCAGCCTGCGCAAGCAGCGCGCGAGGGCGTAGTGAGAGTAGTCGCTGTCGGGGACGTCGGCGACGACCGCCGCGAAGAGCTCGGCGGCGCGGTCGAGGCGTCCGGCGGCGAACTCCGCCCGCCCCAGCGCCTCCCGGATGGAGTTGCGGCCGGGCTCGAGCCGCAGGGCCATCGCCAGGTACATGGCTGCCTGGGCGGGGTGTCCGTCCTCCAGGAACCCCACGCCGCGGCGGAAGAGGGTGTAGGCCTCGCTCTCCAGGCCGAACTCAGGTACGCGCCCCTCCGGGTAGTCCACCGGAGACTTCCCTACAGGCCGAGCTCGGGAGCGATGCCCTGCATCGCCTCGAGCCCGAGGGCGAAGAACTCATCCAGCTCGATACCGAGCTCGGAGCAGCGGGCGATGGACTCGCGGTCCACGCCGCGTGCGAACGCTCCCTCGCGATAGCGTTTGCGCACCGACTTGACCTTGACGCCGGCGAGGTCCTTCTCCGGGCGGACCAACGTCGCCGCGGTCACCAGACCGCTGAGCTGGTCGGCGGCGATCAGCGCGACGTCGATGCGCTCGGACGCGGCCACGCCGGTCTCCGGATTGTGCGCGGCCACCGCGTGGGTCGCCTCTTCTGGAAGCCCGAGCGAGCGAAGGGCTTCCGCGGCCACCGCGCCGTGACGTGCGGCGTCGTCCCCGGTCTCCTCGACATCCAGGTCGTGGGCGAGGCCCGTGAGGCCCCACACGTCCGGGTCCTCGCCGAGCCGTGCCGCGAGCGCGCGCATGATCGCCTCCGTGGCGAGCATGTGCCGCCTCAGGTTCTCGTTGGCGACGCGCGCCTCGATCTCGGCGACGACGGTTTCGCGGTCGGCGCTCATTGCAGCCCGGCTTCGATGTGGTCGGCGATGGCGGCCGCGCAGGCAGTCTTCGTAGTGCGCGGCACGTGGACCTCGCCGCTCGAGGTGAGGATGGTGATCTCGTTCTCGTCCGAGCCGATGCCGACGCCCTCGGCGAGGATGTCGTTGAAGACGAGCAGGTCCACGCCCTTGGCCACCTTCTTGGCGCGGGCGCGGTCGAGCCGCGGCCCGGCCTCCGCGGCGAAACCGACGCGGAACAGGCCGGGGCGGGCGGTCGCGGCCAGCACGTCGACCGTGCGCACCAGATCCAGCGTGAGCGAGTCGCGCTCGCCGCGCTCGATCTTGCCGTCCTCCTCGTCCCGCGGCCGGAAGTCGGCGACCGCCGCGGCCATCACGAGCACGTCGGCGTCACGCACCTGCTCACCCACCGCAGCGGCCATCTCCTGGGCGCTCTCGACGCGGACGACCGCGTAGGGAACGCCGTCCGCCGGCTGCGTCGTGACCAGCGTCACGCGGGCGCCGCGCAGGTATGCCTCGTCGGCGATGGCGCGGCCCATCTTGCCGCTGGAGCGATTGCCGATGAAGCGCACGGCATCGATGCGCTCGCGCGTGCCGCCGGAGGTCACCACGACCTGCTTGCCGGCGAGCGTGCCGCTCGCCGACGAGGCCATCGCCCGGCGCACGGCGAGCCGGATGGCCTCCGGCGACGCCATGCGGCCAGAGCCTTCTTCGCCGCAGGCAAGCTCGCCCTCTTCCGTCGGCATGACCTCGACGCCGCGCTCCGCGAGCACGCGGAGGTTCTCTTGCGTCGCCGCATGCTCGTTCATCGCCCAGTTCATGGCGGGCGCGACGATGACGGGGCCGCGGAAGGCGAGGTAGATCGCCGTGAGCAGGTTGTCGGCCATACCGGAGGCCATCTTGGCGAGGGTATTGGCCGTCGCGGGGGCGACGACCATGACGCTCGCGGTCCGAGCGGCCTCGATGTGCTGGAACCAGCCGCCGCTCGACTGCCAGGCGCTCTGGTCGTCGAGGACGGGTGCGTGCGACACGGCGGCGAAGGTGAGCGGCATCACGAACCGCTGCGCGGCCTCGGTGGTGACCACGAGCGGGCGGTGGCCGTCCTTGACGAGGCCGCGGACGAGCTCGACCGCCTTGTAGATCGCGATGCCGCCGGTGACACCGACGAGCACGGTGCGGGCGGCGTGGACGGTGGCGGCCTCGCTCACGGGGAGATCAGTCCGTCCCCCGCGGGGCCCTTCGGGCCGGCGTCCGCTCAACAGACCTTCGTGCTCTTCGTAGCACTAAGGGCATTAGTCCGGAGAGTCGTGCTCGATCTTGTTGTCGACGATCTCCTCGAAGGCGATGGTCAGCAGGTTGGTGCTGCGCGTCGTGATCAGCGGCGGCGTGAGCTCTTCCAGACCGAGCGTGTTCTCGCCCAGGCTGTGGTAGTAGTTGTTGATCTGACGAGCGCGCTTGGCGGCGATCATGACCAGCGCGTACCGGGAGCCGTCCGCGTGGGGCAGCAACTCGTCGATGCGGGGCTTGTCCACTAGTCTTCCTTCCTTCGTGCCTCGATGATGGCGGCCACCTCGTCGGCGGCCCGCCTGGCATCGTCGTTCACCACGACGTGGTCGAACTCCTCTGCGGCCGCGACTTCGGTCTCGGCGCGATCCAGACGGCGGGCGATGGCCGCCGCCGTCTCCGTACCGCGACCTCGTAACCTCTCCGCAAGCTCGGCCATACTCGGCGGGGCGATGAACACCGAGATCGCCTCGGGCATCGTCCGCCGCACGACCCTGGCGCCGATGAGCTCGATCTCGAGCACCACATCGTTGCCGGCCGAGACCTGGGCCTCGACCTCACTGCGCAGCGTGCCGTACAGATTGCCACTGTACTCTACCCATTCCAGAAAGTCGCCCGCCGCGACGGCCGCGCGAAAGGCCGTCTCGTCCAGGAAGTGATACTCGCGGCCGTCCGCTTCCCCGGGCCGCGGTGGCCGCGTGGTCGCGGAGACGGAGGTCACGACGTGACGCAGCCGCTTGCGGACGAGGGCGATGACCGTCCCTTTCCCGGCGCCCGAAGGCCCCGAGATGACAAAGACCGCCGTGATGGTCAGCCGCCGAAGTAGGCGAGCAGTTCGTACCGCTGGCGCTCCGAGAGACCGCCCACGGTCTTGCTCGGGCTGATGCGGCACTGCTCCATGATGCGGGCGGACTTCACCCGCCCGCACTTGGGAGCCGCCATGAGCAGGTCGGCGACCTTGGCGGTGAGCAGGTACTCAGGCGGCGCGGCGAGGATCTCGTTGATGCTGACGACGCCGTGCTTGAGGTCGGTCTTCAGCGCGGCGCGCCGACTGCGGACCTCGTTCGCCCTGCCTAGAGCGTCCATCCGCTGATCAAGCGACCGCTCCGGAGCCGTGTTGAACTGCTTTGAAGAGGGGGACATCGCGCGA
>DASRZL010000203.1:0-3160 GCA_035686425.1 Thermoleophilia bacterium
CGTCACGCAGAGCGTATCATTGGGCGGCGCCGGCGCTGCCGTCATGCGCCGCCCCGCATCCGTGGGCCTATAGCTCAGTTGGTTAGAGCAGCCGACTCATAATCGGCCGGTCGCAGGTTCGAGTCCTGCTGGGCCCACCACGTTGTCATTTCGACAACGTTTCCCGTCCAAACAGCCCGCTTTCTGGTTCCTGTCGCCCTGTTCTCGCAGGGAGGATGTCCGCTGTCCCTTGACCCATGCGGTGAAGTGGGGAGGAGCTCTCCCCACATGCCGGTCTGAGCGGGGTGGCCAGGTCGTGATGCAGGCGATCGACGACTAGCGCGTCAGCAGCGACGCCAGCACCTGGTCGAGGACGCGCAGCTGCAGGTCGGTCGTGACGCGCTTCGCGTCGACCAGTCGTCTGACGTTCAGACCGTCAACGGTGGCGATGAGCGCGGCGGTCGCCTGCTCGACGTCGCAGGACGAGGGGATCTCGCCCTCGTCGATCGCCTCCCTGAGCAGCCGCGCGCACTCGTGACTGTACTCCTCGTACATTCCGCGCCACGTCTCGGCGAGCCGGTCGTTGCGCGACGCCGCTTCGATCATTGAGTGCCAGATCCTCAGCTCCTCGTCGGAAGCGGGGTCGCCGCCGGGCAGGTCAGCGGCCAGAAACGAACGGAGCGCCGCCAGGCCGGTCTGGCCGCCGACCGCGGCGTCCGCGCTGGCGCGTATGCGGCGCATCCACGCCTCGCAGGCGAACTCGATCATGCCCGCCTTGTCGTGAAAGTGGTGCACGAAGGCGCCCGTGGTCCAGCCGGCTTCGCGAGCGACTTCCCGCATCGTGGTGCCCTGCACGCCGCGTGCCGCCATGACGCGCAGCACCGCGTCGGCGAGTTCGCCCCGGCGTGCTGCAGATCCGTCCCCCGTCTCGGCGTCCAGCCTTGCCACGGGCGCCGCCTAGCTCCTCGGCGCCATGGCGATGGCGCCCTCTGCGCACCCCGTGGAGCACGCGCCGCAGCCGCGGCACGCCGCCGCGTCCAGATGCAGGACCGCGCCCTTGCCCTTCCCGTCCATCGTCAGCGCTCCGAACGGGCAGCGCTTGACGCAGGTGAGGCAGCGGGTGCAGCGGTCGGCATCGAGCTCGGCAAGATAGCGCCGCCGCGGCCACACCGCCGAAGCGCCGAGTCGCTCGGCGGCGAGGATCGGCTGGCAGCAGTCCGAGCAGCAGCAGCAGATCCACGTGGCCCGGTCGGTCTGGGGGTCGTTGGTGGTGAACATGAGGCCCGCGCCATCGGCCTCGGCTACCAGCTCGAGCGCGCGTTCGCGCGAGATCTCCATACCGACGCTGCGGTCCTCGTCGTCGAGCCAGAGGCAGACGTCGACAGGCTTGTCGCACCGCTGGTAGATGCGCCGGCACATGCACGGCCGCACGTACACGCGGCGGGCCTGACGCACGATCTCTTCGGCTTCGGCCCGGAGCACGAAGCAGTCGTTCCCGGTCGGGTCGGCCACCGGCCGGCCGGCCTTCACGTCGTCGACTGCCGCCCCGACGACTTCGACGCCCAGGTCGAGGTAGCCGCTGGCGAAGTCCCCGCGCGCCTCCGGCGGGATGTCGCGCCAGCCCTCGAGCACTATCCAGTACTCAAAATGGTCCCAGAACGACGTGACGGAGACGGTCGTAGCGGGGTCGTCTTCGTCGCTGAGCGTCACGACGCCGCGGCGATGGGCACGGCGGACCGTGGCCGGGTCGAGGCCGGGGACCTCGGCGAGAAGGTCGGAGACGAGGCGCCGGCCGTCGCCGACGGCGACGACCAGCGCCTCGTCGTCGGGGTCGTAGAGCCGGTCGAGCCACGGCAGGGCGAACTCCGGTGCCTCGACGAGGGCCGCCAGATCGGCGGCCCTCCCGTCGCCTTTGCGAGGTGTCCTCGTCGGCATGGCGCCACCTTTCATGCGTAGCGTATGGAGACATAACAACTGTTACGGTACGACCTAACAGTTGTTATGGCAACACTGTCGAGTCAACTGCCTGGCTCGTCTGGTGGGTTCACACCGGGGGTGTGTCATGGCGGATGCGGCGCCCGCGACCGGACTGTCGCCCCGCCGATCGCTCACGCTGAGAGATGAGTATCCACCAGGCGCTGGACTTCGAGTCGCAAGTTCGAGAGCTGTCTGGTTGGGTTACCACGCTGTGTCATTGACAGCGTTTATCCCTGCAAAGAAAGCTCTTCTGCCTGCCCGTTCGCTTGGGACTGTTGACGCAGCGCCCAACAGCGCTCGCATGGCGAGCGCCAGCGGCGGGCAACTCGTCGAGTAGCGCATCTGCCCGCCGCAGAGTCCCGGCCGCATCAGGACCCCGCGCGTTCTGGTGACGGGCGTTGGGCCCTCAAGCACCAGAGCCGGGGCGCGGTGTGCGCAGCGGCCGTCCCCGTCACTCGCCTCCGTCGAGCATCGTCCCCGTCACGGTGCGATCAAGCACGATCGAACCGGTCGAGAGTCATGACCTTGTCCCACGCGGCGACGAAGTCGCCCACGAACTTCTCCTGCGCGTCGTCGCTGGCGTAGACCTCGGCGAGCGCCCGCAGCTGGGAGTTCGACCCGAAGACCAGGTCGACGCGGCTCGCCGTCCATCGTGTCTCGCCCGTCGACCGGTCGTTGCCCTCGAAGGTCTCCTCGGCCTCGCTTGTCGGCTGCCAGATCGTGCCCATGTCGACGAGATCGACGAAGAAGTCGTTGGTCAGCGTCCCCATCCGATCGGTGAGCACGCCGAGGTCTGACCCGTCGTAGTTCGCGCCGAGGACCCGCAGGCCGCCCACGAGCACCGTCATCTCGGGTGCGGAGAGCGTGAGCATACCGGCCTTGTCGACGAGCAGGTGCTCGGCAGGCTTCTGCCCACCGTCGCCCAGGTAGTTGCGGAACCCCTCCGCGATCGGCTCGAGCACGGCGAACGACTCGATGTCGGTCTGCCCCTGCGTCGCGTCCGTGCGTCCCAGGGTGAAGAGCACCTCGACGTCAAAGCCGGCGTCCTTTGCGGCCTTTTCGACGGCGGCACAGCCGCCCAGCACGATCAGGTCGGCGAGCGAGATGCGCGTACCGTCGCTCGCCTGCGCATCGAACTCCTGCCGGATCCCCTCGAGCGTGTCCAGCACCTTCGTCAACTGTGCGGGCCCATTGACGGTCCAGC
>DASRZL010000204.1:0-3717 GCA_035686425.1 Thermoleophilia bacterium
GCGATAGGCCTGCCTTGCGGAGTCCCGCATCGATGTTCTCCCCGGCACCTCGTGCACGCGCGGCATCAGTACTAGCAGTCGCAGCTCGGCTCGCCACCGGTCAGCCAGCCGTGGATGATCGCCTGCGCGCAGCCCACTCCCGGATCGACGCTGATGGCGCCGGTCACGCAGTTGAGGGCGCAGGCGCCACACTCGAGGCAGGCATCCCTGTCCACCAGCGTGGCGCGGCGGTCGGCGATGGCGAACACGCCCCGCGGGCAGACGTCCGCGCACAGCCCGCAGCCGTTGCACCGCGTGACGTCGAGCTGCAAGGTCACCACGTCGTCGATGTAGCGTAGCCGATCCATCGCCCTCACCTCCCCATCCTGCTCGCCAGCCAGGCGCCGATGGCCAGCGCGCCTCCGGCGGCCTGCAATGGCAAGGCGCGACGCATCTCGCGTTCCACCCCGGAGGGCGAGGTGATCGGCGACGCGCCGGTGAAGTTCATCGCGGCATACGAGGCGACGGCCGGGACGCCGGCGAGGAGCGCCAGCCGGGCGGCAGGCGAGAGCCGGCGGCGGAAGAGCGCTGTGGCGCCGGCCGCCGCAACGCCCCCGGCCAGGGCGCCCTTCAGCGAGAAGGCGCGACCGGGCAGCCAGGGCAGCGCCAGCGGCGTCGCCGCACCGCCCGCCAGGAGGGCGAGCCACGCGGCGCCGATGACCGGCGCTCCTCGTCGCACAGACCGACCGAGCGAGATGCCGTCGCGGTCGATCGCCGAGGCCGCGAGGATGCCCGCGTAGGCAAGCAGCATGCGCCGGTCCCAGACGACCGAGAGCTCCTCCGGGGCGAGCACGGCGCGCTCCCGCACGTCGAAGGTGACCTCGCGCATCGCGGCGTCGGCCTTCATGCCTGCTGCCAGAAACGCCGGTAGATCCTCGGCACGTACCGGTCCAAAGGTCACGCGAAAGCCGCATGCTTGCTTGACCCGGTGCGCGGCCACTCCGGCCGCCGAGAGCTGAGGGAGGATCAGGCGGCGGTGATCCACGATCTCGCCCAGCCGCGACTCCTGCACCATTCGCGCGACTTCCTCGGCGCAGAAGGTGCCCTTGCCGGCCGCGCACCAGACGTTGATGCCACGGGTGTCGACGACCAGGATCCATGCATCGAGTCCTTCAAGCGACGACCGGAGCGCGTCGAAGGTGAGCTTGTAGTTGGCCGTGACGAGCACGGGGGCGCCGGCGTCAGGCCCTCCCGCAGCGTACAGACCGGGCTTCACGCGATAGTCGTCGCGGCCGAAGCCCCAGCGCACGCGCCAGGCGCCCCGGCGATCTCTGCGAAGGATGCCGCGGGACACCCTGGGGACAGCGCCGGCAGGGGTCTCGACTGTTCCCGTGACGTACTCGGCGGCGCCGTACGGATACTCGGCGACGGGCACCGCCGCGCCGCCGCAGCATGAGGCGCTGGCCTGCCGCTGTGGAAGACAGCAGTCCGATGCAGCGGGCTGTCGGTCGCCGGGCTCGCTCATGCTCGCGTCAACCGTGCGCGGCCAGCGCCGTGGTGATCAGCGAGCCGACCTCGGCCTGCGACGGCACCTTGCCGCTCATGACGACCTTGCCGTCGATGACCAAGGCCGGTGTCGACATGACCCCGTAGGCCATGATCTTGGGGAAGTCCTCCACCTTGACGAGCTCAGCGTCTTCGATGCCGAGGTCGCGCACGGCGGCCTCGGTGACCGCCATCAGCTTCTGGCAGTTGGCGCAGCCGGAACCAAGGATCTCGAGTTTCAAGAGTGTCTCCTTCAGTGTCGGGTCCTAGGACGCGGCGCGCGTGGCGCGCTTCCGCCCCGTCGCGCACGCCGATGCTGCGTCGGCGACGGGATGCGGGGCCTTGCGTGCTCTGTCGACGTAGGCGAGGAAGCCGGCCAGGTCGCTGTCGAACCGTTCCCAGTTGATGGAATAGTAGGTCCGGGCGCCCTCGTCGCGCGCCAGCACGAGCTCGGCGTCACGAAGCAGCGCCAGATGATGCGAGACCAGCGGTTGGCTGACGTCCAGCGGTCCCGTCATCTCGCAGACGCAGCGCTCGCCGCCGAGCAGGAACTCGATGATCTGCGCGCGCGTCGAGTTGCAGAATGCCTTGAAGAACGGGGTGAAGTCCTCGATCGTGGAGTGCTCGTTCGGTGTCGTCATGTCGCCTCCCGCCTCGGCGAGTGTCCGTCCAGGGGATCGCAACCGACCTCTTCGCAGCCGGCCTCGATCGCGGCGGGCACGGGCGCGTCGGTCATCCCCCAATACTTGCGCCCCATCCAGAGGGCGACGTTCACGAGGCCGATGAGCACCGGCACCTCGACGAGCGGTCCGATGACGCTGGCGAACGCCTGGCCCGAGTTGAGGCCGAACACCGCGATGCTCACGGCGATCGCGAGCTCGAAGTTGTTGCTCGCCGCCGTGAAGCTGAGCGTCGCCGTCTTGGAGTAGTCGGCGCCGATGCGTCGACCCATGTAGAAGCTGACGAAGAACATGATCACGAAGTAGAGCAGCAGCGGGATGGCGATGCGCACGACGTCGAGCGGCAGCTTGACGATCAGCTCGCCTTTCAGGCTGAACATCACGAAGATCGTGAACAGCAGGGCGATCAGCGTGAGCGGGCTGATGCGCGGGATGAACTTCTGCTCGTACCAGTCGCGGCCCTTGTACTTGAGCCCCAGGTAGCGCGTCAGCATGCCGGCGAGGAACGGGATGCCGAGGTAGATGAACACGCTTCTCGCGATCTGGCCGATGGAGACGTCCACGGCCGCCCCCTCGAGGCCGAAGAGCGGCGGCAGCTTGGTGACGAAGACCCAGGCGAAGACGCTGTAGAAGAGCACCTGGAAGACGGCGTTGAAGGCGACGAGGCCGGCAGCGTACTCGGTGTCGCCCTTGGCGAGCTGGTTCCAGACGATCACCATCGCGATGCAGCGCGCGAGGCCCATCATGATGAGTCCGACCATGAACTCCGGGTAGTTGTGCAGGAAGATGATCGCCAGCAGGAACATGACGATCGGCCCGATGACCCAGTTCTGCACCAGCGAGAGGCCGAGGATCTTGTAGTCGCGGAAGACGTCGCCGAGTTCCTCGTAGCGCACCTTGGCGAGCGGCGGATACATCATCACGATGAGGCCGATGGCGATGGGGATGTTGGTGGTGCCCACGGACCACTTCTGGATGAACTCCGGGATGCCCTCGTAGGCCCAGCCGAGGCCGACGCCGACGAACATGGCGAGGAAGATCCAGAGCGTCAGGTAGCGGTCGAGGAACGAGAGGCGCTTGGTCACTCCCTGGGCCATGCCGCGTCTCCTTGTCGATCGGGTCGACGTGCGTCCTGACTGACCTTACATTGACATTCGTTTATGGTCAAGGTAGCTTGATATAAACCTAGGTCGATGAAAGGGACTCCGCTTTTGAGGACGCTTCACGTCGATACACCCGTCGCCGTCTTCAGCGATGTTCACGGCAACCTTCCTGGGCTCGAGGCGATCCTGGCCGACATCGAGCGTCGCGGCGTGCCGACGACCATCAGCCTCGGCGACCTCGTCGGCTACGGACCGTCACCCAACGAGGTCTCCCTGCTCGTTCGCGACCGTGGCATCCCCTCGCTCATGGGCAACTACGACCAGGGCATCGGTTTCGAGACCGGCGACTGCGGCTGCGTGTACAAGACCGACGAGCAGCGCGCCGAAGGGGCGGTATCGCTCGAGTGGAC
>DASRZL010000205.1:0-60819 GCA_035686425.1 Thermoleophilia bacterium
CTCGAGACCCAGGGCGAGCGAGGCCAGGGTGCGGCCGATGAGGTTGGAGGCCGAGACGCCGTTGCCGGAGTAGCCCAGGCCGTAGTGGACGTTGCGGTACTTGCCGAGGGTGCCGACCCAGGGAATGCCGTGCTGGGTGCGGTCCAGGGGCCCGCCCCAGCGCCACTCGACCGCGAGGTCGCGGGTGGCCGGCAGCATCGTGTGCATGTCGGCGACGATCTCTTCGACCTCGCGGGCGTCATGGTAGTGAGCCGGGATGACGCGGCCGCCGTACCCGAGGCGGCCGCCGCCGCGGCCGAAGATGACGCGGTCGTCCGCCGTGCGCTGCCCGTAGTGCACGGCGGTGCGCCCGTCCCCGAAGGGACGGCCGGTCGCCCATCCGAGGCGGTCCAGCGCTTCGGCTGAACTTGCCGTCGCGACGACGTGCGAGGGGATGATGAAGATGGTGCGGCGCAGCTCGGGCACGAGGCCCAGCCGGGCGCCGGAGGCGAGGACGACCTTGTCCGCGGTCACGCTCCCGGACGGGGTCTTGACGACGGCGGGCAGCGTGCGCTGCAGGCCGACCATCGGCGTGGCCTCGTAGATGCGCACGCCGGCCGCAGCTGCCAGCCGGCGCAGGCCCTGGACGAGCAGCGCCGGCTGGACGCTGCCGGCCTGCAGAATGAGCACTCCGGCCTGCGCCGCGGGAGAGCCCGACATCGCGGCAGCCTCGTCCTTGTCCAAGATGCGGAAGAGGTCGTCGCGGCCCAGCTCGCGCGCCAGGAGCGCGGCCTCGAGGACGCCGTCGACCTGGGCCGGGGACAGCGCCACGGTGAGGCCGCCCGCGAACGAGAGGTCGCAGTCGATGCCGCCGTCACGCACCGTGTCATGGATGTCGTCGAGGCTGCGCCGGGAGGCGTCGACGAGTCCCAGCGCGGCGTCCCGACCGAAGCGGGAGACGAGCTTGGGCAGCACGTCGTCCCAGCCGTTCACCCAGCCTCCGTTGCGCCCGCTGGCGCCGGCGCCACAGTACTCACGCTCGATGAGCACGACATCCGTCCCCGGCGCGAGCCGCTTGATCGACAGGGCCGTCCACAGGCCGGTGAACCCGCCGCCGACGACGCACACGTCGGCGCGCTCGGTGGTCGTCAGAGGCACGATGTCGCCCGTCTGCCACCGTGGGTCGCCGCCCTGCCAGTAGACGGCCGCGCGCGTCGCTTCTCCGGGCCTTTCCTTCGCCTTGCTTCTCTGGTCCGCCATCCTCGCTCACTCCTCCAGCCTATCGCCGGCTGTTGAGCCGGCGTCTCGTCAGGTCAAACCGCCGCCGCTTCGCGACCGCAGCGGCGGCGCAGTCAGATCCAGAAGCCAGGTGGTTCGGTCAACTCCGGGTGCTCGCGCTCGAAGGCGAGCGCCGTCTCAAGGGTGCGGACCCAGTCATAGTAGATGCCTTTGCAGTGGACGAGCTCGACGCCGAGGTCGCGCAGGCGGGCGAGGCCGGAGGCCTGCGCGCCCGCCGGCGAGTACACGGCGTCGGCCGCCACGATCACGCGGTAGCCGGCCTCCAAAAGACCGACGGCCGAGTGCGTCACGCAGACGTCGGTCTCGAAGCCGCAGAGGATGGCCGTCTTTCGGCCCGTGGCCGTGATCGCCGCCATGATGTCCGGGCAGGCGGCGAGGTCGAAGACCGGCTTCGTGAAGACCGGCGCCTGCCGGCCGACGGCCATCAGCACGCCCACCGCCGTCGGCCCGTTCCGGGCCGGGTCCTCCTCCGTGAGCACGGCGGGGACGCCGAGGGCCATCGCCGCCCCCGCCAGCCACGAGGCGCGAGTGACCGCCCGGTTCACCTCCGCCGCATCAGCCTTCGCAAGTCTGTCGCTCCAGAACTTGGGCTGCAGATCGATGAAGATGAGAACAGAGTCGTCGCGTTCGAGCAGCGGCATGGGCGCCTCCTGCGGCGTCGCCTGTCGGTCCCGCGACCCGCGCCGCGACGCGGCCGCTGCTTGGACGATACCACCGGTCGCCGAAACTCCGGGAGACAGGAACTTCGGCGAACTTCGCGGACCCGTCGTGCCGGACGCTACGGATTGCTCGGCGAAGTTGGGCGCGCGCGCCGCAGACGCTTTACTCGCACCCGTCCCGCCCGTACCCTCAGCCTTGCGGGCGGCGGGGAGCTCCCGCGACCACGCCCGTGGAGCCGGGCGACCAACAGCGCATCCGCCCCACCCGCCGTCTCGTCATCTGCACGGAGACTTCGCAACGGAGGTGCTCGAGTGAAGCGCAACCCCCAAGCCGGGCGGCCCAGCTCGGGCGGGCTCAGCCTGAAGGTGTTCACGGAGGCCGAGCTCGACGACGTCCATCTCGGTTCGCTCGAGGTGCTCGAGCGAACCGGTGTCTGGGTCGAGGCCGACGACGCGCTCGACATCTACAGCGACGGCGGCTGCGTCGTCGACCGCGACACGCGCATGGTGCGCATCTCGCCGCACCTCGTCGAGGACGCCCTGCGCTCGTGCCCGCCCAAGAACTTCCTCTGCGGGCGCGACCCCGAGATGGACATCGTCCTCGAGTCGGGCCGCGTCTATGTCTCCAACTTCGACGAAGGCATCATGATCGTCGACCCGCGCACCGGTGAGTACCGCCACCCGGTGCTCCAGGACGTTCGCGAGGCTGCGCGTCTGGTCGACGCCCTGAGCGACATCGACACGTACGAGTCGGCGGTCCACCCGGGCGACGTGCCGGAAGCGACCGCCAGCCTCTACAAGTGGGAGGCCGCGATCCACAACACCGGCAAGCCGGTCGGCACCGAGGCCACCACCGCCTACGACTGCAAGAAGCTGATCGAGATGGCCACCGTGGTTGCCGGCGGCGAGGACGAGTTCCGCCGTCGCCCGCTCATCGGCTTCGGCGTCTGCCCCGTCAGCCCGCTCAAGCTCCCGCGCGACGCAACTGAGGTCATCATCGAGTCGGCGCGCGCGTGGTGCCCGGACACGATCCTCAGCATGGCGATGTCCGGCGGATCGTCCCCGGTCACCCTGGCCGGCACGCTGGTGCTGCACAACGCCGAGGTGCTCTCAGGCATCGTGCTCGCGCAGCTCGTCGAGCGCGGCTGCCCCGTCGCCTACGGCTCGTCGACCACGGCGATGGACCTCAAGCTGGCGGCGGCGTGCGTGGGCTCGCCGGAGCTCGCCTTGTTCAGCGCCGCCTGCGCCCAGATCGCGCGCAGATACCTGCTCCCCAGCTTCGTGGCGGGGTTGTAGGCGGACTCCAAGCTCGGTGACGCGCAGACCGGTCACGAGAAGACCCTCACCGGACTCCTTCCTGCGTTGGCAGGTGCCAACCAGATCTACGGGGCGGGGATGATCGAATCGGGCGTCACCTTCGACCTTGGCCAGCTGGTCATGGACAACGAGATCGCGAAGATGATCAAGTTCGCCGTCGCCGGCATCGCGGTCACAGACGAGACGATGGCCATCGACGACATCGCCAAGGTCGGGGCGTTCGGCGACTTCCTCTCGCTGGACGCCACGCTTAAGCACATGCGCGAACTTAGCCAGCCGGAGGTCCTCGACCGCCGCGTGCGTGAGGACTGGGAGGCGCGCGGGTCGACCGACCTCGCGGCCCGGGCGCACGCCCGGGCGCTGGAGCTCATAGAGTCTCACCAGCCCCTGCCCATCGACCCGGACGTGGCCGAGCAGGTGCGCCGCATCATCAAAGCCGCCGATCGTGAGAAACGCGTCGCATGAAGGACCGGCTGAGGCAGGCCATCATCGACGGCAACGCCGACGTCGTCGCAGCGGTCAGGGAGCACGACGCCAGGATCGTCGGCGTGAGCGCCCTGCTCACCACCACCCTGCCGCACAAGGCGGAGACGATCGCGGCGCTCAAGGCCGAGAGCCTCAGGGACCGCGTCAAGGTGATGATCGGCGGGGCCCCGGTGACCGCCGCCTGGGCCGAGGAGATCGGCGCCGACGGCAACGGCACCAACGCCGGTATGGCCGTCGAGCGGGCGAAGGAGCTGGTGAGGTAGTCTGGGGCTGCAAAAGCCCCGGAGGTGATCCAGTGACGGCAACGATCGACCGCGACCGGCTCGCGGAGCTCAAGGCGCGCGAGGACGAACTCTTCGTCGCACGCCACCCCCGCTCCCGCGAGCTCTTCGAGCGGGCGCAGGCGCACATGCTCGACGGCGTCCCCATGAACTGGATGACGCGCTGGTCCAGCCCGTTCCCGCCCTACGTGGCTGAAGCCCACGGCGCCCGCTTCACCTGCGTCGACGGGCACGACTACATCGATTTCTGCCTGGGGGACACCGGCGCCATGACCGGCCACTCGCCCGACGCCTCGGTCGCGGCGATCTGCACCCAGGCCGGCCGTGGCATCACGACCATGCTGCCGACCGAGGACTCGCTCTGGGTGGCCGCCGAGCTCAGCCGCCGGTTTGGCCTGCAGTACTGGCAGCTCGCGCTCACGGCCACCGACGCCAACCGTTTCGCCGTGCGCCTCGCGCGTCACGTCACGAAGCGCCCGAAGATCCTCGTCTACAACCACTGCTACCACGGCTCCGTCGACGAGACGATCATCACCATCAACGACGGCGTGCCCGGGCCCAAGCCGGGCAACGCCGGCCCGCCGGTCGACCCGACCGTGACCAGCAAGGTCATTGAGTGGAACGACTTGGCCGCGCTCGAGAAGGCGCTCGCGCCCGGCGACGTGGCCTGCGTCCTCGCCGAGCCGGCGCTGACCAACATCGGCATCATCCTGCCGGACGAGGGCTATCACGCCGAGTTGCGCCGGCTGACGCGCGAGACCGGCACGCTGCTCATCATCGACGAGACGCACACCGTCTGCGCCGGACCCGGCGGCTGCACGCAGGCCTGGAGTCTCGACCCGGACATGATCACCCTCGGCAAGCCGATCGGCAGCGGCATCCCGAGCGCCGTGTACGGCTTCGGTCAGGCGGTGGCCGATCTCATTCGCGTCGGCTGGGACTATCACGCCGCCGACGAGTGCGGCATCGGCGGCACGCTGGCGGGCAACGCGCTCAGCGTGGCGGCCGTTCGCGCGACGCTGAGCGAGGTACTCACCGACGCGGCCTTCGCGCACACGATCCCGCTCGCCGGTCGCTGGGCCGACGGCGTCCAGGGTGTGATCGATGAGTTCGCCCTGCCGTGGGTGGTCAAGCGCCTCGGCTGCCGCGCCGAGTACTGGCCGCGGCCCGTGCCGCCGCGCAACGGCGGCGAGGCGGCCGCGGCCGAAGACGAGGAGCTCGACCGCTACCTGCACCTCTTCATGCTGAACCGCGGCGTGCTCATGACCCCGTTCCACAACATGGCGCTGATGGCGCCGCAGACGACGGCGACCGACGTCGACCGCCACACGGAGCTCCTCCGTGAGGCGGCGCAAACGCTGGTGGGCTGAGCGTCAGGCCCCGGCCTGCTCGGCGTCGGCGTCATCCCGAGGCCGACGAGACCGGAAGCTCGGCCGCGGGCCCCACGCCTCCGTACGCGGTCGGGGCGGCGAGGCGCTTCGCGCGCCTCGCCGCCCCGTGACTCGCTCACAGCCGAGCGGCCGGTCCCCTCAGAGCTCTTCGTTCCCCGGCGGGAGCGGAAGCTCGCCGGAAGGACCGTCCGACGTCGGGATCTTGGGTATCGCCGTGTCGGCCATGTTGTCCTGGCTGAGCGCCGCCCCGGGAGGACCCTGCACATCGGATCCTTGCGGCGGCGATGGCTCCTGATCGACCTCGGTGATGCCCAGCTCCTTGGCGTGCCGCGGATCCGTCTCCGGCAGGATGTGGCGCAGGAAGCGCTTGGTGCGCTCGTCCTTGGGGCGGTAGAAGACCTCGCTCGGCGGGCCCTGCTCGATGAAGTAGCCATCGTCCATGTACACGACGCGGTCGGCGACGTCGCGGCTGAAGCCCATCTCGTGGCTCACCACGATCATCGTCATGCCGCCCTCGGCGAGCTCCTTCATGACCTTGAGCACCTCGCCGATGAGCTCGGGGTCGAGGGCGCTGGTCGGCTCGTCGAAGAGCATGAGCACGGGGTCCATGGCCATGGCGCGGGCGATGGCCACGCGCTGCTTCTGGCCGCCGGAGAGCTGGCTCGGGAAGAAGTCCATGCGCTCACCGAGGCCCACCTTGGTGAGCAGCTCGTGCGCCTTGCGGGTGGCTTCTTCCTTCTTCTCGCCCTTGACCAGGATCGGACCCTCGGTCACGTTCTCGGTCGCGTCCTTGTGCGGGAAGAGGTTGAACTCCTGGAAGACCATGCCGCACTTCATGCGGATCTCGTGCACGTCCTTCTTGAAGCGGCCGCCGTGGCTGCCGCAGGTGACGTGCACGTCCCCGACCCTGATCTCTCCGGCGGTGGGATCTTCGAGGAAGTTCAGGCAGCGCAGGAAGGTGCTCTTGCCGGAGCCGGACGGCCCGATGAGTACCAGCACCTCGCCCTTGTAGACGTCGAGGTCGATGCCTTTGAGCACGTGGTTGCGGCCGAAGTATTTCTGCAGGCCCTGCACCTTGACGACGAGCTCTCGCCCCTTGTCGTCGGTGATCGTCTCGTGTGGGAAAGTGTGAGTCGATGCCATGTTACTCCGCCTTCCCCTTCTCCTTCTCGCGGGCCTTGTCGCGCGCCATGCGCGTCTCGAGCTTGGCCTGCCAGAAGCTGAAGAAGATCGTCAGCGCCCAGTACCAGGCCGCCGCCACCAGCAGGGTGCTGAAGAAGCTGAAGGTCGCGGCGCCGGCCAGCTGCGAACGGCGCAGCAGCTCCTCGACGGTGATGACCGACACCAGCGAGGTGTCCTTGATGAGGGCGATGAAGTCGTTGCCCACCGCCGGAATGACGATCTTGAGCGCCTGCGGCAGCACGATGCGGCGCTGGGTCTGCCAGCCGCTCAGGCCGATGGCCCACGCGGCCTCGTTCTGGCCCTTGGGCACCGCCTGGATGCCGGCGCGGAAGACCTCGGTGAGGTAGGCGCCGTAGTTGAGCGAGAGCGCCGCGACGCCGGACCAGAAGGCCGGCGGATTGAGCGTGTCGGGCAGGCCGAACCGCTGGATGATCTCGGGGATCACCTGGTAGATGGCGATGATCTGCAGCAGCAGAGGCGTCCCTCGGAACAGCGAGGTGTAGAAGGTGGCGATCCAGTACGGGATCCGCGCAATGACCATCCTCCACATGTAGCCCCAGCTCTGGTACCGGTTCCACGCCTGCCGGAAGGTCATCTTCTTGGAGAGGCGTCCGAGGGAGCCGAAGAGCGCGAGGATGGAGGCAAAGACGATGGAGATGACGGTGAGTTCGACGGTGACCAGGCCGCCGCGGGCGATGTACCAGAACCAGTCCTTCATCACCTGGGGGTTGATGAGCTGGCCCGATCCGGCTTCGCCCTGGGAGCCGAACGACCAACGGTACTCGACCTCAGTCCCTGTGGTGGTCACGAGCACGGTCTTGAACGCGTAGTCGCCGGAGCCGTACTTCTGCGCGAGGTCGAACTGGAGCGTCGACGTGGCGCGCGAGACGGCCGGCACGATGAAGGGCGGCTGCGCGAGTCGCTGCTCCACCCCGTTGATGAAGAGCTTGCAGCTCTCCGGTGCGATCTCGGCGCCGTTGGCCTGGAAGTTCACCTGGACGGTGTCGCCCGTCCAGTTCAGGATGCCCTTCGGGTCGTCGGGGTTCGGAATGGTCCCCTTGACGACGGGCGTCCCGGTGAGCGTCGACGACGGCGAGGGCGATGCCGCGAGTGCGAGGGGCGTGAGCGCCGCCGCCATCAACGCGAGCACGGCCGCGAAGAGGGCGACACTCACGAACGGGCGTCGTGTGTGCATCGGCGAAGACCTCTCTGTCGGGACTGCGGCGGGAGCCCGGCGGGGCCCCCGCCGCAGTCGACCTGACACTATCCGGCCACGCCCGCGGGGCGTGGCCGCCGTGCTGCTACTCCTTGACCGTCAGGTCGAGCCCGTTGTACCACGTCTCGCTCATCGCGGTGAGCGAGCCGTCCTGATGCATCATGTTGACGGCGTAGTTGAGCATCGCGAGCCAGTCGCCCTCGCCCTGCTTGATGGCGAACGCCAGGTCCTCGTAGTACAGAGGCGCGCCCGAGAAGTCGAACGGCTGGCCCTGCGAGATGGCCTGCTGCCCGGTCGGGCCGGCGGTCATCACGAAGTCCAGATTGCCGTTGCGCAGGTCCGGGAAGGTGTCGGCGTCGGTCGTATAGGTCTTGACGTCGGCCTTGCTGTTCGCCTTGAGGAAGTCGTAGTACGTGGTGGCGGCGCCCACGCCGATCTTCTTGCCGTTGAGGTCGTCGACGCCGGCGATCTGCTGGCCACCCTTCTTCACGAACATTTGGCCCGACGTGTAGTAGTACGGTTCGGTGAAGTCGAGCTCCTTGTCACGCTCGGGCGTGATGGTCATCGAGCCGATGGAGACGTCGTACTTGCTTTGGTTGAGCCCGGTCGGGATGGTCTCCCACGCCGGGTTCTCGAACTGGACCTCGAGACCGAGGATCTCGCCCATCTTGAGGGCGACGTCCACATCGAAGCCCACGAGCTCGCCGGTGGCCTGGTCGACCGAGCTCTGCGGCGGGTAGTTGGCGTCGTTCGCGACGATGACGCTGCCGCGGTCGACGATCGTCGCGGCGAGTCCGCTCGGCGCCTTGCCGAGGATCATGTTCGCGATATCGGCGGCCGACGTCGCCTCTGGGCTGGGACTCGCCTCCGTGTCGTCGCCACCGCACGCGGCAGCGACGCCCGCGAGTGCGATGACCGCGACGAGGAGTACGGCCACCAGAATGTAGGTCTTGCTTCTTCTCATTCTTCCGTCCTTTCCGGCTGACTTTTTTGCCCGACAAACGCGTATCCATCTGGAGTGGACCGTGCGGGTGGCGGCCCCCACCGCCTGTCAGGAGATCCCGTGCCGCGTTCCCCCAAGAGCGACAGTTGCCTTCGATTTATACAGCACAGCCTCGAAAAGACAACCCTTCGCGAGGCTGACGGCGGGGGGTCTTCGCCTGAATCGTGAGTAATCGGCGGGCGATGCGCGGCGCCGTGGGGGCCGTCAGTCGATCCGCGCCAGCCGCCGGAGTTCGGCGTCGACCGCTGGATCGAGGGCGGGCGGGTGATGCGCGGCGACCGCGCCCGCGATGCGGTCGTGGGCGCGGTCGGTCGCCGTCTCGCGCCCGCCGGCCGTCCAGTAGCGGTGCGGCTCGTCGACGATCAAGCAGGGGCCGGCGGGGGGCGTAGCCTGCCCGCCGGCCGAGCCCCCGGCGGCGGTCAGGTCGATTCCGGCGGCGATCGTGCGCGCCTGCGTGAGCGTCTCGACGCCGAGCGCCATCTCTTCGTAGCTGAAGATCCGGCCGCCGGAGACCATGCCCACCCCCGTGAGCATGTCGACGCCGGCGGCCAGCGAGAGGTACGTCGTCGTGGTGTCGTCGAGCGCCGACTGCCATCCCGGCTCCTTGGCGCCGCTCGCGTTGACGCCGCACTCCGTGGGCAGGCCATAGTAGTGGCCGACGTCGCCGACTGCCGCGGCCATGATCGTGTCTTCGGGGGCGCCGCCGGTGAAGTCGCCGCTCTTGAGGTCCATCACGCTGGGGATGAAGCAGATGAACACCGGCGCCCCGGGGAAGGCCGCCTGGATGGCGCACACGGAGCTGAGCGCTTCGGCGATGCCGACCACGAGCGATCCGGCCATGGTGATGGGCGTCGTCGAGCCGCCCATCGGCATGGTCACGAAGCCGATCGGGAGGCCGGCCTCCGCGAACACCAGGCCGGCCTCCAGCGTCCCGGCGTCGTTGCCGAGCGGCGTGACTGTGCCGAGCAGGGCGCTGATCGGCGGCTCGGCGCGGAGCTTCGCCTCCGAGCCGCTCACCGCCAGCGCCATCTTCACCGCGACCTCGGCGAGCTCTGGCTCGACGACGGTCACCGTCTGCACGTGCTTGCCGGTGTTGGCGATCGCCAGGTACAGCTCGTGCAGGCCGCGGACCTCGGCCGGCCGGTCCTGGGCGCTCACCGCGGGCCAGCAGAAGTCGACCTCCGGGAGTGCGTCGACCACGCGGCTGATGGTGGCCACGTCCCCGGCAGTGGTGCCGCGCTTCTCGCCGCTCTCGAGGTCGTAGATCTCGACGCAGCAGCCGTCGGTGGTGATGAGCGAGCGCTCGCCGGTGACGATCGGGATGCCGGCGCGGGCGCCCAAGGTCATGCGCGGCGGCGCCAGGGCCACGAGCCGGCGCACCAGCTCTGCAGGCATGGTGACGCGCGCGCCGTCGGCCGTGGCGCCCTGCGCCACGAGGGCGGCGCGCGCCCGCCCGGACGGCATGGACACGCCGGTCTCGGCGAGCACCTCGAGCGCCGCCGCGTCCAGCCGCACGAGGTCGTCCTGCGAGAGGATGGTCAGACGCCCGGCGGATCCGATGGTATGGCTGAGGGTCTCGGTCATCGTCACGCTCTCCACTTCGTCCGCGGGTCTCCACGTTTGACGGCCGGCGCGGCGCCGTCCGTCGGCGCCGGGTCACAGCCGGCCGGCTGCGCCTCAGCGACGCTGCGCGATGGGCAGCTTGCGGGGCTTGAGCAGTGCTTCCAGATCGGCGCTGCGGACCTTGAGCATCGTCGTCGTCGAGCCGCCCCCGCAGTACACGACGTCCGGCATGAAGACGCACGGGTCGGCGATCAGCGGCACGTCGGTCTCGAGGGCGCATGGGGGCACGGCCCCGGGCCGATACCCCGTGAGCTCCAGGACCTGCTCTCCCTTCGCAAGCGTCGCCCGCGAGGCGCGAGCCTCGCGCGCGAGCGCGTCCGTATCCACCGTGGCGTCGCCGGTGACCAGCGCCATGAGCGGTCGCGCGTCGTCGAGAAGGAAGACCAGCGACTTCACGACCTCTCCGACAGGCACGCCGAGCGCGTCGGCCGCCATCTGGGCGGTGCTGGACGAGGAAGGAAGATGGACGATCTCGTGTGAGATCCCCTCCTGAAGTAGGTAGTCACGGACGTCGCTGCAGGACCGCACTCGCGAGGCCTCCTCGTCGGGGGGCGCCAGTCTAGCACGTTGTGGCGCCCCCTCCGGGGCGAGTACCATCCGTGGATGAGCCGCAACGACGCGCACGTCGAGACGCCGCCTCCCGCGGGCGCCGGCCGCAGCCGGCGGTCGCATTGGCTGCGTCTCACCGGCGACCTGCTCCTGGTCATCGGTGGGCTCGTGCTCGCCTACCCGTTCTGGTCGGCCGCGTACGCGCAGGTGCAGCAGTCGCGGCTCGATTCCACCTACCGGGAGCAGAGCGCGGCGTTCGTCGAGACCATCACCGCCAACGTGGCCACCCGTCCGCGCGAATTGTCCGACGAGCAGCTTCTCCGGCGGCTGGCCAAGCGCTTCGAGCGCGGCCTCGACGCTGGCGACCCCGTCGGACGGCTGCGCATCCCGCGCATCGGCGTCAACCGGCTTGTCCAGCAGGGTGTCGGCGGTCGACTGGGGCTGGACCCGGACGGCGACCGCTCACTGTTGCACAGCGGCCCTGTGCACTACGCCGTCACGCCGCTGCCGGGGGCCGGCGAGCCCTTCGCCGTCGCCGGCCACCGCACCACGTACGGGGCGCCCTTCTACAAGCTCGACAAGCTGAGGGCGGGCGACCCCATCTTCTTGGAGACTCCCTACGGGAAGTTCCGCTACTCGGTCGCGAAGACGACGCAGGTACGTCCCTCAGACGTCGGCGTACTGCTCGACCGCGGCTACGGCCTGGTGCTCACCACCTGCACGCCCCCGTACAGCGCGAAGTACCGGCTCATCGTGTGGGCGACTCTGGAGAGAGCCAAGCCGCTCCGCGCAGCCACCGGCCCTTGACGCTCGCGCCGGCCGCCGCCGTCAGCTCGCCTGCAGCCCCGGGAACGGCGGCCGCTCCGTCGAACTGCCCTCGAGCAGCATGGCAAGCAGCTCCTCGCCCGCGTCGCCGCCCGGGTACCCCGGCGGCACGAAGAACATCCCTTCGGCGCCCGTCATCGAGCTCAGGATCCCCGATCCCTGGGGACCCGTCGTCGTGAACTTGACCGCGCCCTCTTCGTGCGTGAACCGGCAGCGACGCGCCTCGGTCCGGTCTTTGGTGCCGCGCACCGGCTCGGCGGCCTCGGCGAAGAACCACGGGCGGTAGACGTCCGGCCGGCCTTGGAGGGCCAGCAGCGCCGGTCGCACGTACATCTCGAAGCTGACCATGGCGGCCACCGGGTTGCCGGGGACGCCGAACACCAGCGTGCCGCCGCGGACCCCGAAGGCGAGGGGTTTACCCGGCTTGGTCGCGACGCCCCAGAAGCGGCGCTCGACGCCGAGCTCTTCCTGGACCTGCTTGACGAAATCGTAGTCGCCCACTGAGACGCCGCCCGAGGTGATGACGACGTCGTTCTCCAGCGCGGCCGCCATCAGGCGCCGCGTCTCCTCGACGTCGTCCCGGGCGATGCCGAGCAGGATCGGGTCGGCGGCGGCGGCAAGGACCTGGCCGTACGCGGTGAATGAGTTCGAGTTGCGGATCTGTCCAGGCCGGAGCGGCCGGCCTGCCGGCACGAGCTCGCTGCCTGTGGCGAGGATCGCCACGCGCGGACGGCGCACGACGCGCACGCGCTCCACTCCGACCGCGGCGAGCAAGCCGATCTCGGCCGCGCCGAGACGTGCGCCGCTCTCGAAGAGCACGTCACCTGCGGCGACATCCTCTCCCGCCCGGCGTACGTTCGCGCCCAACAGGGGGACCTGCTCGACCGTCACCAGGTCATCGTCCACCGACGTGTGCTCGACCTGCACGACGGTGTCCACGCCCGGAGGCATGGGCGCACCCGTCATGATCCGCGCCGCATCACCGCGGGCCACCGGGTCGGAGACGAAGCGCCCGGCGGGAATATCGACGGTCACGCGATACTCGCGACGACCGGCCTCCAGCTCATCCCCGCAAACGGCGAAGCCGTCCATGGCGGAATTGGCGAAGGACGGTACCTGCTCGGGCGAGACGATACGGTCCGCGGCGGCGCGCCCGAGCGCCTGCAGCAGCGGGACTTCCTCCGCGTCCAGTGGACGGACGGCTCCGAGGACGCTATCGAGCGCTTCATGGATGCTGATCACCTGTGTCTCCCGCGTGGAGTCATATCTGCCTACGCATCTTAGTAAACTCGCGAGCCCCGCGGCCCGATTTACTTGCACGAGAGGGAGCGAAGGAGGATGTGGTGGCCAGAGATCAGCAGCAGAGCCGTGCCGATCGTGACTTCACCGGGTCGCGCGAGCGGCGGGTCAACGTCCTCAAGGACCTGATCGCCGAGCGTGGCTACGACGTACCTGCAGACGAAGTCGCGGCGAGCATCATCCTCGACGCCCTCGTGATCGTCCCCCCCACGCCAGACCACTGAACAGCGCCAGCCCGACGGCGGCGCCGATGACGTCGACGATGAAGTCGGAGACCTGAGCGTCGCGATAAGGCAGCGGCGCCTGCACCAACTCGATCAGCCCCCCGAGCGCCACGGCGAGCACGAATCCCGCGATCAGCGCCCCGACGCGCGTCTGCCGGCCGTTGAGGGCCACGCCCAGCAGGAATGCCAGCAGCACGTACGCGGCGAAGTGTCCTGCCGTGGTCACGGCGTCGTCACGCCCTCCTGAGATGGCTTCCACGGCGCTCTGCGTCGGCAGCAGACCGCTCGCCAGGATCACGGCGGCCCAGGCGATGGTTGCGGCTCTCCAGACCCGCGGAGAAGCGGTCACTGGGTCCCTCGAGGCGCCTCGAGCTGTCGAAAGACCACGCCGCCGCACTCCACGAGCACGGCGGCGACACCCTCGTGCAGCACGATGCGGGCCTCACCGGGGCCGGTCACGTGGTTGCCGATACCCAGGCAGACGTCGGCGGGGAGCACGCCGCGGTCGAGGGGGTACTCGAACCCGGACAGGGTCACCGTGACGTCGCCGGCCATCGGGACCAGCGAGACCCGTGTTCCTGCCACCGCGTCCAGGGCGACGGCGGCCGGGGAGACCAGCACCGTCGCCGTCAGCCGTGGCGCCACTATGCGCGCGGCGACGCCGCGCGCCGCCAGGCGCCGCAGGATCGCCAGATGCCCGAGTGTGTGGTCGAGGGCGCCGGTCGCACCGGCGAGGAGGATCTCGCCGGCGCCGCGCCGCAGCGCCTCATCGACCGCGAGCTCCCCGTCGGTCACGTCTTTGCGCACCGGATGGCGCAGGAGCTCGACGCCCGCTGCCCTCAGACGCGCCTGGTCGGCTGCGCCGAGCGAATCGAAGTCGCCGACCACCGCGTCGGGCATCAGGGAGAGGCCTATGAGGAACCGGGCGCCCCCGTCGGCCGCAAGCACCACGTCCGCGCGCTTCGCGAGGGCGTTGTGCCACCCGGGGTCGCCGTAGTCGCCGTCGAGAAAGACGGCGGCGAGCGGGCCGCCTGAGTCCCGCGCGGCCGACCCCGAACCGGTCACCTTGCCGTCCTCCGGTCGTCTGGGTAGGCCGCATCGTAGGCGAAGAGGAGCGGCCAGAGCACGAGCGCCGTCACCACCGCCGACGGCAGCAGGTAGAGCAGGTTGTACGTGAGCGAGTACAGCCAGGGGGCTTCCCAGGCGGGGGCGTACTCGGCGAAGAAGATGAGCCCCGAGAGGAAGTGGCAGACGAACCGGGCGCCCGCGCCGATGGTCACCGCCGCGGCGAGGCGCACAACATTCCCACGCTGGCCGAGGGGCCCCACCGACACCAGGCCCGCCAGCCCGAGCCCCGCGAAAGCAAGGGGATAATCCAGCAGCGCCTGTAGCGGATGATAGATGTAGGGCGTCCCGGCGACGCCGGTCAGCTGGAGCAGCCCGAACAGCCCTCCTGCGACGACGCCCGGGACGACGCCGCGGCGAACGGCGATGAAGAGGATCGGCAGCATCTCGAGACCGAACGACCCACCTTGCGGCATGCGGAGCGGGAATGCCTGGGCAAGCCAGCTGAGCACTGCGGAGAGGGCGATCGCGACGCCGATCTCGGCGATCGCCCGCACGCCCCAGTGCGCCGGGTTCAGATTGAGACGGCCGCGCACGTCCGGCGCGCCCTCGGGGGAATGGGCGAGATGTGTGCTCATGTGTACCTGTCTCCCTTCGCTGGCATTACCCAGCAGCGCCCACAGGCGCCGCCGCCCCTAGGGGCGGTCAGGTTCGACGCGTCGGCGCCAGGAAGCGCCATCTCAGCTCCTCACGCGGGAGCTCCGCAGGGACTACAACAGTGTAGCGCAGCCCGCTCAGGTGGGCTACGGCCGTTTCATCGGGCCATCCCTCCGTTCACAGCCCACTGTGCAGAGTGTGGATAACTAGCTTTTGTCATGCTCTCAGGCTCACGATTGCCGTGGATAAGGCGTTGACGAGAAAACGTTGCCTTGACAGCGTGTTCTCACGACCAGAATCCCAGAAAACAGCGATCTTGCAGGTACTTACCTCTTGAGCAGGCGCGGAATCTGGGGGTTGACAGACTGCCGCTCCCGAGGTGTGACCCGCTTCGCCCCAAGGCGACGCGTCTGCCCCACCTGAAACCGCCGTTTCCACAACTCCCGCAAATTGGGCACATCCGGGGGGGTCCGGAGGGGCGCTGTCCACATATCTTGAACACCCTGTGGATAACTCGCCTCTTTACCCTGCAAAATGACGTTTCGCGAGGCCCCGCGGAGGGTTTCGGTGCGTCGGCCGCCCTCTGCTATACTCTGCGCCCCTATGGAGTCGTTCCTCGACAGGCTGCTCGCCGACGACGGGGCCACCATCCAGCAGCCCGCGTCACGGGCTGCAGCCACGGCGGCCCCGCGCCCGCGAGCAGTCGCAGAGTCCCTCCACGAGCGTGGATCAGACGCCTCCGGCATGGCGCCCTTGACAGTGGCGGACAGCCCTGCTCCCGACGGACCGCTCCCAGACGTCCCTCTGGGGCTCGAGGCGCCGCGCATCGCCATCTACGACACGCTCACCAGCCCGCCGCGAGTCGTCGCCATCGAAGAGGAGGATCTCCCGGCGCTGATCGCCTCGCTCGCGGAGAAGACCTACCACTACTGCCGCGAGCAGGGCGGGCAGGTGCCGTACTCCGTCATCCAGGAGATCATCGAGAACCTGCTGCACGCCTACTTCCGCGACGTCGTCATCACCATCCTCGACAACGGGCAGACCATCCGTATCTCCGACCATGGCCCCGGAGTCGACGACAAGGACCGCGCGTTCCAGCCCGGCTTCACCACCGCGACCGCCTACCAGCGGCAGATCATCCGCGGCGTCGGGTCCGGACTGCCACTGGCGCGGGAGTCACTCCAGTTTCTGCGCGGCATCCTCACCGTGGAGGACAATCTCGGCGGCGGCGCCGTGTTCACCATCAAGATGCCCTCCACGCCCGAGGCGCAGCCGGATCCGGCCGGCGCCCCGGAGGTCAAGCTCACGACCCGGCAGATCAAGGTCCTCGTACTGCTCATGGAGCTCGGCTCCGCCGGCCCGACCGCCATCGCCAAGGAGCTCGGATTCTCGCCCGCGACGGTCTTCCGCGAGCTCGTTGTACTGCAGGACATGGGGTTGATACACTCGATCGGCGACGGCAAGCGAGCCTTGCGCGAGGAGGGTCTCCGCCTCCTCGAGAGCATCCTCTGACCGATGTTCATGACCATCCCGGGTGTGCCGCCGCGTCCCCCGGGGTCGACTTGGCAGGACACTGACGGACGACGAGCTCACACGCATCTGGGAAGCGGCGAAGAAACACCTTCGCGGGCGCATCAACGACTCCGCGTTCCAATTCTGGTTCGACAGGACCGTGCCGCTGGGTCTGGAGGACGGCGCCTTCGTCATCGGCGTGCCCAACGACTTCGCCCGGGAGTGGATCGAGCGGCGGCTCGCAAAGCAGGTCGCCGAGGCGCTCACAGAGGTCCTCGGCGACGCCGTAGAGGTGCGGGTCGTCGTCGATGCGCGTGCGGCGGAAGCTCCAGAGACGCGACCGGCGGCGGATGACGGCAGCGAGCCTGCGGCGCAGGCGCCTCCGCAGCCGCAGCAGCAGTCGCGTGGCCGCAGCCGAGGATCCGCACGAGTCGCCCGCGCCGTCGGCGACCTCAATCCGCGCTACGTCTTCGACCGCTTCGTCACCGGGCCGAACAACCAGTACGCGACGGCTGTCGCGCACAGCGTCGCCGAGTCGCCGGCGACCGCCTACAACCCGGTGTTCATCTACGCCGACACCGGCCTGGGCAAGACGCACCTCACCCAAGCGATCGCTCACGAGACGCTCGTGCAACACCCCGAATTGCAGGTGCGCTACGTCACCTGCGAGCGCTTCACCGACGACTTCATCAACGCGGTCACCGACAAGGGCCGGATCGAGGGCTTCAAGCAGACCTACCGTGACAACGACGTGCTCATCATCGACGACGTGCAATTCCTCGCCGAGAAGCAGCAGACCCAGGTCGAGTTCTTCCACACATTCAACGCTCTGTACGAGGCCGGCAAGCAACTCGTGATCACCAGCGACCGGCCGCCGCGGGAGCTGGAGGCGCTCGAGGAACGCCTGCGCTCACGCTTCGGCCAGGGCGTGGTCGTCGACATCGGCCGGCCGGATCTCGAGACCCGCATCGCCATCCTGCGCAAGCAGGTCAAGTGGGAGGGATTCGAGATCGCGGAGCCCGAGGTCCTCGAGTGGATCGCACAGAAGGTGACGACCAACATCCGTGAGCTCTACGGCGCGCTCACGCGCGCCGTCGGCTTCGCCTCGATCCAGGGCACCGAGGTCACCCTCGAGAACACCAAAGAGGCGCTCAAGGACATCTTGCCCAAGGCCTACCAACACCCGGTGACCATCGAGATGGTCCAGGCAGAGGTGGCCCGTCAGTTCGGCCTCCACGTCAACGACTTGCGCGGCAACCGCCGCACCCAGGACGTGGCCTACGCGCGACACATCGCCATGTACCTGTCTCGCGAACTCACCGAGGCGTCCCTGCCGCAGATCGGATCCCGCTTCGGCGGCCGCCACCACACAACGGTCATCCACGCCGTCGACAAGGTGGATCGGCAGCTCAAGGACGGCCACGACCCGCAGCTGCAGGACCTCCTGGCTCTCATCAGCGCGCGCCTCAAGACCGCGCACTGACTCCCGCTGAAAGCTCTCCACAGCCCCTGTTGACGATCCGGGGGCGACCCTGTGGACGTTCACCCCAAGGGCGCTGAAATCCGCTATGCTTCCGGGAACACCGGAGCCGCCGCGGGAGGAGCGACACGTTCTGCACACACCGTCCACACCACTGTGCAGAGGCCCTCGCCCGCGCTGTGCAGCGACATGAGTCATTCTCCACATCGTCAACAGGGGCTGTGATGACGGCGAGGAGTATCTACTTCTCTTTTTCTTCATAAGGAGTCGGGATGAAGTTCACGTGTGATCGCTCTGCGCTCGTCGACAAGCTTGGCGTCCTTGCGCGCGGCGTGTCCACGCGCAGCGCGCTGCCCGTGCTGTCTGGCATCCTCCTGCAGGCGGTTGAGGGCCGTCTCGATCTCTTCTCGACCGACATGGAGTTGTCGATCAAGGCGAATCTCACGACACCTGTCGAGCGGGAGGGCGAGATCGTGGTGCCGGCACGACTCTTCAGTGATGTCATCCGGAACCTCCCGGACGAGGAAGTCGTCATCGAGGCGGGTGAGGCGGCGATCAAGGTCAGCGCCGGCCGCGCCGCGTTCTCGCTCAACGCCTGGGCCGCTGCCGACTTCCCGCAGACGTCGACCTTTGACATGAGCGGGGCGTTCGTCGTTGGCCGTGATCCCTTCGTCGAGACGCTCAACAAGGTCGGCCGCGCCGCCTCGCGGGACGAGACGCGGCCCATCCTCACCGGTGTCCTCATGACCATCATGGGTGACACACTCAAGATGGTCGCGACGGACAGCTATCGTCTCGCCGTCAAGGAGACGAAGCTCGATCACTCGCTCGAGACAGAGATCCAGGCCATCGTACCGGTCAAGGCGCTGGCAGAGGTCACGCGCCTCGCCGCCGCGCTCGGACGGGGCGACATCGAGGTCGCCATCGGCGAGAACCAGGCGGTCTTCAAGCTCAGCGACCCGGCCGGAGACGTGTGGATCGCCTCGCGGCTCATCGAGGGCCAGTTTCCGAACTACAAGCAACTGGTCCCAGATACCTATGAGCACGAAGTCGTCATCGACCGCGGCCAGCTCATGGCGACAGCGCGGCGCGTCAGCCTGCTGGCGCAGAAGAACGCGCCGCTCCGCATGTCCTTCGCGGAGAATCACCTCACCATGAAGGCGCTCACGCAGGACGTCGGTCAGGCTGAGGAGACGCTCGACGTGGAGTTCGCGGGGGAGGCGTTCGAGATCGGCTTCAACGCGGCGTATCTCATCGAGGGCGTGGACGCCGTGGACGCCGAGGCGATCCGGCTGCGCTTCACCAGTCCGCTGCGGCCGGGCCTGATCAGCGGCACCGGCGACGACTTCACGTACCTCATCATGCCGATCCGCCTGAGCAGCTGACGGCTGCCGGCGCGTGACCCGGACCGCCGTGACATGGACGACGTCGCCGTCAGCGGCCCGCTGCCCCTTGGAGCGTTCCTGAAGCTCGCTGGAGTGGCCGGTACCGGCGGCCATGCCAAGGTCATCGTCCAATCGGGCGACGTCACCGTGAACGGCGAGGTCGAGATGCGCCGGGGGCGCACGCTCCAGGTGGGCGACGTCGTCGGGGTCGGCGGTCGGGAGTACCGCGTGTGGTCGTCTCCGGCCTGAGACTCGTCAATTTCCGCTCGTACTGCGACGCTACAGTCCTCTTCGGGCCGGGCCTGAACGTCGTGGTTGGAGCGAACGCGGCCGGCAAGACGAACCTCCTGGAGGCCGCGTGGTTCGCTCTGCGGGGAAGCTCGCCGCGTACGCGGCGCGAGGAGAAGCTCATCACCTGGGGAGAGCGGTTCGCGCGCGTGGAGCTGGAGTTGGACACGGACGCCGGTGCGCAGCGCGTCGACGTCGGGTTCGCGCCGGGCCAGGGCAAGCGCGTCCGCTGGGGGGGGATCGAGGTCGCCTCTCTGGATGACCTGCGCGGCCGTAGCCAGGTGTTCATCTTCGTGCCCGAGAGCCTGTTGCTGGTCAAGGGGAGCCCGGCGCGGCGGCGGGCTCATCTCGACGCCTTCGCCGCCGCGCTCGACCCTCAGTACGCCGCCGCCGCTCGCGACCTTCAAGGCGTGCTGCGCCAGCGCAACGCGCAGCTCGCGGCGGTCAAGAGCGGGGCGGATCCCGCCGCGCTCGACCCGTGGGACGCGCAGCTCGCCCGCGTTGCGGCCGAGCTGGGGCGCCGCCGCCGCGACCTCGTCGCAGAACTCGCCGCCGGCTTCGCCGACACGGCAGCGTGCCTGGCGCCGGCCGGAGAGAGCTTCACACTGCGCCTGGTCGCACAGCTGGAGGGGGTCGGCTACGACGAGGCGGAGCTGCTCGAGGAGCTGCGCACGCGGCGGCCCGGCGAGGTCAGCCGTGGGCTCTCGCTCTTCGGTCCCCATCGCGACGACCTCAAGTTCCTGGAGATCGGGCCGACTGGAGATCCCCCTCGCCCGTCGTCGCCGATCGTCCCGACCGCGACCGGTGGTCCGGTGTGCGGCCCCGTGGAGTTCCCGCGCGGTGTCCGCGACCTGCGGCTCTTCGGCTCGCAGGGGGAACAGCGCGCCGCCGTCCTTGCGCTGCTCCTTGCGGAGCAGCGGCTCGCGGCGGAGCGCACCGGCCAACAGGGCCCGCTCTTCCTCGACGATGTCATGAGCGAACTGGACGATGCCCGCCGCCGCTTGCTGGTGCGCAGGCTCGCCACCGCGGGCCAGGCCGTCATCACGACGACGAACCGTCACTACTTCACCGATGAAGAGCTCGCCGGAGCCACGGTAGTCCAGCTTCCACTGGACGGCTCGCTTGCGGCCGGCGCGGCGTCGCCGCCGCCCGACGAGCCGCCACCCGCGCCGCCCGACCTGGACGCGCTTTGAGCGGCCCGGCAGACAAGAATGGTAGGGGCTCCGGCGCTCGCCGGCCGAAGCCGCAGAGATCGCCGACGAGCCGCGGCGACCTGCCGCGCCGGGTGGGAGAGGTCCTCGTGCCGGCGCTCGATCGCCTGGCGACCGGCGACGAGGCGCGCGCGTACTCCGCGTGGGCGCGCGCCGTCGGCGATCCGGTGACGGGGGGGACGCGGCCCAAGGCCTTCCGTCGGGGACAGCTCACCATCGAGTGCGCGTCGTCGGTCTGGGCCAATGAGCTCACGTATCTCGGCCCGCAGATCCTGCGGCGCATGGAGGAGGTGGCACCCGGCCATCCGGTCAAGCGCTTCCGGTTCGTCGTCGGACGCCTCCCTGCGCGCCATCCCGCCGGGGAGGGACCGGCAAGTCCGGCTCCGGCGCCCGGCAGACTCGGTCCGACGACCGGCGCGGGCGCTCCAGCCGCCGCCGCGGAGGATCTCAGCGCCTCTTCTGGGCAAGGAACCGGGGGACCGGCGTCGAAGGAAGAACGTCAGCGGCAAGGGCTCGAACCCGCCGCTCAGGACGCGGCGCGGACCAAGGCGGAGGGAGTCGGCGACGACCGGCTCCGCGCGGCCATCGAGGCCGCCCTGCGGCGGTCTTCGGCGGAGCCTCCCGAGGCTCCCGGGCGCGGCACCCCTCAAGGTTGACCAAAACCGCCGGTTTGCGGCAGTTTTGTGAGTGCCTCAGGGTCGCCGTAAGCCTTCGCTTTTGATATACTCAGGCAGGCAGTTTTCGCCTGCCCCTCGGTCCTATGCTCAACCCCTCGGCCACTGTGAGGTCGTGTGAAGAAGACGAACTACGAAGCCCAGGATATCCAGGTCCTCGAAGGACTCGAGCCGGTCCGAGAGCGGCCCGGCATGTACATCGGCTCCACCGGGCCGCGAGGCCTCCATCACCTCGTCTATGAGGTGGTTGACAACTCCGTCGACGAAGCTCTCGCCGGCTACTGTTCGGCCCTCACCGTCACCATCAATCCCGACAACTCCATCACCGTCACCGACGACGGCCGTGGCATCCCCGTCGGGATCATGGACAAGTACGACAAGCCCGCCGCCACCATCGTTCTCACGATGCTGCACGCCGGCGGCAAGTTCGGCGGCGCCGGCTACAAGGTCTCCGGCGGCCTCCACGGCGTCGGCGTCTCGGTGGTCAACGCGCTCAGCGAGTGGCTCGAGCTGGACATCTACGTCGACGGCTTCCACTGGTACCAGCGCTTCGAGCGCGGCGAGCCGGTCACGGAGCTCGAAAAGAAGGAGAAGATCGCCAAGGACGGCCCGTCCGGCACCACGGTGTCCTTCATGGCGGACCCGGACATCTTCGAGGAGGTCGCTTACGACTTTCGCGTGCTTGCCCAGCGCCTGCGCGAGACGGCCTTCCTCACCAAGGGCCTCCGCATCGCGCTCAACGATGAGCGCGCCGACGGCGAGAGCGTCGTCTTCCAGTACGAGGGCGGCATCGTGGACTTCGTCGCGTACATCAACCGCGAGAAAGACGCCATCCACCGCAGCATCATCTTCCTCGAGAACGAGACCGCCGACGGCGCCGTCGAGATCGCGCTGCAGTGGAACTCCTCGTACAACGAGTCGATCTTCACGTTCGCCAACAACATCAACACCACCGAGGGCGGGGCGCATCTCACCGGCTTCCGGTCTGCGCTGACCGGCACCATCAACGGCTACGCGCGCCAGAAGAACCTCCTCAAAGAGAAGGAAGACAACCTCAGCGGCGAGGACGTGCGCGAGGGCCTCACGGCGCTCATCTCGGTCAAGCTCAAGAACCCGCAGTTCGAGGGCCAGACCAAGACGAAGCTCGGCAACACCGAGATCCGCACGCTCGTCGAGACGTCGGTCAACGCCAAGCTCGCCGAGTTTCTGGAGGAGAACCCCTCCGAGGCGCGACAGGTCGTCGAGAAGGCGATCAACGCGGCGCGGGCGCGGAGCGCGGCGCGCAAGGCGCGCGACCTCACGCGCCGCAAGGGCTTGCTCGAGGGCAGCACGCTGCCGGGCAAGCTGGCCGACTGCTCGATCAAGGATCCGGCGCTCAGCGAGATCTACCTGGTCGAGGGCGACTCCGCCGGCGGCTCGGCCAAGCAGGCTCGGGACCGCTCGTTCCAGGCGATCCTGCCGCTGCGCGGCAAGATCATCAACGTCGAGAAGGCGCGCATCGACAAGATGCTCGCCAACAACGAGATCCTCACGATGATCAGCGCCATCGGCGCCGGCATCGGTGACGAGTTCGACGTCGTGCAGGCGCGCTACCACAAGATCATCATCATGACCGACGCCGACGTCGACGGGTCACACATCCGCACGCTGATCCTGACCTTCCTCTTCCGCCACATGAAGCCGCTCGTCGAGGCGGGCTACATCTACATCGCCCAGCCGCCGCTGTACCGGCTCAAGCAGGGCAACCAAGAGACGTACATCCACAAGGAGTCGCACCTCGAAGAGATCCTGCTGCGCGGACGGCTTGAGCAGATCCGCGTCGACAACACCGACGCCGAATTCACCTTCAGCGAATCGAAGTACCAGCGGTTCCTGAAGCTCTTCGGGGAGTACGAGGGCTGGGTCAAGAAGCTGAAGAGCCAGTGGGGCGGCGAGCTCATCGACTGGCTCAAGAACGGGCCGGTCGTCGAGGCCGACATCACCACGTTCGAGGCGCTGCTCGCGGCGCTTCGTGAGGACATCGACAAGCGCTACGTCATCGATGTGCTCGGCGTCGACGACGAGGAGCAGGTGGCCGACACGCGCCTGGTGGAGCGGCGCACCGGCCTGGCCGCGAACATGAGGATCCCGTTCGCGGCGCTCTCCGGACGCGAGTTCCAGGCGCTCAAACGCGTCCACTTGCGCATCAGCGAGCTGGTGGGGCGTCCGCCGTTCACGCTGCACCTGGGCAACCGCAAGTCGGAGGCGGCGAGCTACGAGGAGCTGCGCGTGCAGATCGTCGAGCTCACCAAGGAGGGCATGCAACTGCAGCGCTTCAAGGGCCTCGGTGAGATGAACCCCGACCAGCTCTGGGACACCACCATGAACCCCATGACCCGCACCCTCATGCTCGTGTCCATGGAAGACGCCCAGGCCGCCGACGAGGTCTTCACGATGCTGATGGGCGACAAGGTAGAGCCGCGTCGCGAGTTCATCGAGAAGAACGCGAAGGAGGTGCGGTTCCTCGATGTCTGATTCTTTGCAGACGCTCGAAGGCAAGATCGAGCCCATCGAGCTCGAAGACGAGATGCGCTCGTCGTTCATCGACTACGCGATGAGCGTCCTCACCGACCGCGCTCTCCCCGACGTGCGCGACGGCCTCAAGCCCAGCCAGCGCCGCATCCTGGTGGCGATGAACGACCTCGGTCTGGCGCCGAACAAGGCGCACCGCAAATGCGCCAAGATCGCCGGCGACACGAGCGGCAACTACCACCCCCACGGCGAGGCCGTCATCTACCCGACCCTCGTGCGTATGGCGCAGGACTTCAACATGCGCTACACGCTGGTCGACGGCCAGGGCAACTTCGGCTCCGTCGAGGGTGACTCGCCGGCAGCCATGCGCTACACCGAGGCGCGCTTCAGCAAGATCGCCGTCGAGATGCTGCGCGACATCGACGCCAACACCGTCGACTGGATGCCCAACTACGACGAGACCCGGCGCGAGCCGCGCGTTCTGCCCAGCCGCATGCCGAACCTCATGGTCAACGGCGCGGCGGGAATCGCCGTCGGCATGGCGACGAACATCCCGCCGCACAACCTCGGCGAGGTCGTCGACGCCATCGTGCACCTGGTCGACAACCCCGAGGCGACCGCCGACGACCTCATGGACTTCATCAAGGGGCCGGACTTCCCGACCGGCGGCGTCATCCTCGGCACCGCCGGCTTCAAGGAGGCCTACCGAACGGGGCGCGGACGCATCCGCGTCCGCGCCAAGGCGCACACCGAGCAGCTCAAGGGAAATCGCAGCGCGATCATCGTCACCGAGCTGCCCTATCAGGTCAATCGCGCGTCGCTGATCGACAACATCGTCGAGCTCGTGAAGACGAAGAAGATCACCGAGATCAGCGACCTGCGCAACGAGTCGGATCGCGCCGGCATGCGCCTCGTCATCGAGCTGAAGCGCGAGGCCATCCCGATGGTCGTGCTCAACAAGCTCTACAAGCACACCCAGATGCAGACGACCTTCGGGGTCATCAACATCGCCCTCGTCGGCGGTGTGCCGCGCACGCTCACCCTGCCGGAGATGCTCCAGGCGTACATCGCCTTCCAGAAAGAGATCGTCATCCGGCGGACGAAGTTCGAGCTCGACAAGGCCGAGACGAGGGCCCACATCCTCGAAGGCCTGCTCGTCGCCCTCGACAATCTCGACCAGATCATCAGCATCATCCGCCACGCCGCCGATGGCGACACGGCTCGCGAGGCCCTCATGGACACCTTCGAGCTCACGAGGCCGCAGTCGCAGGCCATCCTCGACCTGCGGCTCCAGAAGCTCACCGGTCTCGAGCGCGACAAGGTCAAGGAGGAGCACGCCGGCCTGCTCGCCCGCATCAAGGAGCTGCGCGAGCTGCTCGGCGACGAGAACGCGGTGCTCGGCGTCATCAAGAGCGAGCTGACTGACATCAAGCGTCTCTACAACGACGACCGGCGGACCGACATCGTGCCCGATGAGGGCGAGATCGACCTCGAAGATCTCATCGCCGAGGAGCAGATGGCGATCACGATCACCAAGACGGGCTACGTGAAGCGTCTTCCCGTGGCCACCTACCGCCAGCAGAAGCGCGGCGGCATCGGCGTGGCCGGCATGGACCTCAAAGAGGAGGACGAGGTCGAGCACCTCTTCATCACCAGCACGCACAACTTCCTGCTCTTCTTCACCAGCGTCGGTAAGGTGTACCGGCTCAAGGTGCACGAGCTGCCGCTTGCCGGCCGTAACGCCAAGGGCAAGCACATCGTCAATCTTCTGCCGCTACGCCAGGACGAGAAGATCTGTGCGGTCATCAACACGCGCAACTTCGACGAGAGTGAGGGCAAGTACCTCATCCTCGGCACGCGCAAGGGCATCGTGAAGAAGACCCTCTTCACCTCGTACAACACCAAGCTCAAGGCGGACGGCATCATCGCCATCAAGATCCGCGAGGACGACGAGCTGCTGGCGGTGCGTCACACGTCGGGCGACGACGACGTCATGATGATCAGTCGTCTCGGCCAGGCCATCCGCTTCCACGAGAGCGACGTGCGTCCGACTGGCCGCAGTGCCTCAGGTGTGCACGGCATGCGCTTGCGCAAGGGCGACGAGGTGATCGCCATGGACATCGCCCGCGACGACAGCGACCTCTTCGTGATCACCGAGAACGGATTCGGCAAGCGCACGCTCGTGAGCGAATACCATGTGCAAAGCCGCGGCGGCCAGGGAGTGCGTACCATCGCGCTCACAGACCGCAAGGGATACCTTGCCGGCGTCAAAGTGGTGCGCGAGAACCACGAGATCGTCCTGCAGAGCCGCGAAGGCGTGGTGATCCGCATGCGCGCCGACGGTATCAGCCGCTACGCCCGCTCGACGCAGGGCGTCAAGGTGATGAACATGCGCGAGGGCGACGTCGTCAGCGCCATCGCCCGCATGGTCGTCAGCGAGAGCGGCGCAACGGACGAGGAGATCGACGCGGATTGACGCGCCCGCACCTCGTCGTCCACAACGAGATGAGCCTCGATGCCCGGATGGACGGGCTCGAGGTCGACATGGGCCGCTTCTACAGTCTCGCCGGCACGTGGCGCGAAGACTGCACGCTGGTCGGCAGCGAGACGCTGCTGGCCGGCATGCCGGAGCTCGGCAAGGCCTGCGAGCCGGTCTCTCTGGATTCGGGCGAGTCCGGACATCAGGCGGCGGCGACCGGCGACGAGGAGGCGGCGCGTCCGCTGCTCGCGGCCGTGGACTCACGCGGCCGCCTGCCGGGGCTCGGGCAGCTGCGCGGCCAGCCCTACTGGCGGGACGTCGTCGCACTCTGCTCCACGGCGACGCCCGTGGCGCATCTCGAGACGCTCGCTGCCGACGGCGTGGGGACGATAGTGGCGGGCGACGATCGCGTGGACCTCGCGGCGGTTCTCGAGCAGTTGGCCGCCGACTACGGCGTACGGACGGTACGCGTGGACGCCGGCGGCCATCTGGTCGGTGCGCTGCTGCGAGCCGGCCTGGTGAACGAGGTCAGCGTCGTCATCGAGCCGCGGCTGGTGGGCGGCGAGAGTCCGCGCTGGCTGGTGCAGGCCGGCGATGCCGGGCCCGGCGACGTGGTGGGCCTGAAGCTGCGCGGCGTCGAGCGGTTCGACGACGGGGCGCTCTGGCTGCGCTACGACGTCGCGTCGGGCTGAGCGCCGCCCGCGAGAGCGGAGTCGCGTCGGCGCACACTGGTCGGCATGCTGCGGCGTCCGGTCGCGGTTCTCCGTCGGGTCAGGCCGTCCATGCGCACACCGTATTGCGGCCGGCCGCTTTGGCTTCATACATGGCGTCGTCGGCACGCTTGACGAGCTCGCGGATCGCGCCAGCGTCCACGGGATAGGCGGCCACGCCGCAGCTCAGCGTGACTGCGGGCAAACCCTCATGTGCGGTCAGCGCGACGCGGGCCCGGATTCTCTCGGCGATATCGAGACCTTCGCCCTTGGTCGTCTGCGGCAGAATGACAGCGAACTCCTCGCCGCCGATGCGGCAGGCGATGTCAAAAGGACGCACGCTGGCGACGACATCTCGCGCGACGGCCGCGAGTGCTTCGTCGCCGATTGCATGACCGTGTAGGTCATTGACCTGCTTGAAGTGGTCGAGATCCGCGATGATGAGGCTGGTCTGCTGGCCGTTGCGCTGTGCGCGCAGAAGCTCCGCGCCGAGCGCATGGGCGAACTGGCGCTGATTGAACAGCCCCGTCAGCCCATCGTAGGCAGCGAGACACGCGAGCCGGCGGTTGGCCCGGAACAGGGTGAAGCGGGCGACCCCGTAGGCGAAGCCGCCCACGCAGAACCCGGCGACGACACAGGCGATGCGGAAAGCGTCCTGCTCCCCGGGCCTGAGGGAGACAAGGGGAGAGACCAGGAAGGGAAAGACGATGCCGACCGCGATTCCGAACGCGATCATCACCGCGAGGACCCAGCCCATGGCCACGTCTTGCCCCGTCAAGCGCAGGAGGCGATCTCCGTCCGCGGAGGCGGCCCACGGCGCCGCCAACGGAACGTCCGTCCGGCTCGCAGCCAGCACGCTCCCCTCTGCGGACGCACCCGCCTGATGTCCCGAGTGGGCGATCATCGATTAGCCCTATCGGCAGTGCGGAGACGTGAGTTGAGTCGATCCCGCACGCAGTGATATCGGCCCGGCGAGAGGGAATCGCTTGCGTGGGAGCTCGTGCTCAGGCGCCTGCGGCTCGAGCCCGCACGAGCACGCCGCCGAGGACGCCGGCCCGGACCATCGCGAGGATGCCGGCGTACTCCGAGGCCGCGAACTCGTACCACTCGCGGCCGAACTCGCGCGTGATGGCGCTCCGCCTGACGGCGATGCGCCGGCAGAGCTGCCGGTACCACAGTACGAACTCGGGCTGCAGGTCGCGGACCTCGACTTCGGTCCAGCCGGCGGCCGCCAGCAGGTCCGGAAACGCGCGGGGGTGGGGCGGGCGCCACCAGACCAGGCTGGGGTTGCCGCAGGTCTCGGCGGCGAAGCGTCCCTGTGGGTCGGCGTACTCGAGGAGGCGGAGCTCGGCGCCGGGCGCAGCCAGCGCGCCGAGCTCGCGGAACGCGGCTTCCTGGTCGGGTGCTGCGTAGATCGCGGTCATCGAGTAGACGAGGTCGAACGGGCCGGCCAGCGCCGCACTGGCTCGCTGGAGGTCGCCCTCCACTACGGTGACCTCCGGGTGCCGCTCGCGGGCGAGACGGGCGGTCGCGGCATCGATCTCGATGCCGGTCACCGCCCCGTACCCGCGCGCCTGCACCCAGGCGGCGGTGCCCGCGCCGCCGCAGCCCGCGTCGAGGATGCGGCGGCGCGGGTCGCGCGCCACGCCGGCGAAGAGCAGGCGGCTGGCCTCCTCTTCGCCGGGGTGCGCGTAGTCGGCGTCGCGGACGAGCGCCAGCAGGCGCTTGCCGGTGGCGTTGTTCATCGCCGCCGGGCGGTCGTGTGACGCGCTCACCTCAGATCAGTTCGTGCAGCCGCTGCAGCGGCGGGTCGAACTCCGGGCCCTTGAAGCAGTAGCCCAGCTCCGTGAAGGGCCCTCGCAGCCTGCGGACCTCCGCGGCCACACCGCGGCCGTCGATGATCACCGCGGCCATCAGCGAGGCGACGTCCACGAACTGCTCCGGACCCATACCGAACCGGGTCATCTCGGCCACACCCAGGCGCAGGGCGCCTGCAGCGGTGAAGCCCTCTTCGTCCGGCGCCGCCTGGTAGTTGACGATGATTCCGCTGTCCTCCAGCCGGCCGGCGACCTCCGGACCTTGCCCATAGCCGACGCGTACCACGACCTGGTGCGTCTCCGTGAACTGCACCGCCGGGTCACCGGCGACGTCGAGCCCGGCGTCGTGCAGCGCTACCGCGAAGGCCTTGGCGTTGGCCAACACGGCCCGCTGCCAGGCGTCTCTGAAGTGGTTCATCTCGTAGGTCGCCATCAGCAGGCCGAGCAGCGTGCCCAGGTGGTGGTTGCTCACCGAGCCGGGGAAGGTGCGCCGCTCGATCGCCTCCCACAGGTCGTACTTCTCGTCGGTCCTGGCCCAGCGTGCGCCAACGATGCCCCGCTGCGTGCCGAAGAACGTCTTGTGCGTGGAGCCGGTCACGACGTCGGCGCCCTCGACGAAGGGTTCCTGGAAGTGCGGGCCGGCCAGCCCGAGCACGTGGGCCATGTCGTACATGAGCACGGCTGGGATGCCCACGGAATCGAGGAACTGCCGGACCTCGTACACGGGCTCCGGGTGCAGGACCATGCTCTTCCCGAGGATGATGAGCTCGGGGCGCTCCCGTTCGATCACGTTGAGGAGCGCCCCCACATCCGCTTTGTACGGGTTCTCCGGGAGCACCGGAATGTCGACGACGGCCGGCAGTTCGGTACGCGGGTCGCGGGCGACGTAGTCGCGCAGGGCGCCCATCGGCTGCGCGCTCAGATGGCCGCCCTTGCCGATGTGGTTGTTCACGACCTTGCCGATGCGCCGTGGCTCCGCCTTGCGGTCGGCGCGGTTGAGGTAGTCGACGAGGGCGCTGAAGACGGCCGTGTTGGCCATCTGGCCGCTCACCGTGCGTATCTCGACCTCGGGGCAGCCGAGGTAGGCGCGGAACTCGGCGACCAGCAGGCGCTCGACCTCGTGGATGAAGCCGGTCCCCTGGTAGTAGAAGACGTCGGCGTCGTAGAAGGCCTCGGCCTTCTTGTGCTCGGCGTAGCGGCCGGAGGGGTCGGTGATGCTGAGCAGCCGCGTCATCGGTGAGGGCGTCATCTCGCTGGGGATGAGGTCGATACACTCCTCCTGGCGCCACGCGTGATTGGCAGTCGCCTTGCCCAGCAGCCGCAGCGCCTTCTCCCCCGCCTCCCCGCCCTCGAGCTCGCTGAGCTGCGGCGTGTAGTCCCAGACGATGGCGCGCGCGCAGGGAGGGGCGTCGCTCCGCAGGTGATGCGGCACGACCAGTCCCGGGACGCGCCGGCCGCGAACGTCGATCTCTACTTCGTCGTCCTCGATCACCCGGCTGTCCAGGTAGGCGAGGGCGACGGAGCGCAGTTCGTGCTCCTTCGTCTGGAGCGAGCACAGACCCTCCCCCTCCAGGCCCCAGTAGGGGACGGCGGTGCCGCTGGTCACCCAGCCGAGAACGGTGTCGACGCCGAGTCGCTCGGCGCCGGGACCGGCGTGGACCGGTGCCCCCTCGCGGGCGATGCCGCGCCCGGTCACGGCCACCGGCCGCGTGAGCCTCGGCAGATCCTCAAGCAGCGAGTAGTCGCGCTGCAGGATCAGGGCGTAGGCCTTCTGCTGTCTCTCCAGGGCGAGTCGGCCGACGAAGTCGCCCTTGCGAGGCGAGAAGCTGACGGCGAAGGTCGCCAGCGGGCAGCTGAAGATCGGGATCTCGCGCCCCTCGGGATCGAACCCCAGCTCGTGGCCGTAGAGCGGGAGACCGGCCTCCAGGCGCAGGGTGTCGCGGGCGCCGAGCCCGACGGGCACGGCGCCCGCCTCAGTCAGCGCGTCCCAAAGGGCCGGCCCGTCGTGCGCTGCCGTGAAGAGCTCGAACGCTACGGGCTCACCCGTGTAGCCGGTCCGGGCGATCCGCGCCTCCATGAGGCGCCCGTCGCCCGGCAGCTGCAGCGTCGCGACGCTCAGTTCGTTGCGCAGCGGCTCGGGCAAGCCTCCGCTCTCGACGAGGTTTCCCAGGACATCCCTCGACGCCTTGCCCTGGAGGGCCACCATGGCGATCTCGCCCGTCTCGTCGCTCATCTCCACATCCGGGAAGTGCGCGAGGCGCTCGCGGAAGTGGTCCCAGTCCTTGTGGCGGTTGGCCGCGTTGACGACGAGCAGGTACTCGCCGTCGACGAAGCGGTAGAGGTAGGCGTCGTCGACTGCGCCGCCGGTCTCGGTGGGGATCATCGTGTACTGCGCCTGCAGGAGGTCGAGGGCCTCGGCGTTGTTGCTGAGCACGTGCTGCAGGAAGGTCGCCGAGCCGGGCCCGCGGAAGACGAAGCGGCCCATGTGCGCGACATCGAAGAGGCCGGCGCCGCTGCGGGTGGCGAGGTGCTCGGCGATGATGCCGGTCGGGTACTGCACCGGCATGTCCCAGCCGCCGAAGTCGACCATCCGTGCGCCGGCGGCGACGTGCTGCGCGTGGAATGGTGTGTGCAGCAGGCGCGGGGCGCCTGCTCCGGCCTCGCCGCTCACTGCGCCCACTCCTTGAGCCCGCCGAGACCCTCGCGGATGAGCTCGGCGCTGATGCCTGAGTAGGCGAAGCGGACGTAGCGCTCCTCCTCGCCGGGGAGCGCGCGGCCGAAGTGCAGACGGGTGCAGAAGCTGACTCCCGTCCGCTCCAGCGCCGCGCGCCGCAACTCGTCGTAGGTCTCAAGGCCCTTGCACTCCATGAGCCCGGTGACGTCGGGGTACAGGTAGAAGGTCGCCTCGGGGCGGAAGCAGGTGACGCCGGGGATCTCGTTCAGCAGGTCGACGGCGGCGTCGCGGCGCTCCTTCAGGATGCGCAGGATCTGCTCTGCGCCCGACTGATCACCCGTGAGCGCCTCGACGCCCGCCCACTGGATGAAGTGGGTCGTGCACGACTCCTGGTTGACGTTGAGCGTGGTGATGTGCGCGATGAGGTCTTTCGGCCCGATTGCGCCTCCCAGACGCCAGCCCGTCATGGCGAACTTCTTGCTGAACGTGTAAAGGATGACGGTGCGCTCCCGCATGCCCGGCAGCGATGCGATCGACGTGCCCCGCCCGGAGTAGCGCACGTCCCAGTAGGCCTCGTCCGAAAGCACGTACAGATCGTGCTTCACGGCGAGCTCGGCCAGCGCCTCGATCTCCTCGTCCGGACTCTCAGCCCCCGTCGGGTTGTGGAGGTCGTTGAAGATGAGCAGCTTGGTGCGCGGCGTGATGGCGGCCTCGATGGCCTCGAAGTCGAGCAGGAAGTTCTTCTCCCCGGGCACGAAGCCGTACGGCCGGCCGACGCCGCCCAAGAACTCGATCTGGCTCTCGTAGATGGGGAAGCCGGGGTTGGGGTAGAGGACTTCGTCGCCCGGGTCCATCAGCGCGAGGAGGAACTTCCCGATGACCGGCTTGCCCCCCGGCTGCACGGAGACGTTCTCAGGCCCGTAGGCGACGCCGTGCGAGGCGCCGACGTCGTCGGCGAGCGCCTCGCGCAGCTGCGGGATGCCGGAATTGGGGCAATAGCCGGTCTTGCCGTCGCGGATGGCGCGGAAGGAGGCCTCGACGATGTTCTCCGGAGTGGGTAGGTCCATGTCACCGAGGTGGAACGGATAGACGGTGTGCCCGAGACCCCTCCACTCGTCGGCCTCGGCGGAGACGGCGAACGCCGTCTCGGTCCCGAGGCCACGCATCCGCTCGGCCACCGCGGTCGTGCGTGGTGTGCTCATGCCACTCACCCCTTAACCATCGAGGGACAGGGTGATGTCCCCATCACCCTGTCCGCCGCAGGACCAGCGCCCGCGCACTCCAGGGGCCCGTCCGGCCTGCGTTCCGTTGGCCTGAGAGTTTCGGCGGCGCATCGGGCGCCATCCTTGCCCCTTCGGCGCTCGCTCACTCTCGCGAGCAGCGGGCTCTCACGCGACCATCCGCCGGGCTTCCTCGGTTCTCCGGCACTGTAGCACCGGGGTGCGGCGAGCCGCAACGTCAGGGACGGTGCGGCGCCCGCACAAGGTACCCGGCGCAGTGTGAGCCATACTTCCGTGCGGCGCTGCAAGGCGCGTCGGGGGCGTATAGTGAGGATCCGGGGCCCGAACGGCCGGAGCTCGGGAGCGGAGGTGCGTCATCGCGGACGAGGCCCTGATGCAGGACAACCTCGAGTTCATCAACGGCGTGATGAGCTCGTGGGCCGTGCAGGGCATCATCGTCGTCTTCCTTCTCGCGCTCCTCGCGGTGGCGTTCTCGCGTGCTACGCGCATCTTCGATGACGACCACGTGCGCCGGGTCTTCCGTCTGGCCGTCGTTGCGCTAGCCGTGCTGGTCGTCGCGCAGGCGGCGCTCACCGTCGCGGCCGGCCACGTCGCCATCCCGATCCTCTTCGTCGTCGAATTCCTCTGGTTCTTCGCGCTGTGGTTCTACTATTTCATTCGTCTGCTGACGGGGCAGCGACGCGGTCCGGGCGATCCCGAGTCGGTGCGCCGAGGCGCCGCGCTGGATGAGATGTTCTCCCGGACGGAGCGGGAGCGCGACGGCGATTGACCCGGTGGCGAGGGAGATGCGGCCGACAGCGGGTCCGGCGCGCCCCGGTAGCCCGGCCGCGCGCGCTTCTGTAGACTCCGGGACCGTGAGCGATCAGGCAAAAGCATCGGCGCGCCGCCCGCGCGTCTTCAGCGGCATCCAGCCGTCCGGGACGCTGCACCTCGGCAACTACCTCGGCGCCGTCAAGAACTGGGTGGCGATGCAGGAGACGCACGACTGCGTCTACTGCGCCGTCGACCTGCACGCCATCACCGTGCGGCAGGTCCGTGCCGAGCTGCGGCGCAACACGATCGATCTCGTCAACCTGTTCCTGGCGAGCGGGGTCGACCCGGAGCAGTCCATCGTCTTCGTGCAGAGTCACGTGCCGGCGCACACCGAGCTCATGTGGATCCTCAACACGATCACCTACATGGGCGAGCTGCGGCGCATGACACAGTTCAAGGACAAGACGGCGGGGCAGGAGGGCGAGAGCATCGGTGTCGCGCTGTTCGACTACCCGGTGCTCCAGGCGGCGGACATCCTGCTCTACCAAGCGGACGCCGTTCCGATCGGCGAAGATCAGAAGCAACACGTGGAGCTCACGCGCGACGTGGCCGAGCGTTTCAACAACGCGTTCGGCAAGGCGTTCGTGGTGCCGGAGCCGATCATCAAGGAGGGCGGGGCTCGCGTGATGGGGCTGGACGACCCGACCCGGAAGATGAGCAAGAGCGCCGGGTCGGAGAACAGCTACATCGCCGTCATGGATCCGCAGGACGTCATCCGACGCAAGATCAAGCGAGCGGTGACGGACTCCGGGTCGGCGGTCCGCGGCGGCCCCGACAAGCCGGCGCTGACCAATCTCCTTGACATCTACAGCGCCCTTTCGGGCGAGCCCGTGGAGGATATCGAGCGGCGCTACGAGGGCAAGGGGTACGCGGACTTCAAGGGCGACTTGGCAGAGGTCGTCGTCGAGGCCCTCGCGCCCATCCAGGAGCGCATCCGCGAGCTCGAGGCGGACAAGAGCTACACGCTCGAGGTCCTGAAGACGGGGGCCGAACGCGCCGAGGTCATCGCCGGGCGCACGCTTGCGAAGGTACGCGAGCGCATCGGGCTGGTGCCGCGGCCGTAGCCGCCCGCGGCGCCAGACGGAACCTTCCCCTCATCGCCATGCACGAGCCGACGACCGTTGACCGCCACCGCCAGATCCGCACCGTCCTCTGGCTGGTGCTGGCGCTCAACTTGGCGGTGGCGGTCGCCAAGCTCGCTTACGGCATCGTCAGCCACTCCGCGGCCATGGAGGCAGACGGCTTCCACTCGTTGTTCGACGGCGCGTCGAACGTCATCGGCCTGGTCGGCCTGTGGTTCGCCGCGCGCCCCGCCGACGAGGAGCACCCCTACGGCCACGCCAAGTTCGAGACGTTCGCGGCGGCCCTGATCGGAGTCATGCTCGCCCTCGCCGGTTACACCGTGGGCAAGGGAGCGATCGACAGCCTGTTCGGGCGCGGTGTGCCGACCGAGGTCACCACGGCGTCGTTCGCCATCATGATAGGGACGCTGGCCATCAACGTGTTCGTGACCACCTGGGAGCGCCGCGCGGGCAGGCGTCTCGGCAGCGAGATCCTCGTCGCCGATGCGAGCCACACGCTCAGCGATGTCCTGGTGAGCTCGGGCGTCATCGTCAGCCTGGTCCTGGTCAAGTCAGGTTTCGAGCAGGCTGACGGCGCGGTCGCGATCCTCGTCGCCCTCGCGATCTTCCGCACGGCCTGGGGCATCTTCCGCGGCGTCTTGCACACGCTGGGTGACGCCGCGCGGCTGCCGGCCGACGAGGTCGCCGCCGTGGCCGCGACCGTTCCGGGCGTCGTGAGTTGTCACGGCGTGCGCACCCGTGGTCCGGCCAGCCAGGTCAACGTCGACTTGCACGTGCAGGTCGACCCCGGAACGACTGTCGAGCACGGGCACGCGATCGCCCACGCCGTCGAGACGGCCTTGCGGCACGAATATGGCCAGATCACAGACGTGGTCGTCCACCTCGAGCCGGCGGGCGCTCGTCATACGCGTCCTCGCCCGGTAGACTAAGCGCCTGCATCGCTCGCCGGAGGCATCATGATCTCGATCGATACGATGAAGTTCCGCACCGCCGACATGATCGGTGACGAGTTCCCGCTGGTGTTCTGGCGCGGCAAGGGCCGCATCGTGGCCTCGGACGACGTGAGCCTCTCGTTGCTCGTGCGCGGGATGCGCGTCGACCTCACCTGGGACAGGCTCGCAACGACGTGGGCGCGGTTCGAGTCCAACCACACCCTCACCGTCGATGAGCTCGGCGGGGGAGCCGACGCGGTGGGTGTCGTCAGCCTGTTCGCCGTGCTTCAGGCAGACGGCGTAGCCGTGCTCGACACCGACGGCCTGCTCGTCATGGACGAGACGGCGGGTACGCCCGTGCACCAGTTCGCCGACATGTCGCGGCCCACGTCCTGGGCTCCGTGGCGGCGCAAGATCCACGGCGACTGAGCCGGACGCCCATCGCGGCGTCGCGCCCGCTGCCGTGATCACGCTCTCCAAAGACTGCCGCGCGTTCTCGGTCGGCGGCGCGATCGCGTCGAGGCCACGCGCACGCCGCGACCTCGAGAGCGCGGACCCGGTGCTCGAGGCACGCGACTCTGTGATGGCGATTGCCTCGGCGGAGACTCTCGACACCGCCGCGGCCGAAGCTCGGGACATGGCGTCGCTGCTCACGCCGCGCGTCGGTCTCTCGCTCGAGGTCGCTGGTATGGTGATGCGCGCCGGCGGTGGCCTGCGAGCCCTGCACAGATCCTCCGTCCGCTGCGGACGGCCCGGTTCGTGCTCTCGAAGAGCCCGGTCGCCGGGGCGGGCGGCGGTATCCTCTGCCAAAGAGACCTGCCTCCGCCGGACAAGGCAGTCTGGAACAAGGACGTGACGGGGGGAGCGATGGGTCAAGGATACGGAGCACAGGGCATGGTCGGCCCCCTGCGCCGCGTGGTGATGCGGCGGCCCGGCGAAGCCATGGCCGCCGCGGACCCCGCGGCGTGGCACTACACCGGCGCGATCGATGTCGAGGAGGCTTGCGGCGCGCACGACGTCCTCGTCGAGGCGCTGCGTGCCTGGGACGTCGAGGTGCTCTACCACGACAAGCCGCTGCCCGACCACAGCGACAGCGTCTTCGTGTTCGACCCGGTCCTCGTCACCGACCGCGGAACGCTCGTGCTCAGCATGGGCAAGGAGCGGCGCCGCGGCGAGGAGGAACCGCTCGCCCGCGCGTTGCAGGACTGCGGCGTGCCGGTCTACGGCCGCCTCGAGGGCGACGCCCGCGCCGAGGGCGGCGACACCATGTGGCTCGATCACGACACGCTGGCGGTCGGCCGCGGCTTCCGCACCAACGCTGAGGGCGTTCGCCAGCTCCGCGGCCACCTCGAGCCGCTCGGCGTGACGGTGCTGGACTATGATCTGCCGTATTTCACCGGCCCCGAGGCTTGCCTCCATCTCCTCAGTCTGATCAGCCCGGTGGACGTCGACCTCGCCGTCGCCTACCCGCCCCTCATGCCGACCGCGTTCTGGGCCGAACTGAAGCGCCGCGAGGTCCGGCTCCTCGAGGTCCCCGAGAGGGAGTTCGCGCTCACTCAGGCGACCAATGTCCTGACCGTCGCCCCGCGCAAGTGCATCATGCTGGAGGACAACCCCGTGACGAAGCAGTTGCTCGAGATGGCGGACTGCGAGGTCGTCACGTTCCCCGGCGCGCCGCTCTCGTTCAAGGCCGAAGGCGGGCCGACCTGCCTCACGCGGCCGGTGCTGCGCGACCCCGAGTGAGGACCGTGGTCCGTGGACGCCGGTCTCAGCCGAACTGAACGCGGCGCGCTGGAGGCGCTCGACCGCGAAGGTCTCATCGCCTTTCTTGGCGAACTGATCGCGATCCCCAGTCTCGACGGCGAGGAGTCTCCGGCACAGCGCCGGGTCGCGGCTTGGATGCAGGATGCCGGCCTCGAGGCCGACGTGTGGCCGATCGATCTCGAGGAACTCGCGCGTCACCCCGACTGGTGTCACGAGGTCGATCGCGACGAAGCGCTGGGCGTCGTGGGCGGGTACGGCGAGCTGGCGGCCAGCTCGGCTGCCGCAGGCGCCGCCGCCGGCCGCGACCTGCTGCTCAACGGCCACATCGACGTGGTCCCCATCGGCGCGGAGTCCGCCTGGACGACGCCGCCCTGGGACCCGGCCATCCGGGACGGGCGGGTCTACGGGCGCGGCGCCGTCGACATGAAGGGCGGCCTCGTCTGCGCGCTCTTCGCGCTGAAGGCTGTTCGCGACGCCGGGGTCAGGTTGCGCGGGCGTTTGAGCGTCGCCAGCGTCGTCGGCGAGGAGGATGGCGGCACGGGCACGTTGGCGACGATCCTCCGCGGGCACTCGGCCGACGGCGCCGTCGTGGTCGAGCCGACAAGGCTCTGCGTGATCCCGGCACAGGCCGGCTCGCTGATGTTCCGGCTCACGGTGCACGGGCTGTCCGCGCACGGCTGCGTGCGCGAGGAGGGCAGGAGCGCCATCGAGAAGTTCGTGCCGCTGTTCGCGGCGCTGCGCCGGCTCGAAGCCGAGCGCTGCGGGGTCGCGGGAGCCGGGTCAGCCGCCCTCGCAGTCGGGGCTGGTGGGGGCCCGGGCTCGCGTGCGGCCGTCGCCGGCGACCCGCGCGCGCCGCTCTTCGCCGGGTACGGCCTGCCGTGGCCGATCGAGGTCGGCACGGTGCGCGCGGGCGACTGGGCGAGCAGCGTACCCGACACGCTCGTGGCTGAGGGACGCTACGGCGTCGCCGTCGGCGAGGATGTGGCCGCGGCCAAGCGGGCGTTCGAAGAAGCGATCGCCCGCGCCGCCGCGGATGACCCTTGGTTGGCCGAGAACCCGCCGCAAGTGGGCTGGTGGGGCGGGCGCTTCGATCCAGCAGTGACAGACCTCTCCGATCCGATCGTCACCGCGGTCGCGAGCGCCGCAGGGGACGTCGCCGGCGTGGCGCCTCCGGTCGAGGGCGTGACCTACGGCTCCGACATGCGCTTGCTCGTCAATGTGGGGCGCATCCCGACGGTGCTCTTCGGACCCGGCGACGTGCGGGTCGCGCACATGCCGGACGAGTATGTGCCGATCGACGACCTTCTCGTGGCGGCCCAGGCACTCGTCGTCACGGCCGTTCGCTTCTGCGGCGCCCGGGAATAGTCGGATAGGCCGTTCCACCACCCCTCAGGGAGAGCGCGTGCCATTCCCCGAAGGCTACATCCTTCGACATCCGGAGCTCGATGAGGCGCCCGCGGTCCAGGCGATCATGGACGCCGCCGAGAGCGCCAACACCGGAGAGTCGCGCCGGCATGAAGACGACGTCGCAACCGAGTGGCGGAATCCCAAGTGTCGCCCCGGCGAGAACTGGTGGGTGGCGGCCGCCCCGGACGGCTTCGTCGCAGCGGTGGGCTGGGTGTGGCCGGAGACGGCCGGCGAGGTGACGGCCGATCACTACGTGCATCCGGAGCACCGTGGCCTCGGGCTGGGCGAGACGATGTTGGACGCGATCGAGGCCAGAGCGGCCGAGCTGCCGTCGACGCGGGTGGATGGCACGCCGAGGCGCCTCGTCGTCTGGTGCGAGGATTCCGACGTGGCGCGGGGCGCCTCGCTTGAGCGGCGCGGCTTCGTCGCGGTCCGGCAGTACTTCGAGATGGCCATAGACCTTGGCGGTCAGCTCGCCGCCCCGGTCTGGCCTGCGGGGATCGTCGCTCGCGGGTTCCGGCTGGGCGTGGACGAACAGGCCGTCTACCAGGCGGACAATGAGGCCTTCGCCGAGCATCACCTGTACCAGCCGCGGCTCTACGACGAGTGGCGCCTCTTCCACCTGGACGCGCCTGACGGCGATATCTCCCTGTGGCAGCTCGCCTGGGACGGCGATGAGCTCGCCGGCTTCATCATCCCGTTCGCGGGGGACCGTGGCGCGCTGATCGACGACCTCGGGGTGCGCAAGGCTTGGCGCTCCCGCGGCATCGGCCGCGCCCTTCTGCTGGCCGCGTTCAGGACGCTGAGCGAGCGCGGCCTGTCGGTGGCGCGTCTCATGGTCGACGCACAGAACGTGACCGACGCCGTGCGCGTGTACGAGGCGGTCGGCATGCATATCGCCCGGCGCTTCGACGTGCTTGAGAAGTCGCTCGCCTGACACGTCGGCCGTTAGTCTCACGCCCCTGGACCAGCGAGAGAGGGCCGGGGCGGCTGGCGCCGCCCCGGCCCTCTGCTTCCCGGATCCGGGAGCGTCCCAGGGGGTCTCGTGCCCGGACTCAGTTGGCGCCGACGACGTCCTTGCGGAAGACAGGCAGGCCACGCACGCCGAGCTCGGCGATGAAGGCGTCGCGCACCTTGCGCGGGAGCTCCTCGGGGCAGATCATGCCTTCTTGATCGATCTTGTCCTCGACGATGAACTCGGCGTAGATGCTCGCCGGGGTGCTCGTGCCGTAGCTCACGCAGGTAGCGCCGGGGATGCGGCCGTTCACCCACTTGATGTCCGGCGGGAAGACGTAGTAGCCGATGCTCGCCGGCTTGCCGTCCTTCTCTCCGATGCAGTCGACGGTGACGACACCGTTGTCGGTGATCTCGCCATCGAGGGCGAGCTTGGCGAGCTCGTCGGCCGGCGGGTTGGGCGGCAGGGTGGCGACGAACACGTCGATCGGCCGCACCTTGGAGCCGTCCTTGAGGGTCACGGGCTCCTTGCTGGCCATGCCCGAGCTCACGAAGGCGAGGTCGGCGTCGATGCCGTCCTCGTCGCCGCCCATCTTGAAGTCGACGTAGCGCAGGCCCTTGTCGCCGTACTTCGCGGGCAGCAGGCGAGGCAGGGTGCTGACCTCTTCGTGGTCGTGACAGATCACGGCGCCGAGACCGAACGGCTGCGGGAACTCGTAGTGCTCGCGGCGACCGAAGATGTCGATGCGCTTGAACTCGCCGTCCTCGTAAAGCAGCGGCGGCTGCGCGCAGTCGGTGTAGAAGGTCTCCTGCGACCAGACCTGCAGCGGCACCGGTGAGTCGAACAGCGCGTAGTCCTTGATGCGGATTTCGAAGCACCTATCGAGGTCCTCGTAGCCGTTGGCGGCGAAGGTGTTGGTGACGCCCGGGTCCATGCCGGTGCTGAGCAGCGCGAGGACGCCCTGCTTGGCGAACTCCGGGGCAAGCGTCATCTGGTCGAGGTAGGCCTCGTCGATGGTCTGCGTCTGCGTCTGGCCCTGAGCCATGTCCATGTAGGCGGCGCCGCACTTGAGGCAGGCCTGCATGATCGACTTGTTGAACTGCGGGATCACGGCGTTGACGACGAGCTTGCGGCCCTCGCCGGCCGCGGCGACGGCGTCGACGTCGGCGGCGTTGATGAACATGGACACGGCCTTGCCCTCGCCGACCTGGCCGGCCACGAACGCGGCGCGCTTCTCGTCGTAGTCGGCGACGACGATCTCGGTGACCGCAGGGTTGCGGGCGAGGTTCCAGGTGAGCACCTGGCCCTGCATGCCGGCGCCGACGATGAGCACCTTCATCTTCTCGTCTCCCTCCTCGGGACCGGCGCCGCGGACGTCAGCGTCGCGGTGGCGGCCCATTCTCCATTCACGCTCCCCGTTCTACCAGAACCAAGAGAGGGACACAAGCTGTGTTGCGACGATTATCGTATGGATTACCGAACGAACAATCGGAAGTCGCGGTCGAGTCCTCGAATTCGCATCGTTTTCGCGCTCTCGCGCCGACTCACAGTTCTTCGCTCTGCGGCCGGCGCTCCGTGTCCGGAGCAGAACCTCGCGTTCGGCTCGAGCCTGGCACAGAACTGCGTGGAGTGCCTTGCGGCCTTGAGGGTCGCGTCGCACCGGGCGCAGAGCTCCGCGTTCGTCGCGGCTGCCGCGCTGCACGCGGGGCAGGAGGCGGTGATGCCCTCGCGCCAGTCCGCCTCGGTGAGACGCATGTCCTCCTCGGCCATCTTGGTGTGCGCAAGCCTCCTCGACGGACTTGCCCGCCCGGGCGGCGGCCATCTCGACGGCGAGGTCCCAGGCGCACTGCTTGCAGGGCCCCTTCCTCTGGTTCCGGCACTGCTCGCGGCGCTCAACTCGAAGGTGTCGAGCTCGGTGGGGTACCCGTTGCCGCAACGGCTGCAACGGAACTCGAGCTGAAAGACGTTGTCGGTGCTGAGGTCGCTGTAGTTGGTGGTGAACGCGATCTCGCCTGCCATCTGACGGAGCCTCCGTTCCGAGGCCGTGCCGGCCCCTCACGGCGCCCGCAAGGTCGCGGACCTCTATCTGGTGATGACGCCTGCCGCCGACTTCACGCAGGACGCGATCGAGATGTACTTCGAGATGGGCACGAGCGAAGACGAGCTCTTCAAGGGCGCCGCCTCGCACTTCGAGCAAAGGTCCGTCGCAGCCACCTGCCTCAGCTGCGGCGACGAGCTTAGCACCGACGCGCCGCAGCCGGTGTGCCCGCAGTGCGGCTCGATGCTGGTTTAGCTCGACCCGGACGCGCCGATGGTCCAACTCACCGACATCGACATCGACAACGGGTCGGACGTGGCGGGCTGAGAAGACGCTGGCGCGTCCGGCCGGATGCGGGCGAAGGAGAGAAGATGGTGGAGCATAGCGGAATCGAACCGCTGACCTCCTGGGTGCGATCCAGGCGCTCTCCCAGCTGAGCTAATGCCCCACGCGGGTCCCGGACCTGCCGGGACAACGTAGTATGCGGCATTCCCGGGCCTCGGGCAAGTGAGTCCCTCACGGCTGTGGCGGCGACTCCGGCGGCGGCGGCGCGGGCTGCACGGGGGGCGGCGGAGCCGGGGACTGTGGTTCCGGGGGCTGCGGGGCCGGTGCCTGAGGAGCGGGCGGCTGCGGAGCGGCTGCGGATGCGCCGGCTTCGCCGGCCGAGAGCGACGGGCTCATCGAGAACGGCGGGTAGCGGTCGACGAGTCCCAGGGCGTAGGCGTTGACCCGTGTGCACCAGCGCACGTATCCGGCCTCGATGTCCCACATGCCCCGCGGGAAGTTGGCCACGAACAGGATCACCCATTGCACGATGAACCACAGCACGAACGCGGCGATCCCCACGAAGGCCAACACTCTGAAGTGCGGGATCGCGGCCAGCTGCCGCAACAGGAGTCCGCTGCCGCCGAACGACGGGAAGTTGAGCTGGTAGTTGACGCTGGTGCCGTTCGAGGACCACGAGCCGATGGTGTCGGCTTGGCCGATCAGCCAGACGGCGAACCAGATGCCGCCGGCGACCGCCAGGATCTGGACGACGATCGTGAAGGCGGCGTAGGCTCGGCTGGGCTCCTAGGGGCGCTCCGCCACGACGTCGATGGGGTAGTCGTCGATCTCCTGCAAGCTGAACGGTGGGTACCGGTCGTTGACCGAGAGGACGAACGCCGTCACCCTCGTCTGCCAGCGCAGCACGCCGGTCACGAACTGGTGCATCCGCGCGGGGTACTCGCCCTTGAACACCACCACGAACTGCGCGAAGAGGGCGACCACGAACTGCGCGATGCCGAGGAATACGAGGACGATAGCGTGTGGGAGGACGGCGAGGAACTTGATCCAGAAGATGGTCAGCACGGCCCAGAGGCGCGAACTGCGCCTCGGGTAGTCGGCGCGGACGTCGACGGGATAGTCGATGGGTGCCACGCTGGTTTCCTCCCCGTTTGAGGTGCTTATCACCCCCCGAACAGTGTTCGGAGCCGCGCCGCCATCTCCTCGGGCGCGGCGAACATGAGCTCGCCGCCGAGCTGCTTCTGCAGGAAGTAGTCGTCGGTGCGGTAGTCCTGCTTGAAGGCCGTCCGGGCGATCACGCGGAGCACCACCGGGAACGCCGTCTCGCGGCCGTCGAGCGCACCGCCGAAGACGGTGAAGTTGAACGCGGAGAGGCCCTCGGCCTCGTACCACGCGAGGATCCGGGAGAGGCCGCCCGACAGCACTCCCACCTGCGCGGGGCCGAGCTCCGACAGGCGCTCGGCGCCGGGCACCACGGCCGTCGCCTCGCGGGAGCCGGCCGGCGCGAACGGCACCAGCCAGTGCACGCCGTCCTCACCGTAGACGTATCGCTCGCCAGACGCGCGCTCCTGGTCCACCAGCGTCGTCCAGTAGCTCGCTCCGTGCGTGGCCTTCCACTCAGCGGAGCGGCGCCAGTACAGCTCGACCTGCCAGGGCGCGGTCACCCCTCCGAAGACCTGGAGATGTGGGTGCGCGAGACTGGCTCCGGCCGGCAGCATGTGGTTGCAGCTCACCTCGAGGTGCGTCATGCCCGGGTAGAAGCTCTCGGCGCACCCGGCGAAGGAGAAGGCCGCGCCGAGCGCTTCCTCAAGCAGTTCCGGCGTGAACTCACTCGGGCGGAGAAAGTGCTTCTCGGGGAACGTTGCCACGGCGTGTACGCCGGCCAGGGGGAAGAGGTTGGGGAAGACGAGCGCCCGGCCGTGCTCCAGCCGGCCACCGGGCACGAGCTCATCGGGGTACCGCGGAGTGGCCTCGAGCACCTTCTCGGGGCAGAAGAAGCAGCCTTCCCTGGTGCGCGCGGCGAGGGCCTCCGCATACGTCCAATCGGTCTTGCCGAGGAACATCTCCTCCTTGGCCTCCAGCCCCGCGGAGGCCACGGCGGTCATGCCCGTGAGCGGGTCGGTCCGCACCTCGATGCGGTCCTCGGCGAACTCCATCCCCGCAAGGGGGCTGAAGAACCCGGCGGTCTCGTAGTGGCGTTCGAATCGGATGGGCTCAGTCATGGCCGCTCCCTTTTCGTCGACTCGCCCCACTCTCGCGGGCCCGCGGGCGGCCCGATGATACGGCGGTGACGTGGCCCGGACAAGGACTCGTCCGCCGCCCCCATGGCGTAGACTGGGGAGGATCCCGGCACCCGACTCGCGGAGACGCGCAGATGAAGATCACCGCTGTGCACGTCGACACTCTCGAGTTGGTCATGAAGGACCCGTTCGTGATCGCCTCGTCGGCGATGGCGTACGGTCCCTGCGACCTGGTCCGTGTGGAGACCGACGAAGGCGTCACCGGGATCGGCGAGGCGTGCCCGGCCTACGAGTTCACGGGCGAGACGCTGTGGAGCGTCGAGGACGTGATCGGCGAGTACCTCGGGCCGGCCGTGATCGGCAGGGACCCGTTCGACATCGAGGCCATCCATCACGTCTGGGACCGCGACCTCTACACCGTGGGCAACCAGGCCGCTCGCGGGGCGCTCGAGATGGCCCTCTGGGACGTGCAGGGCAAGGCTCTGGGGCGGCCGCTCCACGATCTCATCGGCGGCCGCACACGGGACGGTCTCGAAGAGGTCATCACCTTCGGGTGGGACGCGCCCGAGTCGCTGGCCGAGAAGACGCGGGCCTTGGCGGCCGAGGGCATCAACAGCTTCAAGATCAAGGTCGGCGACGCGCCCGAGCGCGACGAGCAGCGCGTCGCCGCGGTGCGCGAGGCAGCGGGACCGCGCGCGCGCGTCGCCGTTGACGCCAACCAGGGCTGGTGGGATGCCAAGACGGCGGTGCGCGCCATCAAGCTGCTCGAGCGGCACCGCATCGAGTTCGTGGAGCAGCCGGTCCGCATGGACGATCTCGAGGCGGCCCGCTTCGTGCGCGAGCGCGTGGACGTGCCCATCGCGCTCGATGAGAGCGTGCGCGGGCCGCGCGAGGCGCTGGCCTGCGCCAAGGCCGGCGCCTGCGACATGTTCGTCGTCAAGCTCATGAAGACCGGCGGCATTCTGGGCGCGCTCAAAGTCAACGCCATCGCCGAGGCCGCGGGGATCACCGTCATGATGGGCAACATGGGCGAGAGCTCGATCGCCCTTGCCGCGCATTTCCACCTGGGCGTCGCGTTGGCGAACGCGGTGCACTGCGACGCCGACCTGCCGTGGCGCCCCGGCGGCATGACGCACGACATCGGCAGCGGCCTCAAGCAGGAGGTCGTGGACGGTGTCTCGCGGGTCGACGTCTCGGACGCTCCCGGTCTGGGCATCGAGTTGGTCGAGGAGCACGCGGTCCTGCAGCGCGTCGAGCGCAGCTGGTGATGAGCTGATGGAACGGGAGGAGCTGAGCAAGCTCTGGGACGCCTCCGGGGGGAGAGGGGACCGGCCCCCCGCCGGTTCGGGCCTCCTGGGCCTGCATCGGGTCGACGATCCGGCGGCACTGACCGGCATGGCGCTGGCCGTGCTGGGCCTGCCTCTCAACGCAGCAGCCGATTGGCTCGCCGCGGTCCGCGTCGCCTCGCAGACCTACGCGGACTGGCTTCCCGCTCTCGGCGGCGGGTTCCGGGCCACGGATTACGGGGACGTGGAGGTGACCCCCGGAGATCTCGGCGCGACGTTCGTGCAGGCGCACGAGCGCCTCGCCGATGTCGTCGCCACTGGGGCAGCGCCGCTGGTCCTCGGGGGCGATGCCCTGGTCAGCCTCCCGGTGATGCAGGTCCTTTCCGGCAAGCTCCGAGGGCGGCTGGGCGTCGTCGCGTTCACTCCCTTGTATGAGGTCGCCCCCGACCCCATGTACTCCGCGAAGTCGCGCTGGGCGCGGGCGCTGGAGCTCGGCGTCGTCTCGCCGGCCAACGTGGTGCTGGTCGGCGGGCGGGCGGCTCCACCTGACGAGCCCGCCCGCCGCGTGCTGGACGGCCTCGGCGCCACCATGTACTCGTTGGACGACGTGCTGCGCGACGGCATGGAGACGGTCGCGCAGGAGGCCCTCGAGGCGGCAGCGACCGGGACGGAGGCGGTCTATCTCTCGGTCGACCTGGCCGTCGTCGCGGGGACCGGCGACCCCGTCGGGCTGCAGGCCCGAGAGCTGATCGCCGGCGTCCGCGTCGTCTCCGGTGCCTTGCTCGCGGCCGCCGACATCTGCGGCGCCGGGCCTCGTATGACCGGCGGCGATCCAGTCAGTATCGCGGCCCGGGTCGCCGCCGAGATCGTCGTCGGGGTCGCCGGACGACTCGCCTGACCTGTCACCGCGTCGTGGGGCGCTCCGCCGCTCTCCGAGCGCGTCGCCGAGGTGCATTCGCAAGGAGGAAGCGTGGACCAACACAGCACATCGACTCCCGTCGTGAACGCGTTCAACGAGTGGGACCCGCTCGAGGAGATGGTGGTGGGACGCGTCGACGAGACGACGCTTGTGCCGCCTTGGGACGTGATCATGCCCGCGGCCGTCCATGACAAGACCCAGTGGGACTTCTTCAAGCGGTACGGCGGCACGCCTTGGCCGGTCGAGATGCTCCGCAAGGCAGAGCGGGACCTCGACGCCTTCATCGGTATCCTGGAGCAGGCTGGCGTCACGGTGCGGCAGCCTGAGCCGTATGCCTACGAGCGCCCGCTGAGCACGCCGGACTGGGAGATCGCGAGCAGCTGCTATGCGCTCATGCCGCGCGACGTGCTGTTCGTCATCGGCGATCAGATTATCGAGGCCCCGATGGGCTGGCGTAGCCGGTCGACCGAGCGGCTTGCGTACCGCGAGCTCTGCAAGGAGTACTTCCGTGGCGGCGCCCGCTGGGTCGCCGCGCCGCCGCCGCGCCTCGGGGACGAGAGCTACACGCCGGGGTTCGTGGCGCCGGAGGAAGATGAACCACAGCGCTTCCTGCCCACGGAGTACGAGCCGATGTTCGACGCGGCCGACGCCATCAAGTGCGGCCGAGACGTCTTCATCGCCCAGTCGAGCTGCTGCAATCGCTTTGGCATCGAGTGGCTGCAGCGGCACCTCGGCGACGACTACTCCGTCCACGAGGTGGAGATTCACGACACGCACCCCATGCACATCGACGCGACGTTCTCGCCGCTGGCGCCGGGCAAGCTGCTCATCAACCCTGAGCGAGTGGTCAGGGTACCGGAGATGTTCGAAAAGGCCGGCTGGGACGTCCTGGTCTGCCCCGAGCCGGAGATGCCGGAGTCGCACCCCATGTTCAACTGCAGCCGCTGGATCATGATGAACGTCGTCATGCTCGACGAGACGCGCGTGATCGTGTCCGCGGGCGAGAAGCGGTTCGTGCGCAAGCTCAAGGAGTGGGGCTTCGAGCCCATCGAGTGTCCCTTCTGGGATTTCGAGACCATCGGTGGCGGCTTCCACTGCGCCAGCGTCGACATCCGCCGCCGGGGCGCTCTCAGGTCGTACTTCTGAGAAGCAGCCCTCGTCTCCTCAAAGACCTCGGGCCACCGGGCCCTAGACAGGAATCCTATGGCGACCGCGGCGTCGTGGGCGATACCTGCAGTGGACCCAAGGGACCCGTTCTGGAGGACGACGGTGACAGGCGAGGAAACGGAACGCGCACTGGATGCACTGCTCGCTCGCTACGAGCACCTGGGCGCTTCCGTCGTGAGCGACGATCACGTGCTCTACCGTCTCCTCCAGTCGCTGGGGCTCACGGGCGCCGACAGCGACGTCGGCGATTACCTCTGCTCGTTCCTCCACGCCTGACGGCTTCGCCCGGGCGCGACGCGGCGGCCGGGACTGAGCCGCACCGCGTGGGGGATCAGCGCGCGAGCACCAGCTCGAAGGCTCGCGCGAGCCGGGTCTCTCCGGTGAGCGCCGGGCACTTCAGGAGCTCGTCGAGCGCCTCAGCCTCCGAGATGCGCGCCCGGTAGGGTCGCTCGGTCACGAATGCCTGGTAGGTCTGGGCCAAGGCGACGATCTTCCCCGCCGGGCTCCCCGTCTCGCTCTCGCCGGCGTCCGCGGCCGTGACGGCCGTGAGGATCTCACCGGGGGGAACCCCATTCGCCCGTGCCACGGCGAGGGCGATCTGCGCGACGGCCGAGCGTCGCCGCTGTCGAAAGGCCTCGCGGGCGGCGACCAGTTCGCCCATGGCGGCGACATGCTCGGGGTGCACCACAGCAGCCTGCTCCGGTGTCTCGCCGCCGTGCTCTCCGCTGAAGGTCATCACCTTGTTGCGCCCGCGCCGCTTGGCCAGGAACATCGCCCAGTCCGCCTTGTCGATGAGTTCGTCCTTGAACGTCGCGTCTTTGGGGCACGTGGCCACGCCGATGCTCACGGAGAGGGTGTCGGCGCCGGCTGCGACCTGGGTGCGCATGATGCCGGCGCGAACCCGCTCCGCGACTTCGAGCGCACCCGCCTCGGCCGTATCGATGAGGATGGCGGCGAACTCCTGGCCACCGTACCGCGCGGCCAGGTCCACGTGTCGGACGGAGCTCTCGAGCACCCGGGCGACGGCACGCAGCGCCCGGTCGCCTGATCCGTGGCCGTGGAGCTCGTTGAAGGCGCGGAAGTTGTCCAGGTCGCAGAACAGCAGGGCCATGCTCGTATCCTGCTCCAGGCAGCGCTCCATCTCCTCGCTCAGGCGCTCGTGGAAGTAGCGGTGGTTGTACAGCCCGGTCAGGCCGTCGGTGATCGCCTCGAGTTCGGTGCGCCCGGAGTGGACCGCCGTGCTCTGGAGCATCGACGCGAACGTCAGGGCCACGTTGCTGCGCAGACCTTCGAGCTCGGTGATCCCCTCGGTGGCGGGCACATCGGCGGAGAGCGCCGCGACGACGGAGCCCTCGGCGTCGAGGACGGCGGCGACGCCGCGGATCCAGACGCCCCACTGATCGACGAAGAGCACGTTCGCCTGCGGCTCCCGGCCGGCGAACACCTCGACCAACTCGTCGTCCGCGATGACCGCGTCGCCGGGTCGCGCCGCCTCGGGCGAGCCGGCTTGGGAATCGGCCAGGACCATTGCCCTGCGGCCGTCGCGATAGTACGCCTTGACGCGGCACGACCGGGGGCCAGCGGCGCTGGCCGCGCGAAGCTTCTGCGCCAGAGCGGCGAACTCAGGCCGGCTATCGTCGGGATCCTCGCGGAGCGCGAGGCACTCCGCCGCGGTGATGACGGCCGCCGCCTCGCCGGCTACGCCGGCGGCGGAGCGGCGGCCCTTCCCCACGCGTTCGAGCACGCGGCGGAACGCGTCTACGACGCCGGGGTCGAACTGGATGCCGCGGCAGCGCTCGAGTTCATCGAGGCATTCCTCGTCGGTGTAGCCCTGCCGATAGGGCCGCCGGAACGACATCGCATCGTAGGAGTCCGCCACGCACATGGCGCGAGCGATCGGGGGGATCGCCTCGCCCACCAGGCCCGCCGGGTACCCATCACCCGCCCAGCGCTCGTGGTGATGCCGCACGCCCTCCACGAGCGCGTCGTCGAACAGCGGCTGGATGATGTCGGCGCTGAAGAGCGGGTGCTGGCGCATGAGCTCCCACTCGTGCCCGTTCAGGCCGCTCGGTTTGAGCAGGACCCGGTCGGGCACTCCGATCTTGCCGATGTCGTGCAGGTAGGCCGCCTCCTCCACGTCGCGGATCAAGGCGTCGGACCAGCCGAGTTCTTTTCCGAGCAGCGCCATGTACGCAGCGACGCGAGCGGCGTGCCCGAGGGTGTAGTAATCCTTCGCGTTCAGCGCGGAGCTGAGCGCCTTGAGGTTGCCGAGGTGCATGCGCTTGATGCCTTCGTACAGTTCGGCGTTGTCGATCGCGATGGCGGCGAACCGGCAGATGGAGACTACGGTCGCGATCTCCTCGGGCGAGAAGCGTCGCTGGACCTCCCGGTGCGTGAGCTCCAGCACTCCGATGACGCGCTCCTTGGAGATCAGGGGCACGATGAGCGCGCCCGACTCGCCGAAAGCCGCCATCAGGGCGACCTCGCCCGGCAGCAAGAGGGGATCGTCACGGTTCTCGACGACGACCGGTTCGCGGGTCTCGACCGCTTTGCGCATCGCGGCCCACTCGTCCAGTGGGAACGAGCGGTCCTGCCAGGCGGCGTCCACACTGCCTTCATCGACGCTGGCGACGCTCGTGAGCCAGGCGTCGTCGCGCAGCGTGTAGATGTCGCACGTCGGCGCTTCGGCGACCGCGCACAAGCGGCGGGCCGTCGAGAGCAGTACCTCGTGGAGGTCGAGCGACGAGGACAGCTCGAAGCTGACGTCGCCGACCAGCGCCATGCGCTCGGCGCTGCGGTCGAGCTGGTCAAACAGGGTCGCGTTGGTCAGCGCGCTGGCCGCCACCTGTGCGAGGCTGTGGAGGAAGTCGAGGCGCTCGAACCGCCGACTGTGGTCGTCGTAGATCCCGGCGATCCCGATTACCTCGCCGCGGCTGATGAGCGGGAGGTGCAGCATCGCACGGTGCCCCCAGGCCGGAGCCGCGCTCCGCTCGAAGTCGCTGACGCGAGGGTCGGTGGCGATGTCCTCAGCGTAGAGCGGCTGCCGGGTCTCGAGAGCCGCGCGAGCCAATCCAAGCTCGGCGAGGGGGTACTCCGTCCCGACGTACTCGGGATCCGGCTCGCCGTGGTCGATGCAGGCCACGCAGCGCATTACGTCGCCGTGAACGGTGAAGATGTCGCAGCTGGGAGCGGCCGTCGCGGCGCAGAGGCGGCGGGCGACGCTCTCGAGGACGTCGTCCCGGTCCAGCGTCGCACCGAACTCGATGCCGCTCTCCACGAGGAGTCCGAGCGTCTGGTTGCTCTCCTCGAGGCGCTCCATGAGGAGGGCGTTCTCGAGGGCGCCGGCCATCATCTGGCCGACGCGGAGCAAGAAATCGCGGTACTCCGCATAGTCCCGTCGGCGATGGTCGTAGACATCGAGCAGGCCCACGACGCGGTCGTCGAGCACGAGCGGGACGCAGATCTCGCTCTGGGAACCGGACTTGAGATACAGGTCCCGCTCGTAGTCGCTGAGGCGCGGATCCCCCGGGCTCTCGATCACGAGGGCCGTCTTCGCGGCGATGGCCGTTCGTGTGCTCGGGAACAGGTCGAGATCGAGAGGCGGGTCAGGGTACTCCTCCAGGAACTCGCCGTTGTCGTAGGTGAGGACGCAGAAGATCGTTTCGTCGCGCAGGATGAAGACCTGGCAGCCGTCGGCCTCCATGACGTCGACCAACCGGGGCGCGACCGCTCGCACGAGCTCGGAGAGGCCGCCGGCGCCGGAGGCCGCCCTGCCGAGCTCGACGAGCTCCGCCAGCGTGGTGTTGCGGCGCTCCAGCTTGTCGAGCAGCATGGCGTTCTCGATGGCGCCGGCGGCCGTCTGCCCGACACTGCGCAGGAAGTCGAGGTACTCGCCGTAGTCTCGCGGACGCGTGTCGAACACGTCGATGAGGCCGATCACCCTGTCGCCACCGACCAGCGGGATGCAGAGCTCGCTCTCGAAGCCGTGCGCCGCCATGTCCCTGCGCTCGTCCTCGGTCAGGCGGGGGTCGTCACGACTGGCGATGGCCATGACCTGTCCGCTGCGCACGGCCATCGCCGTCGCCGGGAACAGGTCGATATCGAGGACGTGACCGACGACGCTCGCATCAAGGCCGTCCCGGTCCGCGCTCACGAGGCAGCGGAGCTGGTCGCCCTGCAGGGTGAAGATGTCGCAGTCGGCGGCGCCGATGGTGTCGCGCAGGCGCTCGGCGAGTGCGGTGAGGACCGTCTCCAGATCGTGTGTCTGGGAAGCTACCGCGCCGAGCTCGACGATCTCGCGGAGCACGACACCGCGCCTCTCCAGCTGGTCCACCAGCAGCGCGCTCTCGAACGCGCCGGCGATGGTCTGGGCGACGCTGCTCAGGAAGCTCAAGTACTCGGTGAAATCCCGCTCCCGGGTGTCGTAGATGTCCAGCAGCCCGAAGAGCTCGTCGTTGACGACCAGGGGGAGGCATATCTCGCTCGCGAACCCGTATTCCCTGTACGTACGCCGCTCGTCCTCATTGAGCTGGAGGTCGTCCGGACTGGAGATGATGAGCGCGCGGTGGCCGTCCATCGCTTCGACGGTCGTGGGGTAGCGCTCCAGGTCGAATTCGCTGCCCAGGACCGACTCGTCGTGTCCGCTCCGGTCGAAGCTTGCGACGCAGCGCAGAGCGTCGTCTTCCATGCGGTAGATGTCACAGCTGGCCGCGTCGACCGTGGCCAGTACACGTTCGGCGATGGTGCGCGTGAGTGAGCCCGCATCGCGCGTGTGCCGGGCCAGCATGCCGAGCTCCACGAGCTCGTTGAGGACGTGAGTGCGTCGGTCCACCTGCTCAAGGAGTGCTGCGTTCTCAAGTGCGTGAGCAGCCACTTGGCCGAGGCCGCGGATCAGGTCGAGGTCCTCGGCGAAGTCGCGCGGCTGGTAATCGCACAGCTCGATGACCCCGAGGACGTGACCACCGGACATCAGTGGCATCGACAGCTGTGACTGGTAGCCCCACTTCTCGAGAGAGCGGCGTCCCTCTCCCGCGAGGATGGCGTCGTCCAGCGAGGGGGCGATGGTGATCTCACAGGTCTCCACCGCGCGCAGGCTGCACGGATAGCGGCGCAGCGGCAGCACGATGCCCTCCCACTCCACGTCGAAGTGACCGCCGTCGTAGCTCACGAGGGCACGCAAGGTGTCACCCTCGACAGAGTAGATGTCGGCGACCGGTGTCCGCGTCAGCTCCGCGAGTCGCTCGACGACGGCGTGGAGGACCTCGTCGGTGGTCAGGCGCGCCGAGCCCTCGAGGACCGCCTCGAGCACGAGCGTGAGATCCCGGTTGCGGCGCTGCAGACGGGCGACCACGTCGCTGCTGCCGAGCACGACTGCCAAGAGATCGGCGGTGACCTGTGCTACGTCTTCCGCGGTCGTCAGGCCGTCGGCGTCCGCCGCTCCGAGCTCAAGAACACCGACGCACCGATCCGAGACGACCACCGGAGCGAGGACCACACTGGTGAGGCCGCGGTCATCGAGGAACCGCTTTGCCGCGACCCGGTCGGGCTCGAGGCCGCGGCCGCGGCCGTCGGTCACCGGCGAGCCGCTGCTCTCCGCCGCAGTCGCGGCGGCGTACTCCTCTAGGCGCCAGGGGGCTCCGCCGTCGATCGGGTTTCCCCGGGTGTCGCCGGCGGGGAAGGGCTCGGCGACGCCGGCGTCGACTCGATACAGGGTGCAGGCGGCGATCTGCTCGCGCTCGCGCAGCGCCTGCAGGGCGGCGAGGACGAACGACTCGGGGTCCATCGCCGGCGAGAAGGCGCTGAATCCGGCGATGAGACCGTCGAGCTCGGCGACCCGGCGAGACAGCACTCCGGGACCACTCTCGCCTCCCAGCACCAGGGCCGCCGCCGCGGCGGCGGCCTCTACGACCGCAAGCTCGTCCCGGCCGAGGATCAGGTCCGGGGCTGTGCCGTACACCTCGAGGAGTCCGACGACCCGGTCGCCGAGATGGATCGCCGTCGCGTAGACGCTGTGCGCTCCGTTGTGGTCGCGCCGGACCAGGTGCGGTCCGGCGAGCCTTTGACCCGAGAGGTCGCGTATCATCACCGGCTCGCCCGAGGTGAGCGCCCCGGCGGCCTCGCCGAAGTCGACCGACGGATAGACGAGCCCCTGCAGCGAGGCCGCCTCTCCGGCTGCGGCTGCGGCCACCGGCTCGAGAGAGTCGGCATCCGGGTCGTACCGCAGGATGTCGCAGGCCGCGGCGTGCGTCTCGTGACGGAGGCGCTCGACCAGCGTGCGCAGCAGCTCCTCCGCCTCGAAAGAGGGTGCCCCCGGCGTTGAGGCCGCCTCGTCTGGGAGTCTCGCCGTCGGTCCGGGCTCCTCCTCGGCCTCCTGGGTCGAGATGAGTCTCGAGGCTTGGCGCGCCATGAATTCGGCGAACGTCAGGTTCGCGCCGTCGAAAGTGCGCGGCGCGCGCGACTCGACGAGTTCCATCACGGCACGGATGCGCCCGTCGGCGTTCACCGGGAGCGCGAGAATGGCCGCGTCGCCGCGCTGCCGGTGGACCGCGGCGTCGCCGCGGTCCAGCAGGCTGGTCGTGGCGAGGTCGGCGATGACCAGTCGGCGGCCGGTGCGAAGAACTTCTCTCACCGCCGGGAGTGCGTCTCCGGCGCCGGCCACGGCATCTTCGATCGCCCCGCCGATCCGGCTGCGGGTGCTCATGACGCGAAGGCCGCCGTCCTCCGCGCGGAGGGAGATCCTGCAGCCGGTCACGCCCACACCCTCGGCGGCGACGCGCGCGAGAGCCAGCAGAGGCGCTCGCGGGTCATCCGCTCCGAATGCGTTGGCCGCCACGTCGGCCGGCCCGGCAGGGATGCAGGGGATCGCGCCCCCGCTGTTCTCGGCGTGGAGCAGGGCCTCCACGTGGGCGCGCCGGTAGCGGCGATGCCCGCCGGGGCTGCGGTAGCACGTGAGCTTGCCGGCATCGCTCCATCGCCGGAGCGTGTTGAGGCTCACGCCGAGTTCCGCCGCCGCTTCACCGAGGCGGAGCCAGTCATCTCCGTTCGCTCGTCCTATTCGCATGGCGGGTTGGGGCCGGGGGTCGGTGGGCGTTGGAAAGTTCCCTAATCCTAGCCAGAATCCTGCCTGAGATCATCGCGGAACAGCGAAAGGGCAGACAACTGCGGGGGAGGCAGGCGGTATCGCCTGCCCACGCAAGACCGGCTACCCCGTGACGCCTTGGCCGCGGGCACTGTCGCGGTCAAGACTGTCGTCTCCGACGCGCCCGAAAGGCACCACCCGGTCACGTCCCTGCCGCTTGGCGAGGTACATCGCCCAGTCGGACTTGTCGACGAGTTCCTCCGCGAGGGCCGCATCGCTGGGGAAGGCGGCGGTGCCGATGCTGACGGTGATGGCGTACTCCGGCGCGCCGAGGTCGAGCGCGGCGACGCCCTGCCGGATGCGCTCGGCGACCTCGACGGCGGCGTCGCCGGCGGTGTCGATAAGGATGACCGTCAGCTCCTCTCCACCGTATCTTGCTGCCAGGTCGACTTGGCGGATTGAGTGCAGAAGAACGCCGGCCACCGCTCGCAGCGCCTTGTCACCGGCGACATGCCCGAGACGGTCGTTGTAGCCCTTGAAGTGATCCAGGTCGCAGAAGAGCAGAGAGAGCGGTCTACCTTGTTCGGTGGCTCGCGCGACTTCCTCGCTCAGCCGCTGCTTGAAATAGCGCTGGTTGTAGAGCCCCGTGAGGCCGTCCGTGACCGCGTCCACGCGGGCCCGCCCGAGACGGGCTGTCGCCGATTCGACGACGGCTGAGAACGTGCGCTCGTGGCTCGCCGCGCTTGTGCCCAGCTCCGCAGGCCAATCGTCGGCGGGCGCGAGATGCGCGCACGCCAGCCCCACCACGCCCTTCTCCTCGTCGAGCACCTCGGCGACGCCGCTGACCCAGACTCCGAGGTCGTCGAGCTTCAGGACGTTGCGGTCGGAGGCCTGCAGGATCGCGTCGTCCCCGATAACGGAGGTGTCGATCCGCTGGCCGAGGTGCGATCGGGACTCGGGTTCTTCCTCCGGGTCGCACACCATCAGCCAGCCTTCGTGGCCGGGCACGATGGTGGTGAGAAAGCGCACGCCGGCGTGTGCGTCGCGCACCTCGCGAAGGATGTCGGCCATGCGCGTGAACTCCACTCTGCTTTCGTCGCCGAGCGTGCCGAGCGCGGCGAGCGCCACCGGGTCGACCCGGGAGGCCGCATCCTCGGCCGCCGCGCGGGCGGCGGAGCGGCGCTCGTCAAGCCTGTCCAGCACCCGCATGAAGGTCGTCACCATGGCCGGGTCGAATTGGCTTCCCCTGCAGCGGTCTAGCTCGGCGAGGCAGTCGGCGTATGACAGCGCCTCGTGGTGCGGCTGCTGAAAGGACATCGCGTCGTACGAATCGACGATACATATGGCGCGGGCCAGCTCAGGGATACGGTCGCCCGCCAGGCCGTCGGGGTAGCCCGTGCCGTCCCAGCGCTCATGGTGGTGGCGCACGGCGCTCACGATGTCTGCGGTGAACAGCGGCTGGATGATCTCGGCGCTGGCGACAGGATGGTGGCGGATCTCGGCGGACTCTTCGTCACTCAAACGGCCTGGCTTGTAGAGCACATCGTCGGGAATGCCGATGCGGCCGACGTCATGGAGGAAGGCCGCCTCGGTGATCTCCTGAAGGCGGCCGGCGGGCCAGCCCAGCTCGCGGCCAAGCAGCAGCGTGTAGGCGGCGACACGAGCTGCGTGGCCTACGGCGTAGTGGTCGCGCGCGTTGAGCGCCGAGATCAGCGCCTTCAGGTTGGCCACGTGCATGGTCTTGATCGTCTGATAGAGCCGGGCGTTCTTGAATGACAGGGCGAGTAGCGCGCCCACTCGCTCGAGGAGCTCCCGGTCGGCGTCGGCAAAGGCGTCCTTCCGGGCAGAGCCGAGCGAGAGTACGCCGGCCAGAGAGTCGTCGACGAAGATGCCGATCGCGAGGAGCGAGCGAAGCGACAGAGCCAATGGGTCCCGCTCGGTCACGAGCGGGGTTGACCGCAGATCGAAGAGGCTGACGCGCTCGCGACGGAGGGTCTCGAGCGCTTCTGCCACGGCCTCGTCGTCGCGGTCCCCGAAGGCCTTCAGGCTGGGCGACGAGCCATACACGATGTCCCAACGCGCGTCGTCGCCCGCCATCGTAAGGCACGCTTCGGTGAACGGCAGGAGTGCCGCGAGCTCCTCCACAGTGGACGCTGCGATCGTCCTCGTGTCCAGGCTCGAGCCGGCCCGCGCGGCGATCTCGTTGAGGAGCTCCGACCCGCGACCGCGCAGCTCAGCGTCACGGAAGCGCCCGGCATTGACGATCGCGAGCGCCGCCACTCGGCAGACGGCCTCGACGCCGGCGACGTCGTCGTCGCTGAACGTCCGCTGCCGGCCTGTGTCGAACAGCGAGACGACTCCGATCACCTGCCGCTCGACCACCAGGGGGACGACGAGGCCGTTGTGGTGAGCCGACTGCGAACCATCCAGATCCGCGCGATCGCCGGACCGCTGGTCTTCCCTGCTCAGGGCGCGCACGACGGATCTGGACTCGACGGCCAGCCGTGCGGCGCGCCAGTCGCGCAGGCTGAGCCCACGCGAGAGCCGTTCCTCGTCGCGCGATCCTCGCAGCAGGCTCGCCTGACAGCGGAGCTCAGTGGCGCGCAGCGTGTAGACGTCGCAGGAGTCGACGCCGGCCACGTCGCATACACGGCGGGCGGCCGCCTCGAGCACGTGAGCCAGGTCGAGGCTCGACGCCAGCTCGAGGCCCGCGTCGTGGATCTGCCGCAGTCTGGTGGCGCCGTCGTCGAGCGTTGCGTGGACGCGAGCGTTGGCGATCGTCTGCGCGGCGATCTGGCCGAGGCCGCGCAGGAGATCCGTGCGCGAGAAGTCGTGACGCGCGACATCGTAGAGGGTCGCGACACCGATGGTCTCACCACGGTCGATGAGCGGGAGGTCGACGAGCGTCTGGAATCCGCAGCGCGGGTTCTCCGTGCGTTCCCCGCCGGTCACCCTGGGGTCTCCGGCGATGTCCGTGACCACGACGGGCTGCCCCAGCTCGATGGCGCGCCGCGAGGCGGCGTTGTCGGGGAGGGCGTATCGGGTCCCGGGAAACTTGTCGTTGAGCGAGGAGCCGTCGGTGCTCACGAGCCCGCGCAGGTCGCCCCCCTCGATCGCGTAGATATCGCAGCATGCGGCCGCGGCGGTGCGGCACATCCGCGAGGCCACCGATCGCAGGACCTCGGAGAGATCGAGGGACGAGCCGAACTCGAGGCTCGATTCGGCGAGCACGCCCAGATCCTGGTTGGTTTCGGCGAGCTGCTCGAGAAGAAGGAGGTTGTCGAAGGCCCCGGCCACGAGCTGGCCCACGCTGCGTGCGAAGTCGAGATGGTCGGTGTACTGCCGGCACGTGACGTCGAAGACGTCGATCAGTCCCACGATCCGCTCGTCGATGACGAGGGGAATGGAGAGCTCGCTCGCAAAGCCCCAACGCTGCCACGCGAGGCGCCCCTCGTCGGTGAGTCTCGGGTCATCGGCGCCCGCGATGACGAGGACGTCGTGATCTTGAGCGGCTCGCGCCAGGCTGGGAAGGTCCCCAAGGGGAGCCGGTCGGCCGGCGGTCGGAGCCTCATGGCCTGGGCGACGGTCGATGCTGGCGAGGCAGCTGAGATCGCCGCGTTCCATCTTGTAGACCTCGCAGCGCGTGGCATCGAGCACCTCCAGGAGCCGCTGGGCGCAGAACGTCGCCATCTCCGTCGGTCGGGTGGTGGCGTTGATCCGCGCGCCAAGCCTGACGATCTCGCGCAAGGAGACGTCGCGCTGCTCCAGGCTCACGAGCAGGAGTGCCTTGTCGAGCAAGTGCGCAGCGATCTCGCCGAGCATGCTTGCGGGCCGCAGGACCTCTTCGAAGTCGCGTGGCACGTTGTCGACCACCTCCGCGATGCCGATCACCCGGCCGTTGCTGACGAGAGGGATGCCGAGGATCGCCTTCGCGTTCCAGCGCCGAAGGTCGTCGCGCTCAGAGCCGGAGAGTCTGGGATCATCCGGCGAGGCCACCACGTCGGGGCGCCCCGCCGCGACGATGGCGCGCGTCAGCGGCCATTCCGCCAGCGCCGGCGACGAGCCCTCGACGTCCGCTGCGAAGCGCCCGTGCTGCCAGCGCACGATGGTGCGCAGACGCTCGCCCTCCACGGCGTGGATGTCCACCTTCGGCGCGTGACAGAGCTCCGCGAGCCGCCGTGCGACGACGCGAAGCACCTTGTCCGGCCCGGCTGCGCGGCCGTGCGCCTCGATGTCGGCATCGAGAACGAGCGCGAGATCATCTGCCGACCGCGCCAGGCCGTCGAGGCGCTCGTCCTGTTCGAGCACCTGCGCCATCAGCCTGGCTACCGGTGTGAGCCGCGCGACCTCCGGCGCCAGGTCACGAGGCCGGCGGTCGCCCAGGACGAGCAAGCCGCTCGCGCCGGCGCGAGCCAGCAGCGGCACGAACGCGAGGCTCACGATGGCGGCGTCGCCCGTGACTGCGACGCGCTGGGCGGGGGTAAGGCGCGGGTCGTTGCGGCTGGCCAGCATGACGGCCCGCCCTGTGACGATGGCCTGGCGGGCAGGCGGCACTTCGGGGATGCGCCAGCTCGTGCCCCGCGCGAGCCGTGAGGGTCCGCCATGGATAGCGGCGAGGACGGCCCCATCGCCGGAGACGCGGCTGACGGCGCAGAACGAGATGCCGGCCGCGGCGCAGACGTCGGTCACCGTCGCGGCAAGCAGAGTCAGGACATCCTCTCCGAGCATCGGTGGTCCGACCCCGTGGGCACGGCCGTGGTGCTGTACTGCAGCCTCCATGGCACGCTCATCGGTTCGCGCGAGCCATCCGGGCATGGAACATTCCTCCAGAGGCGGCTACGAGATAAGTAGTAGTACCAAGGGGAGGAATCCTGAGGGCGTCACGCCTCCGCAAGCTCCGCGGTGGTCGCCGCATCGCCTCGGGCGATGATCTTGGCGATGTCGGCGAACGCGGCGCCAACCGGCGTCGATGGGTCGAGGGCGGCCGGAGTGCCGCGGTCGCCGCCCTCGCGTGTCGCCTCATCGAGAGGGATGCGGCCCAGAAGGCGGGTGTCCATGAGCCGGGCGATCTCGAAGGCGCCGCCGCGGCCGAAGATATGGTGACGATCGCCGCAGCCCGGACAGACGAAGTACGCCATGTTCTCGACGACGCCGAGGACTCGCTGCTTGGTCATCTGAGCCATCTTGGCCGCCTTCACTGCCGTGCGAGCGGCTGCCTCCTGCGGGGTGGTGACGATGATCAGCTCGGCTCCGGGGATCATCTGTGCGATCGTGAGGGCGATGTCACCGGTGCCGGGCGGGAGGTCGATGAGCAGGTAGTCCGGGCTACCCCAGAGAACGTCGCCGAGAAACTGCTCGATGGCGCGGCCCAGCATCGGCCCACGCCAGATCACGGGCTCGTTGTCGGGCAGGAAGAACCCCATGGAGACTACTTTCACGCCATGGGCTTCAGGTGGGATCATCTTGCCGTCATGGGTCTCCGGCGGTACGGCGGCGAGCCCCATCATCAGGGGGACCGTGGGGCCGTAGACGTCCGCGTCGATCAATGCGACCGCGTTCCCTTGAGCGGCGAGCGCGGTCGCCAGGTTCACCGTTACCGTGCTCTTGCCGACGCCACCCTTGCCGCTGGCGACGGCGATGGTGCGCGTGCGCGAGCCAGGGCCGAAGAGAGACGGCACGAGTTGGTCCCGCTGCCGCAGGCGGCCGGCGAGGGCGTCGCGTTCGTCGCACGACATGGCATCCAGCTTGACCTCGACGGAGCGTCCGCCGGCGATAGCCGTCAGCGCCTGCTCGGCGTCGGCGCGGATCTGGTTGCG
>DASRZL010000206.1:0-4193 GCA_035686425.1 Thermoleophilia bacterium
GATCGGCTCATCCGGGACGAGCAGCTCCACTGGATGCATCAGGAACGGTTTCGTCTGCGGCCCACCCATGCCGCCGTGGAACGAGATCAGCTCCTCGAAGGCGCAGCCCTCGTCCAGTTGCTCGTCGTAGAAGCTGTTGACCATGATGTCGGCGACGTGCGCGAAGCCGTCGGTGCGCAGCAGGTGGGAGGCCGCGGTGGGCGAGAACGGCGCCAGCGGATCCTCGCCTTCGACGCGCCCCTCCGAGAGGAAGTTGATGCCGTCGGCGCCCAGCGCCACGGCGCCGTGCACCGCCGAGCGCACCAGCAGCCACCCGACGTGCGGGTGCGCGCGGAGCGACGGCAGCAGATCCGGGTGGCGCTCGTCGATCTCCTCCATCGTGAGCCGCCGCGGCTCGTCCATCAGGTAGATGAGCCCGAGGTTGCCGGACCCCATCACCACGACCTTGCGGTCGCCGACCTCGTTCTTGGGCGTCTCCTTCTGCTTCCGGCCCGTGGCCTCGCGAACGGCCTTGCCCACGGCGCTGTCGTTCTCGTCGCCACCCCCCAGGCGTTCGACGCCCGAGCCGCGGAGATTGCGCTCGACGAGCTCGTCCAGCCCGTAGCCGTTGCGCTGTTTGAAGGTCGCACCCTGGGTCTGGCCGTGGTCCGAGAGGACGACGATCTCGTAGGGGCGGGCGGCGTACTCGCGGGCGCGCGCGATGCGGCCGAACTGCTGGTCGAGCTTGCGCAGCACCTCCATGGCGTCATCGCGCTCGAGGCCGGAGTGATGCGCCACCTCGTCGTAGCCGGCGAAGCACGCGTACACGGCCGGGATGCCGGTCATCATGTCGCTGATGATGCTGTTCACCGTGAAGTCGCGCACGAACACCGAGAGCCCCGAGCGCATGAAGGCGTAGCTGAACGGCCGGTGGCCGCGTGGCTGCACGTCGCGACGGCGCTGGCGCACCACGGCCGTCCGCTCCAGAACGACCTCGTAGAGGAAGAGCACGAGGGTGCGCGTGACGTTGTACCCGTCGGCGAGAAACGCACGATAGCCGGGGTTTGCCTTCTTCTCGGCCTCCATGCGGCTGACGGTCATGATGACGTGGTCGGCGTCGCCGGAGAGCAGATTGCTGCGGCTGGCGCCGCCGTCGGCCAGGAGCCCGTGCCCACTCGAGTGCCGCTCCTCGATGAGGGCGCAGTCGGGGGGAGCCGAGCAGGTCATGATGCGGCCCGACTCCTTCTCCACCCAGCGGAACGCCGGGATGTCGTCGTTGGAGCCGAGCAGCAGTCCCGACTGCGAGGCGCCCGTCTGGGAGGAAAGGTCGGTCTCCCACTCGGACAGGCGGTGGGAACCGGCCGCCAGCCAGCTCGCCATCTCGGGCGCGTGCCCGCTACGCATGGCGCGCTGCAGCACCGGCCGGGCGAGGCCGTCGATCTCGAGGTAGATGATCCCCGGGACGTCGGTCTCTTCGCGGTCGCGCGAGCGGCGTGCGATGCGCTGCGTGACGCGCAACGAGTACACGTCATCGTCGTTCGTCCCCAGCACGACCTCGAGGGCGACGGCGATCGCCGCCGCGACCAGCGCGGTGAGCAGCGCCGCAAGGAAGGAATCGACCTTGAACGTGTTGTCCGAGAGGTCCGCCGCAAGCATGACCATCAGCGCGTCCAGCACGAGGACCAGCAGGAAGCCGATGGCGAGCATGTAGGGGAGGCGCAGCGCAGCGATGACCGGCGGCAAGAGCGCGTTGAGGACGGCGATCAGCGCCGCCACCAGCAGGGCCGCTACCGGCCCCTCGATGCTCACGCCGGGCATCACCAGGGCGGCGAGGTACAGGGCGACGGCGCTCGTCAGCCACTGCAACAGGATGCGCCACAGGCGGATGCGCGGTCGCCCGGGGCGCCACCGCGGCCTTGCTCCGTAGTCACGCCTTGCGGTCGGCGCCATGCTCCTGCCCCCTCGAATCGCTCTGGTGTCCCTGGGTGACCAGCTGGACACAGAGCGTACCGGCTCCATGCCCCTCGCGCCAGTGGACCGGGGGCGACGGCGAGCCGCACGCCCAGGGCGGGTCAGTCGCGCTTGCCCAGGACGCTCTGCACGACGATGCCGCGGAGGACGGCTTCGAGCTGCGCCTCGAGAGCCTCCGCGGCGGCGGAGATGTCGTCGATCGTCTGCGTGCGCTTCTTCCCGCGGTGGTCGCGACCGGTCACGCGTAGCCTCCTCTGCGCAGAGCGTCGGCATGGCGCCTGCCCACTCCGCCGACACCACTCGTCCCCGTGAGACGACCAAGGGGACTCACGGGCCACGCTGATTCGCCAAGAGGGTTGAGGATGGGCGGGGAAGCGTGGCGACGCCGCCACAGGATCTCACGCAGGGCGCGGGAGGTCAGTCTTCCCGGCCGGGCAGCATCCCGTGTGCGATGCAAAGCACGGCCTGCTCCAGCCAGCCCACCAGAGCCTCGCGGTCGTACTCCTCCAGGGAAGCCGCCTCCACCAGCCACTTCTCCATGGCGGCCCAGCCTAGGTCCAGAGCCACCACCATGCAGATGGCGACCCGGGCCGGCGGCAGCCGCGGGTCGTGGGGCTCGTTCGCCGCGAGGCCCTCGGCGAGTTCGATGAGTCGCTGCATCGCCGGGAAGCTGCCTTTGGTGGTGGCGTAGGGCATCCCCTGAAGCGCGGAGGCGATGACGAGGCGAAGGTAGTCAACGTGTTGGAACTGGCTTTCCTTGAGCATGAAGCTCAAGGCCTCATCCAGGTCGAGTGTACCGTGCGCCGCGTCGCGGATATCGGTCTCGTTGCGCGCGAGTACGGCCCGGTAGACGTCGTCCTTGGAGCCGAGATACCGGTGTACGAGCGCGTGGCTGACGCCGGCTCTCTCTGCGATGTCACGGACTGAAACGGCCGCGAAACTGCGCTCCGCGAAGAGTTCTCTCGCCGCGTCCAGCATGGCCGCGGTGGTAGCTTCGCGCTTGGTCCGACGAGGCTGCTCGCTTTGCGCCAAAGTGGCTCCTCAGTCCGCTGCCGCGATGCGCTGACGGCACATCCGCGGGCCCAGGTCGCGCCGAGTGAGCACCGCAGACGCTAGCACAAGGAGACGCGCATCGTCTGCCTGAAGTCTATGGGACGGCAGCGCCGCGCCCCCTCCGTACTGGTTTCTAACGCCGAAGCATACACCCAGGACGGGTGTATGCGTTACCATGCGGTCACTCGCATCGGCCGCGGCTGGGGCGTGCTAGCAACCCCCCGGCCGCACAGACTCGCAAAGCTGAGCATTCTACAGATCCGACTGGCTCGGTCGCTTGACCCGAGCCGCAACGCAAGGGAGGGGTCGTGGGCGACGCATTCGATCTGATCCTGGCAGGATACCCTGCACTGGAGCCGGCCCAGAAGGACTTCGACGAGCTCGTTCGGCTCGTCAAGGAGAAGCAGGTCCGGTCCGACGGGATGATCCTCGTCACGCGCGACGAGGCCGGAGAGGTCCATGTCACCGATACCGGCAGCCACCTCGGCCGCAAGGGCGCGGGGTGGGGCGGCGGCGTCGGCGTCCTGGTGGGCCTCGCGGCGCCGCCGATGCTGGGCGCAGTCGCCGTCGGCGCGGCCGCCGGCGGCGTGATCGGCAAGTTCGCCAGGCACAAGGTGGACAGCGGCCTCGAGGCGGGTATGGGCGACAAGCTCAAGCCAGGCACCGCCGCCATCATCGCGATGGTCGACGAGGAGGACCGCCTGGCCGCCGAGCGGGCACTGACCACGCCGGCCAAGTCGGTCGCCCGGATGGACAAGAAGGGCGTCAGGGGCATGAAGGACGCCCTGGCCGAGGCGGCGGGCAAGTTCAGCCCCGACCGCACGGTACTGCCGATCGCGGACAAGAAGTTCGGAGGCGCCGCCGGGCGGACGATCGCCGACTCCGCCGCGGATTGGTCCTTCATCCCCGGACCCAAAGCGCCCGAGACCGCGCCCAACGTGCTCCTCGTCCTCATCGACGACGCCGGCTTCGGCGGCCCAGACACCTTCGGCGGCGGCATCGCCACCCCCAACCTGACGCGCGTGCGAGAGATGGGGCTCACCTACAATCGGTTCCACGTCACCGCCGTCTGCTCGCCGACCCGCGCCGCGATGCTCACCGGCCGCAACCACCACCGCGTCGGCATGGGCGCCATCGCCGAGTTCCCCGGCCCGTTCCCCGGCTACACGGGGACGCGCCCACGCAGCTGC